>NZ_VFNX01000001.1:300000-600000 GCF_006715785.1 Streptomyces puniciscabiei
GGACGGTCTGCTGGATGTGCGGGTGGTGCACGGCAGCCGGCGGCCCGCGCTGCGGCTGCTGGCGGCGGCCGCCGCGGGTCCGCTGACCCGTTCTCCGGCCCACTCGGCGGTGCAGGTGACCCGGCTGCGGGTGACCGGTCTCGCGCCGGGCACCCCGATGGCGTACGACGGCGAGGTGACCACCGTGTCGGGCGAGGTGACCCTGGAGAAGCTGCCGGAGGCCTTGACGGTCTACCGCCCGCTGCGCACTGCTTCCTGACGCACCATCAGACAAGGATGACGTAGCGTCAGACCAGTATGTGAAATGGCGGTCTCATTATTCGGCATCCGCGCGTACGGTGATGCGTACCGGCCCGGGCGAGGGCGACGAAGGCCCGGACGAGGGTGACGAAGGGGAGCAGCCATGCCGAAAGCGCAGGAGACCGCCGTCTACACGCACGGGCACCACGAGTCGGTGCTGCGGTCGCACACCTGGCGGACCGCCGAGAACTCCGCGGCCTATCTGCTCGGCTCCCTGAAGCCCCACATGCGAATCCTGGACATCGGCTGCGGGCCGGGCACCATCACCGCCGATCTGGCGGCCCTGGTCCCGGACGGCCACGTCACCGGCGTCGACCACGCGCCGGGCATCCTGGAACAGGCCCGGGCCACCGCCGCCGGGCGCGGCCTGACCAACGTGGACTTCGCGGTAGCCGACGTGCACGCCCTGGACCACCCGGACGACACCTTCTGCGTGGTCCACGCCCACCAGGTGCTGCAGCACGTCGGCGACCCGGTACAGGCACTGCGCGAGATGCACCGGGTGACGAAGCCGGGCGGGTTCATCGCCGTACGCGACGCGGACTACGCGGCGATGACCTGGTACCCGGCGGTGGAGGGCCTCACCGACTGGCTGGACCTGTACGAGCGGGTGGCCCGGGCCAACGGCGGCGAGCCCGACGCCGGGCGCCGGCTGAAGGCATGGGCGCTGGCCGCCGGGCTGACCGACATCACCGCCACCTCCAGCACCTGGACCTTCGCCACGGCCGAGGAGCGGGCCTGGTGGAGCGGCCTGTGGGCCGACCGCACCCTGGCCTCCTCCTACGCGGAACGCGCCGCGCAAGGCGGTCACGCGACGGAGGCACAGCTGCGGGCCGTCGCCGGGGCGTGGCGGGAGTGGGGCCGACGGGAGGACGGCTGGTTCGCGGTACTGCACGCGGAAATTCTGTGCCGTAAGGCAGCCTGAATCCCGAGATTCAGGAAACCCGGAATGCAGGAGGTCATTATGGTTCCCATCCTGCTGGTATTGCTTTTGGCGCTCATTCTGTTCGGCGTCGGATTCGCGGTGAAGGTTCTCTGGTGGATTGCCCTGGCAGTGCTGGTGGTCTGGCTGCTGGGTTTCCTGGTCCGCAGCACGACCGCCGCCGGCGGCAGGAGCCGCTGGTACCGGTGGTGAGATGAGCTAGTCCCGGGGAAGCAGCGGTCCGAGCGGCCCGAGGTCCAGATTCAGGTCCTCGGGCCGCAGTCCGTAGCGCTCGCGCAGTTCGGCCATGCGCTCCTCCAGGAGCATCAACGTGAGCCCGATCCGCTCCTCCTGCTCCTCGGTCAGCTCGCCGGTGTCGAAGCGGCGCACGGCCTGCCGTTCCATCAGCTGCCGGAGCAGTTCCACCACCGTGAGCACCAGTTTCACCAAGTCGCGCTCGACCGTGTCGGGTTCCAGGTCGAGCCGGTTGCGCCGGGTCACATGAGCTCCTCTGGAGAGGGGGAAACCAGCTCGAAGGGCGAGGGGACCGACTCGTTCACCGAGCTGATCAGGGCGTTCAGGTCGATACGCACGAGGTCCACGTCCGCGATCCTGAGGGTGATGTCGCCCGTGATGACGACTCCACCGGCGAGCAGCCGGTCGAGCAGGTCGACAAGGGCGATCTCGCGCCGCTCCACGACGGTCACGTCTCCCCCTCCCCCGTAAATGAATAGGCGGCCCAGGGACCGGTGAGTTCCACCCGGATTCCGGGCGCCTCGTCCTTTGTGCGGTCCACCAGTTCCACGAATTCCTCGGAGTGCATTCGGGGCACCAGATAGGCCGCGTTGAGGACATTTCGGCCGGGCACTGCGGAAAGTGCGGAATTCTGCGGCGGGTGCATCCGGGAATCCTCGGCGTACTGGCACAGACGCTCGTGCAGCGACCGGGCGAACTCCTCGGCCCGCTGCCACTTCTCCTCCTGGGCATGACTGCTCTCGCGCCGCCGGCGCAGATAGTCCCGACCGCTCCCCGGCTTCGCTGCGGTGGCCGGCGCGGGCTCGGCGGGCTCGGCGGGCTCGGCCTCCAGGTACACCTTCACACCCCACTCGACGCGGCCTTCCAGCCGGTCGAGGATGCGCCTGAAGTCCTCCTCGCGGGCCTCGATCATCGAGCGCACCCCGCTGCAGTCCCTGAAGACGGTCCCGAGCCGGAGCGGCAGCGGGGTGGTGACCGTGGTGAGCGCGTCGATCACGCCCTGGTGGGCGCGGGCGGTCGCGGCCAGCCAGTCCAGGTCCTCCAGGTGGGCCTTGAGGGCCACCTCGCTGAAATCGGTTTCCGGGACCTGGCCGATGACCGCGACCAGGCCGTGGTGGTGCAGCAGCCCGGGCGGAACGCCCCCGATGCCCGTGAGCTGGGACTGCAGGGGCGTCCCGAAGGGGTGGCAGACGGCGTACACATAGCGCAGTCCGGTCATGGGGCCTCCTTCGGCACGTGGCCCGGCTCCAGCTCCTCCAGCCGGGCCAGCCGTTCCCTCAGCTCGGCGTTCTCCCGGGTCAGCTCGTCGCGGCGGGCCCGGGACGACAGGGCCGGGTCGCTCTCCCACCAGTCGATCCCCATCTCCTTGGCCTTGTCCACCGAGGCGACGATGAGCCTCAGCTTGACGGTCAGCAGTTCGATGTCGAGCAGGTTGATCCGGATGTCACCCGCGATCACGATGCCCTTGTCGAGCACACGCTCGAGGATGTCGGCGAGGTTGGCTCCACTGCTGTGGCCGTACGGCTCGGGGAACCGGCTGGACGTCGTCATCGACGGCTCCTGCCTCCGGCGTACTCGGGTTCCTCTTCTTCCTCGTACTCGCCCTCGGGTTCCTCACCCTCCTCGGCTTCGTCCTCATAGGGCTCCTCGTCCTCGGCCTCGTACTCCTCGGGCTCGCCCTCTGCTTCCTCCTCGTCCTCTGCTTCCTCCTCGTCCTCTGCTTCCTCCTCGCCCTCGTACTCCTCGGCCTCCCCCTCGGCGCCTTCGTCCTCCGTGTCCTCGTCCTCGGGCGCCTCGGCCTCCTGCTCCTGTTCCTCCTCGGCCACGGCGTCCTCGTGGCTTTGCACCACCTCGCCGTCGCGGATCTCGCCGCGCCAGCTGTCCTCCGCCTCGCCCTTGAGGGTGATGAAGCGGGCGAAGTTCTTCAGGTCCAGCCTGACCCGGCGGCCCTGGGCGCGCCAGATGTTGCCGGTCTTCTCGAACAGGCCGGTCGGGTAGTACTCGATGACCAGCAGGACGCGGGTGAGGTTCTCCTCCAGCCGGTGGAAGGAGACCACGCCCTTGGTGGTGCCCTTGGCACCCTCCGACGTCCACTGGATGCGGTAGTCGGGTATCTGTTCGGTGGTCTGCGCCTTCCAACTACGGCTGGACCAGAATATCTTCGCCTGCCAGTCGGAATGGGTGTCGTCGGCACGGTTCGCGCTTTTGACGCCCTTGGCGAAGCTGCTGAAGTCCTTGTACTGGGTCCACTGGTCGTAGGCGGTGCGCAGCGGTACGCCGACGTCGATGGACTCCATGATGACGGTGGGCTTCTTGCCCGCGCCGCCCTTCTTGCCCTTGCTGCCGCCGAGGCTTCTGACCGCGTTCATCACGTTGTCCTTCATGCGGGATCCGCCCAGCTCCAGCGCGGAGCGCAGAGGGCCCTTGCCCTCGGCGAGCTTGCGGCCGCCATCGAGCGCCAGCTTGGCGAAGCCAGGGCTGTTGCCTTCGGCTATGTCGTTGAGCTTGCCCGTGGTCTCGCCGAGCTTGCGGCCGAGGCCGGTGAGCATCTTCGTGGCCTGTGCGGCCAGAAAGTCCTGGGCCTCCGCCTTCAGCCGGTCGGCAGCCTCGCTGTGGGCCAGACCGGTCAGCGGGTTGTCCTTGGCCGCACCCGTGGCCTTGTCGGCCGCGGAGGTGGCCGATCCGAGGGTCTCGGTCATCGGTCGTCACCGCCCTTCCGCTGCCGGGACGCGGCGGCCGTCTTCTTGCCGGCCGTCCTGCGAGCCGCGTCCGTCCTTTTCGCGGCCGCCTTCTTCGCGGGGGCCGCCTTCTTCGCCGACGCCTTCTTCGCCGCGGTCTTGTTGGCGGGAGCCTTCTTCGGCGGGGCCTTCTTGACGGGCTTGCCGCCGCGCGGCTCCTCACCCCGGCCGCCCTTGTCTTCCTGGCCCTCTTCGTCCCGGCTCTCGGTCTCGTCCGGGCCGGACTCGTCCGCGGACTCCTCGTCGTCCCGGTCCTCGGCGGAGGCGGAACCGGCGGGCACCGCACCGGAGAGCTGGTCGCGAACCTGCTCGGTGCGGCCGTGCAGGCGGTCGGCGAGGGAGTTCATCTGCCTCTCGACCATGGCACCGGAGGCGGCCTTGCCGACCCCCCGCAGGTCCTGGCGCAGCTGGTCGCCGATCTCCTTGAACTGCGGGTTGTCCTTCAGCTGCCGGCTCACCAGGTCGGCGAGCGTCCTCGGGCCGAGGTTGAGCTTCTTCCCGGCGACCAGGGATCCCATCGCCAGCGCCATTTTCAGTTTCTTCGTGCGTCCCAGAAGGTATCCGGCCCCTACGGCGAGGCCGAGTGCGGTGCGGTTCATCTCACGTCCCGTTGCCTGTGGTGTCGCCGGAGCGCAGGGCGATCTCCAGCCGGTCGAGCAGTTCGTCCTCGCGCCGGTCGAACTCCTCCTCGGTGATCTCGCCCGCCTCCAGTTGCTCCTCGAGGCGGGCCAGCTCGGCCCTCACGGTGGCGGGGTCGTAGTAGATCCGTTCCGCCTCGCGGAGCACCTGTCGGATGGCCCACGCGCTGCCGCGCACGGGCGCGAAGGGCAGCATCAGCACTTCGCCGATCAGTCCCACGGTGTTCTCCTTCCGCTCGGGCCGGACGCGCTACTGCACGCCGGTGTCCGCACCCGCCGTGGTGCCCGCGGGCTGGGCGGGGCCGGGCTCGACGAAGCTGTACGGCGGCAGGGGGCCGTTGACGCGGAGGTCGAGGTGCGGGTTGTTCTCGCGGACCTGCTCGACCATGGCCAGGAAGTCCTCCGCCGTGTCCCGGGCGACCAGGAACGAGACGTTCACCAGCCAGCCCGTGGACTCGGGGCCGGTGCTGACCGCGGCGGCGGCCGGCGTGAGGAGACGCTGCACCTCGGCGGCGTCCTCGGCCTCCCGGGCCTTGACGGCGGCCGCGACCATCTCGCCGAGCCGGATCTTGTCGTCGTAACTCCCGCCCCCGGCGCGACGGTTGGCTTCGGCGAGTTCACGCATGTCCGCGTTCTCGGCCATCACCAGGTGCAGGACGGCGTCCTCGACGTGCGTGGCCTTGACGTTGTACTCGACCTTGCCGTCCAGCTCCCGCAGCCGCTCCAGGTAGTGGTCGGCCCGCTCGCCGAGCACCTGGGTGACCGCGTCGTCGTCGGCGGCGACGCTGCCGAAGCGCATGGGCAGGATGCAGCCGGCCGCGCCGGACTCGGCGAGCACGTTCTGGTGCGCGAGCAGGTCCCGGCGCTTGGGGCGCAGGTCCTCGGGGGCGTCGCTGACCACGGCGGCCAGCTCCCCGGCCGTGAGCACCCGTACCGGCCGGGGCGGCTCTCCCACGCCGGTCATGCCCTCGGGCAGGGCCGGATGCGCGCGGTTGGTGATCCCGTAGACGTACGTGCTCACTCCTGCTCCTCCTTACGGCGCGCCGGAGCCTTGCGGGGCCGCGGCCGGGACTCGCCCTCCGCTTCCTGACGTGCCTGGTTGAAGGCGTCGGAAATGGTCTGCGCGGCGCCGGACAGCGCACCCTTGGACTTGCCGCGGGCGCCGGACTCGGTGACCTCGCCGACCAGCTCGGGCAGTCCGGGGCTCTTGTGCGGACCGGCCTCCAGGTCGAGGCGGTTGCAGGCCTCGGCGAAGCGCAGATACGTGTCGACGCTGGCCACGACGACCCGCACGTCGATCTTCAGGATCTCGATCCCGACCAGGGAGACACGCACGAACGCGTCGATCACGAGTCCCCTGTCGAGGACCAGCTCAAGCACGTCGTAGAGGCCGCTGCTGCCGCCTCCGCCTCCGGTCTGCTGTGCCGGAACAACAGTCATGCCGGCGATTCCTCCTCCTGAGTAGTCGGTACGCGGTGCGGGCCCTGGACACGCGCGGTGCCTATCGGCCCCGCGGGTCGGCCCTTCCGCGTTCGTAGCGGCGGACACGCCGGTATCCGGCGAGCTGTCCGTCCTGGTCGAGGTCGACCTGGTAGCTCGCCATCAGGCTCATCGTGTCGGGTACCCGCGCCAGTTCCAGGACCTCGACCTCCAGCGACCAGCCGTCCTCCGTCTGCTCGAACGAGGACACCGACTCCGGCGAGAGGCCGGTCAGTTCGGCGAGCTGGGCGCGCGCCTGGCGCAGCACCTCCATGGGCGTCGGACGCTGGTCGTCCACCGTGTTTTCTGTGTTGCTGTGAGAGTCATGAGAATCATGTGACTCCCGTGAACTCTGTGACTGGGGCGTGTTCTTTGTGTTCGACATGGCCACCTCTCCCCTGCGTGTGGCCGCCACATCCTTGGCCAAACCTCTGGCAGCCCTCGCCTGTCGCGGTCCGGCCGTCAGGCCTGGCCGGAGGGGGTACGTGTATTAGCCATCCAGCGCCGCGAGACGACGGCGGGCGGACTCGAGGGACCGGCCGCGGCTCGGCAGACCGGCCCAGGGGTTCGTGTGCGCCTGGTCCACGGCGTCCGCGATCGTCCAGTGGCGGGCGTCGGTGCCGGGATCGTCCACCTGTTCCCAGGCTAGGGGCACCGCGACGGGCGCGCCCGGCAGGGCCCGGACGGCGTAGGGGGCGACAGCGGTCTGCGCGTAGGCGTTGCGCTGCACGTCGAGGTAGAGCCGGTCGCCACGGTCCCGCTTGCGGGAGGCGGTGGTGAGCCGGTCCGGATGCCGGCACTCGGCCAGCCGTGCCACGCCCTGGGCGAACTGGCGCACCTCGTCGAAGTCGTGGCGTCCGTCGAGCGGGACCACGAGATGGAGGCCGCGCGAGCCGGTGGTCATGGCCGCGGCGGGCAGCCCCAGCTCCTCCAGCAGCTCCCTGAGCCAACCTGCCGCCTCGCGCACCCGGGCGAAGTCGTCGCCGGGAGGATCGAGGTCGAGGACGAGCCGGTCGGGGTGGTCCGGGCCGCCGGCGCGGTCGGTGCGCGAGAGCCACCGGTGCATGGTGAGGCAGGCCTGGTCGGCGAGGTAGACGAGGGTGGCGGTGTCGTCGCACACGGCATGCGTGACCGTGCCGCCCTCCTTGGGGACCTCGACGCGGGTGATCCAGTCCGGATAGTGCTCAGGGACGTTCTTCTGCATGAAGCGCTGCCCGTCGAGCCCGTCCGGATACCGCTCCAGCATCAGCGGACGGCCTCTCAGGTGCGGCACCATGTACGGCGCCACGGACCGGTAGTAGTCGGCGAGGTCGCCCTTGGTGTACTCCTCGGCGCCGGCGCCGCCCGGGAAGAGCACCTTCCCGGGCCGCCGGACCTCCACCGTGCGGCGGCCCGCCCGTATGCTCCGGGCGTCCGCGTCGGTCATCGCACGACCGCCTCCTCCACCAGCAGCCTGGCGGCCGCCGCGATGCCCACGGCGTCGATGCCGGCCGCGTGCAGCTGCTCGTCCGGTGCGGCCGAGCCCGGCATGGTGCGCACCGCGAGCCGGACCAGCCGGGGCACGGGCCGGCCGTCGGCGAAGGCCTCCGCGACGGCGTCGCCGACGCCGCCCTCGGCACGGTGGTCCTCCACGGTGAGCAGACAGCCGGTCTCCTCCGCGGCCCGCTGCAGGGTCTCCGCGTCGGCGGGCTTGACGGAGTACAGGTCGATCACCCGCACCGGGATGCCGTCCGCGGCGAGCCGGTCCGCCGCGGCGAGCGCCTCGGGCACGGTGACCCCGGCCGCGACGACCGTCAGCCGGTCCTCCTCGCTGGAGCGCAGCGTCTTGCTGCCGCCCACCGGGAACTCCTCGTCGGGGCCGTAGATCACCGGGGTCTTGCCGCGCGAGGTGCGCAGGTAGCGGATGCCGTCGAGGCCGGCCATGGCCGCGACCAGCCGGGCGGTCTGGTTGGCGTCGCACGGGTACAGCACGGTCGAGCCGTACACGGACCGGAACATCGCCAGGTCCTCCAGGCCCATCTGGGAGGGCCCGTCCTGGCCGATCGCGACACCGGCGTGCGAGCCGACCAGGTTGATGCCGGAGCCGCTGATGGACGCCATCCGCACGAAGTCGTGGGCGCGGGTGAGGAACGCGGCGAACGTCGAGGCGTACGGCAGCCAGCCCCGCACCGCCATGCCGACGGCCGCCGCGACCAGCTGCTGTTCGGCGATGTAGCACTCGAAGAACCGGTCGGGATGGGCCTTGGCGAACTCCTCGGTGCGGGTGGAGTCGCCGACCTCGCCGTCCAGGGCGACGACATCGCCGCGCGCGCTGCCGAGCGCAGTGAGGGCCGCGCCGAAGGCGTCCCGGGTGGCGACCTCGTCACCCTTGTCGTAGCGCGGCAGTTGCAGCACCTCGGTGGTCAGGTCGCGCAGCGCGGCGGCGGCCGGCGGCTCGTGGACCCGGACGTGCAGCCGGCGCGGTCCGCCGAGCTCGGCGACGGCCTCCTCGGCGTCCGGGAGCGGCTTGCCGTGATGGCCCTCCAGGTCCTCGACGGCGGCGACGCCCTTGCCCTTGAGGGTGCGGGCGAGGATCACCACGGGCTGCCCGGCGGTGGACAGCGCCTCGCCGTAGGCCCGGTCGATCTTGTCGACGTCGTGGCCGTCGATCTCGACGGTGTGCCAGCCGAAGGCCTGGAAGCGGCGGGCGTAGGCGTCCAGGTCGTGACCGTGCCGGGTGGGGCCGCGCTGGCCGAGCCGGTTGACGTCCACGATCGCGATCAGGTTGTCCAGGTGCTCGTGTCCGGCGTGTTCGGCGGCCTCCCACACCGAGCCTTCCGCCAGCTCGCTGTCGCCGCACAGCACCCAGACCCGGTACCCGGTGCGCTCCAGGCGCTTGCCGGCGAGGGCGATGCCGACCCCGACCGGCAGGCCCTGCCCGAGGGATCCGGTGGCCGTCTCCACCCAGGGCAGCCGCCGGGGCGTCGGATGTCCCTCGAGCCGGCTGCCGAGCTTGCGGAAGGTGAGCAGCTCGCCGTCCTCGATGGCCCCGGCCGCCTTGTACGCGGCGTACAGCAGGGGTGTGGCGTGTCCCTTGGACAGCACGAAGCGGTCGTTGGCGGGATGTTCGGGGCGTTCGAAGTCGTAGCGCAGATGGTGGGCGAGCAGCACGGCCACCAGATCGGCGGCGGACATCGAGGACGTGGGGTGCCCGGATCCCGCGGCGGCGGACGCCCGCACGCTGTCCACGCGCAACTGCTGTCCCAGCTCGGCGAGTTCGGCGGTGTTCATGAGTCTCCTTGCGGTGAGTCGAGGGGTACGGCCCGCGGGTCACCCGGCGGCGGGGTCCGGGGGGTCGGTGCGCTTGACCGGGCCGGGGGCGGGGTGGTCCGGGGAGTCCGTGCGCCGGACGGGACCGGGGGCGGGGTGGTCTCCCCGCCCGGCGGCCGGCGGTTCGCCGTCAGGTCCCGCGTCGTCGGCCCGCGCCGCTTCTTCGGCCCGCTCCGGTCCCACCGCCCGCCCCGGCTCTTCCGCGCGCTCCGGCTCCTGCGCATGCTTCGGCTCCTGCCCCTGTTCCCGGCCGTCCGGCGGTTTCGGTCCGCCCGCCCCCTCCGGCCCGCCCGGGACGCGGGCCAGCTCCGGGGAGGCCGTGTCCAGGGGAACCGACCAGGACCGTACGAGGCCCAACTGGACGCCCTGGCGCGGCAGTACGGCGTCCAGCAGCCAGTCGGCGGCCACCCGGACACGGTTGCCGGGCAGCGCGGCCAGGTGGTAGCCGCGGGTGACCGCACCGGCCGCGGGTCCGGACAGCGGGACGCCGAACGGGTTGGCGGCGGCCCGCACCCCGCCGAGGTCGACCGCGAACCCCAGGTCGCGATGGCGGTACGCCCGCCGGCGACGGCCGAGACCGAGCGAGGCGGCCACGTTCTCCCCGGCCACCCGGCCCTGCCGCCACGCGTGCTGGGCCGTCATCGGCGTGAAGGACCCCGGCCGCTCCAGGTCCGGTACGGCGGCCGCGTCGCCACAGCCGAAAACGTCCGGCCGGCCCGGCGCCTGAAGGTACGGGTCGACGAGCAGCCGGCCCCGCTCCAGCGGCTGCCCGACCCCCTCCACCAGCGGATCGGGCCGCACCCCGACACACCACACCAGCGTCCGGGTGGCCACGAACTCGCCGTCGGTGAGCAGCACTCCGTCGTGCGTGGCCTCCTTCACCGACGTGCCCATCCGGACGTCCACACCGCGGGCGCGCAGCACCCGGTCGGCCGTGCGGGACAGCCGCCGGTCCAGCTCGGGCAGCACACGCTCCGCCACGTCCAGCAGGATCCAGCGGGGCCGTACCCCGCCGGGCAGCGTGTGCCGGCGGGCCAGCCGGTCGGTGAGCAGCTGCATCTGCGCGGCCACCTCGGTACCGGTGTAGCCGGCACCGACCACGACGAAGGTGCAGCGGGCCGCGCCGGCCTTCGGGTCGTCCTCGGTGGCGGCCAGCTCCACCTGCCGGGTCACGTGGTCGCGCAGGTACAGCGCCTCGGGCAGCCCGCGGAAACCGTGCGCGTGCTCGGCGACCCCGGGGATGGGCAGCAGCTTGTTGACGCTGCCGACGCTCAGCACCAGCCGGTCGTAGTCCAGGGTGCCGATGCGGCCCTCCGGGTCGGAGTAGTGCACCGTACGCCCGTCGAGGTCGACGTGGTCCGCCTCGCCGAGCACCATCCGCACCCCGTGCAGGGTGCCCGGCAGCGACACGGTGACCCTGCGGGCCTCCAGGATGCCGGCGGCGACCTGGGGCAGCAGCGGCAGATACAGGAAGTAGTCGGTCGGGTTCAGCAAGGTGACGTCGGCCCGGTGCCGGGTCAGCCGGGCCACTGTGCGGGCAGCCCGGTACCCGGCGAAACCGGCGCCGACGATCACTACGTGAGGTCGGCTCACGGTGCGCCTCCGGCGGTGTGGCTCGTCCGAGGTTTTCCGCGTAACCGGGGCCGGGGCACCCAAACGCCGGACGGGTCACCCGTACGCCGGTCGGAGCACCCGAACGCCGCGCCGCACCCGCGGCGTTTCGCCCGACCGGCACCGGTTACCCGGCCCGGAACCGGATCACACGGCAGCACCGGATCACACGGCAACGGCGTCGCCCGCGCGGAGGTTCTCCCATGCCCGAGTACGGCTATTTCCTGGCGAGCGAGGAGCACGACCCCGCAGCGCTCGTCGAGCAGGCCCGGATGGCCGAGCAGGCCGGCTTCCGGGCGCTGTGGATCTCCGACCACTTCCACCCGTGGAACGACGCGCAGGGGCAGAGCCCGTTCGTGTGGTCGGTGATCGGCGCCCTGTCGGAGGCGGTGTCGCTGCCCATCGAGACGGCGGTGACCTGTCCGACCGTGCGGATGCACCCGGCGGTGACGGCGCAGGCCGCGGCCACCAGCGCGGTGCTGACCGAGGGCCGTTTCCGGCTGGGCGTCGGCACGGGCGAGGCGCTCAACGAGCACATCCTCGGCGACCGCTGGCCCCCGCTGCACGTCCGCCTGGAGATGCTGGAGGAGGCCATCCAGGTCATGCGCCGGCTGTTCACCGGGGAGGAGGTCAACCACCACGGCACGCACTACACCGTGGAGAACGCCCGCCTCTACACCGTCCCCGAGGAGCCCGTCCCGATCGACATCTCCGGCTTCGGGCCGAAGGCGACGTCGCTCGCCGCCCGGGTGGGCGACGGGTACATCACGATGACGCCTCAGGAGGAGATGGTCACGCAGTTCCGCAAGGGCGGGGGCGGGGCGAAGCCGGTCAGCGGCGGCACGAAGGTCTGTTACGGCACCGATCGCGAGGAGTGCGTCCGCACGGTGCGCTCCCTCTGGTACAACGAGCTGCTGCCCGGGGAGATGGGTCAGGTGCTGCCGTCGCCGCGGCACTTCGAGCAGCTGCGGGAGCTGGTCACCGAGGACATGGTCCGTGAGAACGTCGTGTGCGGGGACGATGCCGACCAGCATGTGTCCGCGCTGCGGGCCTTCGCCGACGCCGGGTTCGACCGGGTGTACGTGAACCAGATCGGGGCGGATCAGAGGGGGTTCTTCGACTTCTACCGGGCGAAGGTGCTGCCGCAGCTCGGGTGACTTCAGGCCCTGTGTTCCGGGTGTTCCGGCGTGCCGGGCGGCTCCTTCGGTATCGGCGGGTACGGCACCCCGAGGCCGCTCGGCGGCCCTGCCGGTGGGCTGCCGCCGATGACGCGGCCCGGAGGCGAGGGGTGGCTGTGCTTCGGGTGGGCCGCGCCCCGCAGGACGTAGGCCAGCGCTGCCATGACCGCCGCGGTGATCAGGGCGGCACCCCAGTCGGGCAGGGCGGTCGCCAGAGCCAGGCCCACCGCGACGGTGAGCGCGGCGCCCGCGTACAGGGCGGCGGCGCCGGAAGCGGCGTAGAGCGTGGCGGTGCGGCGCTGCTTGCGGGTCTGCTCGCGCAGTTCGTCGCGCACCGTCTCGCGTGCCACCTGTGCCAGCTCGTCGACCAGCTGCTTGTCCAGATGTTCCAGGTGATCCAAACGGTCCATACCCTGCGGGTACCCGGCGGACACGGCGGGTAACGCGGGCGCCCTGCACGGCCCGGGCCGCCCCAACTAGGCTCGGGCGCATGGAGATTCTGGGCGCCTCGCTGCGCATCTGCGTAGACGACCTCGACACCGCGATCCCCTTCTACGAGCGGCTGGCGGGCGGCAGAGCCCTGCGCTTCGAGCGCGGCGGGGTCCAAGTCGCCGCGATCGGCTCCTTTCTGCTGATGAGCGGACCGGAGGCGGAACTGGAGGTGCTGCGCAAGGTGGCGGCCACCATCGCCGTGGAGGACGTGGACGAGGCGCACCGGCTGCTGACCGGCCTCGGCGCCCGGATCATCGCGGGCCCGGTGCCGACCCCGGTGGGCCGGAACCTGCTCGCGATGCATCCGGACGGGTCGGTGTTCGAGTACGTCGACCAGCGGGGCTGAGCCGGTCAGCCGGTGTCGGGCCGCATCCTGAAGTCGTACCGGGCCGGGAGGGGTTCGTCGGTGAGCCGGGACCACAGCCGGCCGAGCGCCTCCTCCCCCTCCCGCAGGTCGGCGACCTCGAAGCCCGCGTCGAAGACCGCCCGCGCCTGTTCGGGCCGTCCCTCGGCGAGCAGCAGCTCGGCCTCCAGCAGCCGGAACCGGCCGCGCCCGCGGACGGCGGGCAGCAGCCGGTCCCAGACGGCGCGGGCGTCCGCCGTGCGTCCTGCCCGGAGCAGTGCCGGCAGGGCCTCCCGGCCGAGCGCGGCCACGGCGGCGGTCCAGGTCTCGCCGTCGTCGCGCCGCTCGCGGCACAGGTCGTCGAAGGCGTCCGCGTACCGTTCGGCGGCCCGTTCGTGGTGACCGGACTCCTGGTCGGCGACGGCCAGGCAGCGCAGCAACGGCCACAGGGACGGGGCGAGTTCGAGGGCGCGTTCCCAGCTGCGGACGGCCTGGGCCCGGTCACCGGCGTGCCACTGGGCGACGCCGAGGTGGTACTCGGTGTGCGGGGTGGCGGGCGCGGTCTCCAGCATGTCCCGCCAGTGCGGGGCGACGAGGGTCTCGCCGGGCGGCCGTACCCGGCGCGGCTCGGGCAGGGAGCCGGTGCGCAGCAGTTCCCGCCAGGGCGCCTGTGCCGCGCCGAGGGTGGACTCGGGGAACGGGGTGCCGGGCAGTTTCCAGTCGGAGCGCAGCACTTCGAGCGCGCCCCAGCCGGAACCGGCGGCCAGGATCTCGCCGGGTTCGGTGTCGGCGCAGGGCAGCCAGGCCGCGTACGCCTCCGCCACCCGGGCGCGTGGCAGGGCGGACTCCAGCCGTTCCTCGGCGCCCTGGACGGCACGGGCCCACTCCCCCTCGGGCGGTGCGTCGAGCGGGCCGTACGCCTCCAGCCAGGACACCTCGCTCTCGGCCTCCAGCCGGACGTGTTCCAGCTGGGTGCGGGCGAGCCCGGCCTGGATCTCGCAGTAGCCGCCGGTGCCGGGTTCGGTCAGCCACTCCTGCCAGCGCCGGCCGCCGGGCAGATGGCCCCAGACGAAGAGCTTGCGGCCGCGCAGGGTGTCGGTGGAGGTCTGCACCAGGCCGTGGCCGTCGGCGTCCAGCGCGGCGATCCAGCGGCGCCGGCCGTCCGGCACCTCGTAGAAGTAGTCGGCGGCATAGGGGCTGTTGAGGGGGTGGGTGCGGTCGATGCCGTCGTACGACGGGACGGGCACCCGGCGCAGCCGGCGCTCGTAGCCGATGGGGGCACCTCCCACGAAGTGGGGGAGCCAGGCCTCCTCGGCGGGGGCGAGGACCCGCCACTCCTCGGGCACCGCGATGTTGGACCACCAGTACGCCGGCACCGGCCGCTCGTGCGGGTTGCGGACGCGGACGCCGACGTAGAGGAAGTCGGAGCCGTCGGGGAGCCACAGGTCGACCTGGAAGGGCAGGTCGCGCAGCCGCTCCCACTCCCACAGGCGCAGCATCTCCCCGCCGTCCGGGGCCGGGACGCGGGCGGCGTGCAGGGGTGCGCAGGAGAGGGTGGTGTGGCCGGTGGCGCCGATGTTCCATTCGATGCCGCCGGAGTACCAGGCGCCGTTGAGGGCGAAGTTGGCGGGCTGGAACACCGGGTTGCGGTAGAGGAGTTCGCGTCCGGTCGGCAGGTGACGGAGGGAGGCGATACGGCCGCCCAGGCCGGGCAGGACGGTGGCGCGCAGCCGGTCGTTCTCGATCACCAGGGCGTCGAGGGCGCGGGGCTCGCGGGTTCTGTCGTAGCCGTCGCGGACGCGGACCGGCAGCAGGCTGCGCAGCGGCTCGTACCCGAGCTGGCGGGCCATGTCCCGGGGCAGGCCGTCCCGGCCGCGGTCGTCGATGCGGTGGACCTCGTCATGGGGGTCCCCCCGCTCGAGCGAAGCCGAGAGTGGGGGAGGGCGCAGTGGGGGCAACGGGTTGTCCGGCCCCAACTGCGCGGCGGGCAGCGTCAGTACCTCATGTCGGATCCTCGTCACGATCACCATGGAACCCGGCGTGGGGCCGGTCGGCCAGGGGACGTGCCGGTCAGGATTGCGCAAAGCCGCGGGAATCGGGACCTGTTGCCGACCGGTCTCAGTCGCGCATCTCGGCGGTGAGCGCCCAGCGTTCGTGATCGCGCCAGGCACCGTCGATGTACAGCATGGCCGGGGAGAACCCCTCCAGCCGGAAGCCGGCGCCGCGTGCCAGCGCGACCGAGGCGGTGTTGTCGGGCTGCACGTTGATCTCCAGCCGGTGCAGCCCGAGCGGGCCGAAGGCGTACCCGATGACCAGGTCGAGGCCCTCGCGCATCAGACCGCGCCCGGCGGCGTGCGCGAAGGCCCCGTAGCCGAGGGCACCGCATTGGAAGCCGCCGCGCACGATGTTGTTGATGTTGATGAACCCGGCGATGTTCCCGCTGTCCTTCTCGCACACCAGGAAGCCGGCCTTGGTCGGGTCCTCGATCAGCGCGCCCGCGTAGGCGGCGTAGGCCTCGTCGCTGTCCGGCGGGAACAGCCACGGCCGGTGCAGGTCCTTGCTCTCGCGGGCCCGCGCGGTGAACTCGGGCCCGTCTTCGAGGGTGAAGTGACGGATGGCCACGCGGGGGCCCTCGGCGAGGTAGTGGGGTGCGGTGTGCGGCATCCGGCCAGCGTACGGCGTGTCCGCCCGCGCCGGCGCCGGAAGAGCCCTCCGAGTGTCCGCCCGGGCGGGCTCCCGGGATCCGTCCGGGCCGGCTCAGCCGCCCGCGACCGGCAGCCGCAGCACGCCCGTGTCCCCGGGCGCGCTGACCACGGTCACCGGCTTGATCCCCCGGTTGCCGAAGTAGGCGTCGTCGCTCGCCGCGATCACGAACCGCAGCCGGTGCCCGGTCGCGTACCGGTGCACGATGCCCGGCAGGGTCACGGTGAAGCGCTTGGTGACGTCCGGCACCCGGACAGGTGCGACCAGCCGGTGGACGAGTGTCTGCGTGCCGTCGGGCGCGACGTCGTACAGCTTGGCGAACAGCACCAGTTCGTCGGCGGCGTCACCGGAGTCCTGGGTGCGTTCGGCCTTCGGGGAGACGACCTTCAGGGTGATCTGCGGGGCGCCGACCACGTCGAGGTTCCTGGTGAGCGGCGCGCCCGTCCAGGCGAGGCAGGTGCCCTTGGTGTCGTACGGCGCCGGGTCGGACAGGCCGATGACACCGGCCAGGGAGCTCTCCGAGTGGCTCGTCGGGACGAGCGCGTTGGTGTAGCCGCGGCTGCCGCCGGCCACCTCGGCGCGACTGTTCACCAGTGTGCCGTCCCCGGAGAGGTACAGGGTGCGGCGGAGGGCGGGCACCCGGTCGGCGGTGGCGTAGGTGTGGCCGGGGTCGGTGATCCAGTCCCGGTAGTAGGCGAAGGCGGGGCCCGTGCCGGTGCTCCTGTCCTTCTTCAGATAGCGGTCGAACCAGGCGAGGATGCGCCGACCGACGTAGCTGGTCTCCAGGTTGCCCCGGATCAGGTCGAGTTCACCGGCTGCGGGGTCGCTCATGCCGCCGCTGTGGCCCCAGGACTGCCAGATCAGCGCGGTGGGGGTGCCCTGGGCGTGGAGCGCGCGGTAACTGGCCGTCGCCTCGTTGAGGTTGAACAGGGTGTCGGCCTGCCCCTGGATCAGCAGGGTGGGCGCCTGCACGCGGGAGAGGTAGCTCGCCGGGGAGACGCTGCGGGCGTAGGCGAGCAGCCGGGCGGTGCGGTCGCGCGGATAGCTGCCCGAGTCGAGGGTGCGCACGGTGTCGCAGGCGTCGGAGACGAAGTGCAGACAGGCCAGCGAGTTGATCCGGGACGGGTCGAGGCTCGGGGTGGTCAGCGGCTGGCTCTCGCCGATGAGGTAGAAGCCGTTGGTCCACTGCCACTTGAAGGCGCCGGGCACGCCATGGGCGCCGACGGCGTTGTTCGGGTCGAGGGAGTAGGCGAGGTCGTTCCAGGTGATGAGCGGGACGAGGGCGTCGACGCGGTGGTCGACGGAGGCGGTGGCGAGCTGGATCGCGCCGCCGTAGGAGCCGCCGATCATGCCGACGCGCGGGTCGCCCGGGGCGTCGAGGGTGACGTAGTCGGCACGGGTTCCGTCGTCGGCGGCCCGCTTCCCGCCGAGGAAGTCGACCAGCCCGGAGGCGGCCCGGGCGTCGATGCCGGGGTCGTCGAGGGAGATCAGGCAGCCGCTGTGGCCGAAGCCCAGGCCGGAGTAGACGAGGGAGACGTAACCGCGTTCGGCGAAGGCCTTGCCGATGGCGTCGGTGGAGCCGTCGGACTTGCTGCCGCCGAAGCCGTTGGTGGCGAGCACGGCGGGCGCGGGGTGCGCGGGGTCCACTCCGGCGGGCCGGTACAGGTCGGCGTCGACGGCGCACCTGCGGTCGCCCGCGCGCACGGTGAAGGTCAGCGGGGTGACGGTGTAGCGGCCGCTCGCGTGAGCCGGGCCGGCGGTGAGCGCGAGGGGCGCGGTGAGGGCCGCGCCGAGGAGGGCGGTGAGGGCGGTACGGGATCGGGACGCGCGGCGGGGCGCCGGTCGGGGCACACGTCGGGGCACGGGATCCTCCACACTGAGGCACGCGGAAACCGGCCAGGAGATACTGGCCGGTAGCATGCTGTGACACGTGTCAGATCCTGGTCAATCCGTGTGCGCGTGCATTCTTGACGGAGATTCAGTGCGCGCCGTCAACGCAGCGCGGGCTCGTCCACCGTAAGGGTGCCCGTCTGCGCGTCGAGTTCGGCCGTCATCCCGAACGGGACGGTCACCGCGTCGTCGCAGTGCCCGAATCCCAGCTCCTCCACCACCGGTACCCCGAGTCCGCCGAGCCGGTCGGCGAGGACCGGGCGCAGCTCCTCGTAACGGCCGCAGTCGCGCCAGGAGCCGAGCCCGACCCCGGCGACACCGTCGAGCCAGCCGGAGCGCGCCAACTGCGTCAGCAACCGGTCGACGCGGTACGGCACTTCGCCCACGTCCTCCAGGAGCAGCAGCCCGCCCCGCGCACCCGGCCGGGCGAACGCGGTGCCGAGGTCGGTGGCCAGCAGGCTGAGACAGCCGCCCAGCGTGACTCCCCGGGCCCGGCCGGGCGCCAGCGCGGTCCCGGCCGAGGTCAGGGTCCGGACACGCTCCGGAGCGAAGAGCGTGGCACGCAGATGCTCCTGTGCGCGGGCGCTCTTGATGAAGTCGACCCCGGCGGCGGCCGGTCCGTACAGGCTGACCAGGCCCAGCCGGGTGGCGAACGCCTGGTGCAGCACGGTGACGTCGCTGAAGCCGACGAACACCTTGGGACCGGCCGCGCGCATCGCCTCCCAGTCGAGCAGGTCGACCATGCGCTGCGCCCCGTAGCCGCCACGGGCGCACAGCACCGCCGCCACGGACGGGTCGCACCAGGCCCGCTGCAGGTCGGCCGCGCGGTCGGCGTCACCGCCCGCGAGATACCCCAGCTCACCGTCCCTGTCGAGCACATGGGGCGCCACGACCGGATCCAGGTCCCAGCCGCGCAGCACGTCGAGCCCCGCCTGGAGCCGTTCCTCGGGCACCGGCCCGCTGGGGGCGACGACGGCCACGCGGGCGCCCGGGGCCAGCCGCTCAGGGCGCGTGAGCGGGTTCACGCGTGCAGCTCCAGTCTCGGGACGTCCGGCACGTCCAGCTTGAACACCTGGGCGTACAGGGACAGTTCGGCCTCCAGGGCGCGCACCATGGTCTCCGCCCGCCGGAAA
The DNA here is from genome assembly GCF_006715785.1 of Streptomyces puniciscabiei. NCBI lineage: Bacteria > Bacillati > Actinomycetota > Actinomycetes > Kitasatosporales > Streptomycetaceae > Streptomyces > Streptomyces puniciscabiei. The sequence goes on from NZ_VFNX01000001.1 coordinate 318,992, forward strand.
CCGTGCCCCTCTCCCTCGAAGGTGAGGTAGGCGTGCGGCACGTCCCGGCCGGCGATCCGGGCGAGGAAGCGTTCGCACTGGGCGGGCGGGCAGATCACGTCGTCCAGGCCCTGCAGCAGCAGGAACGGCACGGTGAGCCGGTCGGCGTGGGTGCTCGGCGAGCGCTCGGTGTACCGGGCGGGCACCTCGGCGAGCGGGCCGATGAGCGACTCCAGATAGCGGGACTCGAAGTCGTGGGTCTCCCCCGGTCCCCAGGTGGCCAGGTCCAGCACCGGGTAGAGGATGGTGCCGCAGGCGTAGACGTCGGTGGTGGTCAGGGAGGCGGCGGTGGTCCAGCCGCCCGCGCTGCCGCCCCGGATCGCGAGCCGGGCCGGATCGGCGGTGCCCTCGTCGGCGAGGGCGCGGGCGACGGCCGCGCAGTCCTCGACATCGACCACGCCCCACTGCTCGCGCAGCCGCTCGCGGTAGGCCCGGCCGTATCCGGTGGAGCCGCCGTAGTTCACCTCCGCGACGCCGATGCCCCGCGAGGTGAAGTAGGCGATCTCCAGGTCCAGCACGAGCGGCACGCGGCTGGTGGGGCCACCGTGCGCCCAGATGACGTACGGCGGCAACTCGCCGTCGCAGGCGGTGCGTTCGGGGTGGTGCGGCGGGTAGAGGTGGGCGTGCACCTCGCGGCCGTCCGGGCCGGTGAAGACGCGGATCTGCGGCTCCGGATAGTAAGCGGGGTCGACTGCGTCCCGGTGCCGGGCACCGATCACGCGGGCCCGGCCGGTGACGGTGTCCAGCTCGACCACCTCGTACGCGGTGCGCGGGCCGGCGCCGACCGCGACCACCCGGGCGCCGTGGGCCGCGAGGGTGGCGCCGAACTCGGTCCACGGCCCCGCAACGTCGACGATCTCCCCGGATTTCGGGTCCAGTATCCCGAGCACGGTCGACCCGCGACCGTGCACGACCGCCACCAGGCCGTTGTCCAGCGGCGCGAACCAGCGCAGACCCGGCTTCCACAACGGGCCCGCGAACTCCTCCTCGCGCGGGCACAGCGGGGCGCCGTCCCGGTACAGGTTCCACCAGCCGCTGCGGTCGCTCGCATGAAGAAGACGGTTGTCCGCGGACCAGTCGGCCTGTGCGATCGCCTCGCCGGGCCCACCGGCCACCGTGCGGACGGCATGCAGGATGCCGTCGTCACCGATCTCGCCGACCAGCAGTTCCGTGCCGTCCCAGGGCATGCGCGGATGGTCCCAGGCGAGCCAGGCCGCGCGCCGGCCGTCCGGGGAGACGCGGGGACCGGTGACGAACCGATGCCGGGCGTCGGTGAGTTCGCGTACGGCCGAGCGGTCCTTGGCGGCGGATCCGTCCAGCGGTACGGCCGCCAGGACCCGGCGCACGTCCGAGGGGCCGTCCCCGGTGAACTCCTCCAGCACACACCACACCTCGCCGCGCGCGAGGTCCAGGTGCGGGTCGGCCCAGCGCAGTCCGGCGCCCACCGGGGACACGGGGGTCAGCGGGCGCGGCTCGCCGCCGGGCTCGTACCGGTACAGCCGCTGGTCGGCGAAGTGCGTGAACACGACGACCGGTGTGCCGTCCTGCGGCACACCGGCCCAGGGCCGGCCGCCGTACTCCACCACCCGGTTGCGCACGTTCCAGGGCGCGGGCAGCACCTCCTGCTCCGTGCCCTCGGCCGTGCGCCGTACCAGCGCCCGGCGGCCGCCCTCGGCCGGCCGCGGCTCGGTCCACCACACCTCGTCCCCGACGAAACCCACCCACTCCGGCTGCCCGTCGTGCGCGGCGGCCAGGGCCGCGTGGATGGGGGACGGCCAGGATCCGTACGGCGTCTTGAGCACCCTCTCCCCCATCCCCTAGGCCGTCCGCAGGAAGCGGTCGAGCACCCGGACGCCGAAGTGCAGTGCCTCGATGGGCACCCGCTCGTCCACTCCGTGGAACAGCGCCTGGTAGTCGAGGCCCTCGGGCAGCTTCAGCGGGGCGAACCCGTAGCCGGTGACGCCGAGCCGGGAGAACTGCTTGGCGTCCGTGCCACCGGACATGCAGTACGGCACCACATGGCCTTCGGGCGCGAACTCCTCGACGGCGGCACGCATCCGCGCGAAGGTCGGCGAGTCCACCGGCGCCTGCAGGGCCACCTCCCGGTGCGCGAACTCCCAGCTCACGTCGGGGCCGGTCAGGCGGTCGAGGGTCGCGGTGAACTCCTCCTCGGTGCCCGGCAGACAGCGCCCGTCGACGTAGGCGACCGCTTCCCCGGGGATGACGTTCAGCTTGTAACCGGCCTCCAGCATGGTCGGGTTGGTGCTGTTGCGGACGGTCGCCTCGACCAGCCCGGCCGCCGGCCCGAGCTTCTCCAGCAGCCGGTCCACGTCCCGGAAGTCGGGCTCGATGCCGTACACGGCGGCGAGTTCGGTGAGCGCGGCCCGCACGGTCGGGGTGAGCCTCAGCGGCCACTCGTGCTCGCCGATGCGGGTGACCGCGGCGGCGAGCCGGGTCACCGCGTTCTCCTGGTTCACCTTGGAGCCGTGCCCGGCCCGGCCGCGCGCGGTGAGCTTCAGCCAGCCGGTGCCGCGCTCCCCCGCCGCGATGGGGTAGAGCTGCCGGCCGGCGCCGTCGTGGAAGGTGAAGGCGCCGGACTCGCTGATGCCCTCGGTGCAGCCCTCGAACAGCTCGGGGTGCTCGTCGGCGAGGAATCCGGAGCCGTCCTCGGCGCTGGCCTCCTCGTCGGCGGTGAACGCGAGGACGATGTCCCGGCGCGGCCGTACGCCCTCGCGGGCCCAGGCGCGGACGACCGCGAGGATCATCGCGTCCATGTTCTTCATGTCGACGGCGCCCCTCCCCCACACCACCCCGTCGCGGATCTCGCCGGAGAACGGGTGCACGCTCCAGTCGGCGGCCTGAGCGGGCACCACGTCGAGATGACCGTGGACCAGCAGCGCGTCGGCGGACGGGTCGGTGCCCTCGATCCGCGCGACGACGTTGGTGCGTTCCGGTGTCCGCTCCAGCAGCACCGGTTCCACTCCGGCCCCGGCCAGCCGTTCGGCGGCGTACTCCGCGGCGGGCCGCTCCCGGCAGTCCCCGCCGCCCCGGTTGGTGGTGTCGATGCGGATCAGCCCGGAGGTGAACTCCACCACTTCGTCGAGTGCCTGCTGGTCAGCCATACTGCTCCTCCACGGCGGCGGAGACGATCGTGGTGACCGCCTTGAACGTCCTGATCCCCTCGTACATCGTGGCGCTGGTGTACGCCACCTTCCGCTCCCCGATCCGCGCGACCCCGGGCACGACGGTCGCGGCCATCGCCAGGTGCTCGGCGTCGAACTCCACGGCGACCGTGAAGGGCCCGGCCTCCACGGGCTGGTGGCGCACCGCCAGCCGGGCGGCCTCCTTCGCGGCGGCACGGATGTCGGCGGCCGTGCGCGCAGGGGTCCGGCACACCGCCGCATACCGGGACACATGGTCTTTCACCGCGACCTTCAGCGCCTCCGGCGCGTAGCCGAGCGCGTCCTCGCAGGCCACGTCGTCGCCGGTGACGAGGACGACGGGGACGCCGTACTCGGCGACGACATGCGCGTTGAGCAGACCCTCGCTGGCGCGCACGTCGTTCAGCCACACCCCGGTGATCTGGTTGGCGAGGTAGGTGTGGGCGAGGACGCCCTCCATGCCGGCGCCCGCGTGGTAGCCGACGAAGGCGATGCCGTCGACGTCACCGTGCTGCACGCCCTCGACCATCGACAGCGCCTTGTGGCGTCCGGTGAGCATCTCGGCCCGCTCGTCGAGCCGCTCCAGCAGCAGGTTGCGCATGGTCCAGTGGGCCTCGTTGACCAGGACCTGCTCCGCACCGCCGTCGAAGAAGCCCTCCACGGCGGCGTTCACGTCCGAGGTGAACATCGACCGGCACCGCTCCCACTGCGGCGTCCCCGGCAGCACATCGGCCGGCCAGGTGACGCCGGTGGCCCCCTCCATGTCGGCACTGATGAGGATCTTCATGCCGAGTCACGTTACGCGGCGAGCGGGCACCGGGCTACGGTCCGCGCCGCCAGTCCCACTGCGGTTCCCGCTGGAACCGCGGCAGGACCTCCTCGTATTCGATGAGTTCGCCGTAATTCGTGTCCAGCAGGCCTGACAGGCCCTGGAACACTTGGCCCAGGAGATCGCGAATGCAGGAAACTCCGGCAACATGCTCGCCTCCGGGCAGACGCATACGGTGCCGGGCGGCGGTGTGGTGAACACCGGTGACGCCGTGGTCTTCCTCGCCTTCGCCACCGGCGGCGCGACCAAGGGCGCCACGGGCACCATCACCTACGGCAGGAACGACTGCCTGGATCCCGACGGTTACCAGGACGGCACCCTGATGGGAACGGCGGAGAACCTCAGCCCCCAGTACGACTCGTCCCTGCCCCTGACCGTCGGCGGCTGCGTCAATAGCGCCTCCGCCCCGAGTCCGTACCTGGGGTTCCCCAACGCCAGGGGCCCCCGGCCGCTCCCGGAAGGAGCGGCCGGGGGCCCGCCCGTTCCCGCGGGCGTGCGGGCTACGCGCCGGCGAGGACGAACCAGCGGGCCGGCAGGTCGATGCGGGTGCCGTCGGCCAGGTCCTCGGTCTGCGGCAGGACCGTCTCGCCCTCGGCGAGGATCTTCAGACCGGCCTCGCCGAGCAGCCGCGGGATCTCCGTGTCGTCGGCGTCGGCCGGCTTGAGCCCGTGGTGGAAGACGCGCTGCAGCTTGGGCCCCGGACCGCCCGCCTGGGTGGCGGCGCGCCGCAGCACGTCCCGCGAGCCGGAGGTCAGCTCGACGACGAAGGCGCGGCCCTCGGTGCCGATGAGTGCCGAGACGGCGGCGGCCACCGCGGGCCGCGCCTCGGGTTCACTCTGGTGGATGACGGCACGCATGTAGACATTGACGTCGCCGAGGCGCTCGTGCAGGGCGCGTACGGCATCGGAGTCGGTGAGGTCGAGCTGCTGGAACTCCACGGTGCCGTCCTGCGTGGCTCGGCGGGCGTGCTCGACGGCGGCATGCGAGAGGTCGACTCCGACTGCGCGCGCGAACCGGGTGGCGAGGTAGCGGGTCTGAGTGCCGTTGCCGCAGCCGAGGTCGACGATGGTGCGCGCCGGGTCCGCGTGGGGCAGGAGGAGAGCGGTGTGCGGTTCGGCGGACAGGGCGGGATCGCAGTCCCAGATCGCCTCCCCCGCGTCGTCGGAGGTCTCGCTCCAGTAACTCTCCCAGTTGCTGCGGTACTTGTCCGAGACGTTCATGCGAATCTCCCCACGGTTCGGTTCCGTGATCGGGATATCGCGAGGGCCCGGAGCGGGGCAAGGGGCTGAAGGCCACCTTCACCGGATGTACGGACCCCGTTCCACCTGCGGGGGCGCGCAAGAACGGCCCGCAAGCCCCCTCGTCATCTCCTTCCGGCGAGAGCCTGTTCGAACCAGACGGTCTTGCGGTGCCCGCTGGCACTGGCGCCCCACTCCCGGGCCAGCCGGCTGACCACCCGCAGACCGCGGCCCGCCTCGTCGTAGGGGTCGGCGCCGAGCATCTCGGGCAGCCCCGGTTCGTCGTCGGTGACCTCGAAGAGCAGGGCGTCGGTGCGGACCACGCGCAGTCCGACCGGCTCGCTCACGGCGTGCCGTACGGCGTTGGTGACCACCTCGCTGACCAGCAGCTCGGCCGTCTCCACGGCCTGCGGCAGACCCCATGCCAGCAGCCGCTCCCGGACCAGGCGGCGGGCCCGGCCCACCTCGCGCGGGTCGGCCTCGAGCCGCCACTCGGCGACCTGTTCGGCGGGGACGCCGTTGAGGCGGGCCATCAGCAGGGCGACGTCGTCCTTGCGGCCGCCGCGCGTGTTCAGGGCGCGGATGATGGTGTCGCAGGCGTCGTCCATGGAGGCGGCGGGGTGGGCGGCGGACTCGCAGAGCGCGGCGAGGCCCTCGCCGATGTCGGAGCCGCGCACCTCGACCAGGCCGTCGGTGCACAGCACCAGCCGGTCGCCGGGCGAGACCTTGACCCGGGTCGCCTCGAAGGGCACGCCGCCGACGCCTATGGGGGCGCCGGTGGGCAGGTCGAGGAGTTCGCTGCTGCCGTCCTCGGCGCGGACCAGCACGGGCGGGATGTGTCCGGCGTTGGCCAGGTGCAGTTCACCGCGGATCGGGTCGTAGACGGCGTACAGACAGGTGGCGAGGTAGTTGTCGCCGAGCCGGCGGGCCAGGTCGTCGAGGTTGCGCAGCAGCTGGGCGGGCGGGGTCTCCATGGTGGCCATGGTCTGTACGGCGGTGCGCAACTGGCCCATCATCGCGGCCGAGTTGAGGCCGTGGCCCATGACGTCGCCGACCACGAGGGCGGTGCGCGAGCCGGGCAGTTTGATGGTGTCGAACCAGTCGCCGCCGATCCGCCCGAGCCGGGTGCCCGGCAGATAGCGGGTGGCGATGTCGCAGCCGGCCATCCGCGGCGTCACCTGCGGGAGCATGCTGTCCTGCAGGGTGTCGGCGACGTTCTCCTGGTAGGTGTACATGCGGGCGTTGTCGAGCACGAGGCCCGCGCGTGCGGCGAGTTCGGCGCCGGTGGTGCGGTCCATGTCGTCGAAGCCCGGCCGGTCGGGGCGGCGCATCAGCACCATGAAGCCGAGGACGACGTTGCGCGCCTTGAGCGGGACGATCAGCAGGGAGCGGCCGCCGATGAGCGGCCTGAGGTCGCGCTTCTCGAACTCGCCGGAGATCCGCTCGGACAGCTCCTCGGTGACCCTCGGGATGAGCACCGGTTCCCCGGTGACCATGCACTTGTAGAACGGCGTGTGTTCCGGGAACGCGAAGGACTCGCCGACCGGCACGGTGTCGTCCCAGCGGCCCGGTTCGTCGTTGTGCTCGACCCACACGCGGAACATCACGGTCTGCGCGTCCGGCGGGCCGTCCGGGAAGCCCTCGCCCGCGAGGACGGCCGCGCGCAGATGGGTACCGGCGAAGTCGGCGAACCGGGGTACGGCGGCGCTGGTGACCTCGCGGATGGTCTCGCCGAGGTCGAGGGAGGAGCCGATGGCGGAACTGACCTCGTTCAGGAACTCCAGCCGCTCGCGCACGGCGGCGTACTCGAGCTCCTGCTCGGCACCGGCCGGGACGACGACCGGGATCGTGCGCTGCTGGGGCAGGACGGCCTCGGCGCGCTGACGCCCGGCCCGCCGGGGCACGCCCCAGTACGGGGTCACGGGCACCCGGTCGAACTGGCTGAACTCCAGAACCGGATAGCCCAGTTCCAGCACCTGGGAGACGATACGGCCGCTCAGGCCCGGTCCCATGTTGGGCAGGATCTCGGGCAGCCGGCGTTCGAGTTCCTCGGAGGCGGGCAGCTCGGTGTGGCGGGCGAAGCCCGGCGAGATGCGTTCGGCGGTCTCGTCGTCGTAGCCGCGTTCGTCGCGCAGCCGGGTGGCGTCGGCGGCGAGCACCAGCAGCCGGGACGGGCCGGGGCCGACCAGCGGATAGGCCCACCAGAGGACGTCGAGCCGCTCGCCGTCGGGCTCCTGGCCGTGCGGGACGAGGCGGGCGCGGCCCGCGGTGGCGTAGGCGGTGCGGCCGTCGAGGGAGGACTCGAGGTCGGGGCCGAGCCCGTCGTACTCCTCGTAGGCGTCCGGCATCGCGCCGCCGTGCAGGTCCTCGGGGAGGGCGCCCGAGACGGGCAGCAGGTCGGCCGCGGCACGGCCGACGGCTTCCTGCCTGCCCACGCCGAACAAACGGCGTGCGCCGCTGCTCCAGTGGGACACCAGGCCGTCGCGGTCGACGACGACCACGGCCAGCGGAATCCGGCCCGCCGCCGCGTCGCCGACGCCGCGCCCGGGAGGTGTGTCCCGCTCGCTGCCACGGTCCATGGCCCAGGCCCTCTCTCCCCACGGCTGTACGCAAACGATCTGTGCCGCCCGCCACTACGGTACGGCGACGGCTGGTCGCGATGTGTGGCAATCCTGGAATTGGTTTCACCGGATCGCACCGGCGCGCAGCTCAGCGCCCCGCGGGCGCCGCCCCGTCCCCGCCCTGTCAGTCCTCGTGCCCCAACTGCAGGTCCCGTTCGGTGCGGCCGCCGCCGGCGACCTGCAGCACGGTGGCGACCGGCGGGTAACCGGCGGCGATGACGGTGTACTCGCCGGAGGAGAGGTCGACGAACCGGAACGTTCCGTCGGCGGTGGTGGTGAGGGTGTCGACGACGTTGCCGGCGGCGTCGAGGAGCGTCACGCGCGCGTCCTCCACGGGCCGGCCGCCGCTCGCCCGGACCGTGCCCCGCAGCACGGCGCCGCCCGCGAGTTCGACGTCCTGGCGGGTCTCCCGGGCGGCCTGCACGCTGACCGGGAGCGCGGCGGGGCGGAAGGCGGGGGCGCTGGCGGCGAGGGTGTACTCGCCGGCGACCAGTTCGGTGATGACGTACCCGCCCTCGCGGCCGCTGCGGGTGGCGGCGACGACCTCCCCGTGCACATTGGTGAGGGTGACGGTGGCGTCGCGCACGGGGCTGCCGTCGGCGGTGAGCACGCTGCCGGCGAGGCGTCCGGCGCCGCCGAGGACCACGTCGAGTTCGACGGGCCGTTCGCCGACGGTGACGGAGACGGCCTGCGGCTGGTGGCCGCCGGCGGCGGCGATCAGCACGTACGACCCCGAGCCCGGCGTGCTGAGCGCGTACCGTCCGTCCTCGCCGCTCGCGCCGCGCCCGATCTGCTGCCCGGCGACGTCGATGAGGGTGAGCGCCGCGCGGGGCACCACGGTGCCGTCGGGGTGCTGGACCGTGCCGCAGACGGGGATTCCGGCGGTGTGGGGCGAGCGAAGCGAGATGGGGGTCCCCCCGGCCGAAGGCTGGGGGCGGGCCTGCGGGATCGGGGAGTTCATGGTCTCGGGCTCGGTTTCGGTGGTGTGGTGGGACACCAGGGGTTTCTCCTTGAGGAAGAAGGCGATGAGCAGGCCGAGGGCGAGCACCGGGACGAGGTAGAGGAAGATCCGGGGCATCGCGTCGGCGTAGGCGCGGATGTAGGCGTCGCGCAGGGCCGGGGGCAGCGCGTGGACGAGCTGCGGGGTGATGGAGTCGGCTTCGGGCAGTCGGACGCCCGCGCTCGGGGGCAGTTCCCTGCGCAGGGAGTGGGCGAGCCGGTTCGCGAAGAGGGTGCCGAAGACCGCGGCGCCGACGCTGCCGCCGATCTGCCGGAAGTAGTTGTTGGCGCTGGTGGCGGTGCCGAGGTCGGCGGGGCGCACGGAGTTCTGCACGGCGAGGACGAGGACCGGCATCACCAGGCCGATACCGACGCCCAGGACGGCCATCCAGATGCTGTAGTGCAGCCGGGGGGTGTCCACTTCGAGCCGGGACAGCAGCCACATGCCGACGGCGGAGACGGCGCCGCCGAGCACGGGGAAGAGCTTGTAGCGGCCGGTGTGGCTGATGAGCTGTCCGCCGATGACGGAGGCGCCGACGATCCCCGCCATCATGGGCAGCATCAGCAGCCCGGACTCGGTGGCGCTGGCCCCGTCGACCATCTGCAGGAAGGTCGGCAGATAGCTGGCGGCGCCGAACAGGGCGACGCCGATCACGAGGCCCACCAGGGCGCTGACGTCGAAGACGGAGTCGCGGAACAGCCGCAGCGGGATGAGGGGTTCGACGGCGAACCGCTCGGCGACGAGGAAGAGGACGGCGGCGGCCAGCGCGCCGGCGCCGAGGCCGAGGATCTGCCGGGAGCCCCAGGCGTACTCGGTGCCGCCCCAGCTGGTCAGCAGGACCAGGCAGGTGGAGGCGGCCGCGAGCAGCAGCGCGCCGACGACGTCGAAACGCCCGCGGCCGACGGGTTTGGGCAGCTTCAGAACGACCGTGACGACGGCGAGGGTGACCAGCCCGAAGGGGACGTTGATGTAGAAGCACCAGCGCCACGAGAGGTGGTCGGTGAAGTAGCCGCCGAGCAGCGGCCCGGCGACCGAGGCGAGGCCGAAGGCGGCGCCGATCAGACCCATGTAGCGGCCGCGCTGCCGGGGCGGCACGATGTCGGCGATGATCGCCTGCACGCCGATCATGAGCCCGCCGGCGCCGACGCCCTGGAGCGCGCGGAAGGCGATCAGCTGGTCCATGGTCTGCGCCCGGCCGGCGAGCGCGGAGCCGAGGACGAAGACGGCGATGGCGAACTGGAAGACGCCCTTGCGGCCGACGAGGTCGCCGAGCTTGCCGTAGAGCGGCAGGCCGATGGTGGAGGTGAGCAGATAGGCGGTGATCGCCCAGGACATCCGGTCCAGGCCGTGCAGTTCACCGACGACCTTGGGCAGTGCGGTCGCGACGATCATCTGGTCGAGCGCCGCGAGCAGCAGGGCGAGCATCAGCCCGAGGAACACCAGCCGCACGCGGCGCGTGCCGGGTCCGGCGCTCCCGGCCGGTGGGACCGCGGGTGCCCCGGGGGGCGCCGTGAGCGGCTCGTCCCGCACCAGAGTCGTCCCGCCCACGTCCCGCTCCCCTCGTCGCACCTGTCACATTTCCCGCGTTAAGCGTCAACTGTGAACAACTGCGGTGAGTTACGGCATCGTTCCGGACGAGAGGGGGATCCACTCGAACCGGTGAAGGGGGGCAGCCGGGGGCAACCCCCCTTCACCGGCGGGCCCTTGGCCTACTTCTCGACCTCGGCGGCGAGCCTGGCGAGCACCGCGTCGTAGATCCGGCCGAGACCCTTGGGGGCGAAGGTCTTCTCGAAGAAGCCGCCGATGCCGCCGGCACCCTTCCAGGTGGTGGTGACGACGACCCGGGCCTTCCCCTCGCCGGCCGGGGTGACGCGCCAGGTGGTGACCATGGAGGAGTTGCGGTCCTTCTCGACCAGCTCGCCGTCGGTGGGCTCGCTGACCTCCAGGAGGCAGTCGCGCACCCGCTTGCTGGTGGCCTGGAGCTTCCAGTGCACGAGGGTGCCCTCGCCGTCGCCGCCCTCGCGGACCTCGTACTCGCTGAAGTGCTCGGGCAGGAGCTTCTGCCGCGTGCCGCGGTAGTCGGCGAGGGCGTCGAACACCTTCTCCGCGTCCGCCGCGACGACCCGCTCCGTAGTGGCCTCGACCTGCGCCATTGCGTTCCTCCAGGACCGTGTTTCTCGGGGTTGGGGAAAGCCAACCACCCCGGTGCCCGGCCAACAAATCCGGGGTCGCCGTCGAGGCTCCTCACCAGGGCTCGCACGATCATGGGAACACATGTTCTATTGTGTGGCGCAGTGCTACCGAGGAGGCGTCATGCGCTGGGAGAACCTCACGGGCGAGAGCGAACACGGCCGGGCCGCGGAGGCGGCGCTGTTCGGCGCCGACGCCGTCGTCACCCGTACCATCGACACGCCGGAGTTCAGGGGTGTCACCTTCCACGAGGTGCGGGCGCGCTCGGTGCTCAACCGGGTGCCGGGCGCCTCGCGCATGCCGTTCGAGTGGACCGTCAACCCCTACCGGGGCTGCACGCACGCGTGCGTGTACTGCTTCGCCAGGAAGACGCACAGCTATCTGGACCTCGACACCGGCATCGGATTCGACACCCAGATCGTCGTCAAGGTGAACGCGCCCGAGGTGCTGCGCCGCCAGCTCGCCTCCCGCCGCTGGCAGGGGGATCACGTGGCGATGGGCACGAACGTCGACTGCTACCAGCGCGCGGAGGGCCGCTACCGGCTGATGCCGGGCATCATCTCCGCCCTCACCGAGCACGCCAACCCGTTCTCGATCCTCACCAAGGGCACCCTGATCCTGCGCGACCTGGACCTGCTGGTCCGGGCGGCCGAGGTGACGGACATCGGCATCTCCGTCTCCGTCGGCTTCCTCGACACCGAGCTGTGGCGCACGGTCGAGCCGGGCACGCCCGCGCCGGAACGCCGCCTGGACGTGGTGCGCGCCCTGGGCGAGCACGGCATCGGCTGCGGGGTGCTGATGGCGCCGGTCATCCCGTTCCTGAGCGACCATCCGGACCGGTTGCGGGCCACGGTGCGGGCGATCGCGGCGGCCGGGGCCACCTCGGTCACGCCGTTGGTGCTGCATCTGCGGCCCGGCGCGCGGGAGTGGTTCATGGCCTGGCTCGCCCGGCACCATCCGTACCTCGTGCGGCGCTACGAGCGGCTGTACGCCGAGGGTGCCTACGCGCCCAAGTGGTACCAGCGCCGGATCACCCGTCAGGTGCACGAGCTGGCAGAGGAGTTCGGCATCGGGCCGACCCGCCCGGGCCTGGCCCGCCGCATCCGTCCGGCGCAACCCGACGAGCCGCCGGCCGTGGCCGAACCGACCCAGCTCACCCTCATGTGAGAATCCAAATGGGTCAACTCTGCCTATAACACGTTCTTCAGGGCGCCGATTCCGGGACCATCCGGCGGAAGATGTGACCCTCGCGGTCCGCCGACACCGCCGTCCCGGGAGGACGCATGAGAACACGCGCAGCCGTGCTGTGCGCAACCGCCGCCGTGCTGGCGGGCTCGGTCACCGCCGTTCCCGCAGCAGCCGCCCCGTCGGCACACCTCAGCTGGAAGAAGTGCGGCACCAGCGACTATCCGACCCTCCAATGCGCCTCGCTGGAGGTGCCGTTGGACCACGCGCACCCGTCGGGCCGGCGGATCACGCTCGCCCTCTCCCGCGTCCCGCACACCGCGAAGACCTCCCAGGGGCCGCTGCTGGTCAACCCCGGCGGGCCCGGCGGCAGCGGACTGACGCTCGCCGGGTTCGTCGCCTCGGCACTGCCCCGGAACGTGGCCGCGCAGTACGACGTCATCGGCTTCGACCCGCGCGGGGTGGGCCGGAGCAGCCCGGCCCTGAACTGCGTGCCGGGCCACTTCGGGACGGTGCGCCCGGACACCGTGCCCGCCACGGCCGCGCTGGAGCGGACCAACCTCGCACGCGCCAGGTCCTTCGCCGCCGCCTGCGGCCGCCGTTACGCCGACGTGCTGCCGTACCTCGACACCGTCAGCGCCGTACGCGACATGGACGCCATCCGCCGGTCGCTCGGCGCCCCGAGGATCAGCTACTTCGGATACTCGTACGGCACCTACCTCGGCGCGGTCTACGCGAAGCTGTATCCGCAGCGGGTGCGCCGCCTGGTGCTGGACTCGGTCGTCGACCCGACCGGGGTCTGGTACCGGGACAACCTCGGCCAGGAGTACGCCTTCAACGCCCGCCATCGCGCGCTGATGGCCTGGATCGCCCGGTACGACTCCACGTACCACCTCGGCACGGACCCCGAGAAGGTCGAGGCCGAGTGGTACGCGATGCGGGCGGCACTGGCGAAGAAGCCGGCCGAAGGAAAGGTGGGCGCCTCCGAGTTGGAGGACACCTTCATCCCCGGCGGCTACTACGACGGTTACTGGCCCTACCTCGCCGACGCGTTCGCGGCCTACGTGCGCGACGGCAGGACCGGGCCGCTGGTGGAGGCGTACCAGAACTACGGTGCCGTGAGCGGCCCGGGGGACAACGGCTACAGCGTCTACACGGCGGTGCAGTGCCGTGACAGCTCCTGGCCCGGCAGCTGGAGCCGGTGGCGCGCCGACGCCTGGCGCGTCTACGCCAAGGCACCCTTCATGGCCTGGAACAACGCCTGGTACAACGCGCCGTGCGCGTTCTGGCCGGCCGCGAGACGCCGGCCGGTGAACATCGCCAACACCGAGCTGCCGCCGGTGCTGCTCTTCCAGGCGACGGACGACGCGGCCACGCCGTACACCGGCGGTGCAACGGCGCACAGGCTGCTCGCCCGGTCCAGCCTGGTGGTCGAGGAGGGCGGCGGCAACCACGGCGTCACGCTGAGCGGCAACGCGTGTCTGGACAAGTACCTGGTCGCGTATCTGACGGACGGCAGGGTGCCCCGGGGCACGGGTTCGGGTGCGGCCGACGCGGTCTGCGCGAAGTCGCCCGAGCCGAAACCGCTGGCGACGAAGGCCGCGTCCACGTCGTCGCGCGGCTCAGCGCTGCACGGGTTGCTCGGTTTCCGCAGGTAGACGCGCCAACGGTGCCTGCCACGAGGCGTTGTCAGTGGTGTGCCGCACCATGGAGCCATGACCGAACCGACCCGCATCCCCGCCCCTGACGGCGTGGCCCCCGCGACCCAGTACAGCCACGTCGTCTCGGCGACCGGCCGTCTCGTCGCCGTCTCCGGCCAGCTCGCCCTGGACGAGCACGGCAAGCCGGTCGGCGAGGGCGACCCCGCGGCCCAGGCCCGCCAGGTCTTCGAGAACCTCAGGCGCTGCCTGGCCGCGGCCGGCGCCGGCTTCGAACACGTGGTGAAACTGACCTACTTCGTCACGGACACGGCCCACCTCCCGGCCATCCGCGCGGCCCGCGCCGCCCACATACCCGACGACCGCCTCCCGGCGTCCTCCGCGGTCCAGGTGGCCGCGCTGGTGGCACCGGAGTTCCTGATGGAGGTCGAGGCGCTCGCGGTGGTGGGCGACGAGCGGCGAGCGGGCCGTGGACCGGGTTCCAGGCGGGCAGGGGCTGCACCGTCAGGTGGTAGTCCTCGCTGATCCGGCCGTCGTCGTCGAGGACGAGGAAGACCCGCGCCGCCCAGGCCACGTTCCGTGTTCGCCGACGAGCTGTTCACCAGGCACCGGGGACGGGTGACCGTCTTCGTGCCCTGCGACGCCCCGGTCCGGCCGGTCGGCCGCGTCCGGCCGCCGGCGGTTCCGGCGGTCGAACTCGCCGTCGTCGAACACTGCGGGCCACCGTCCGAGGTCGACCGCGCGTACGGCGCGCTGGCCGCCTACGTCGCACGCCACGCGCTGACCGTCGACGGCCCGATCCGCGAGTACTACCTCGTCGGCCTGCGCGACACCTCCGACAGCTCGCGGTGGCGGACGGAGATCTGCTGGCCGGTGTTCCACACCGGTACGACGCCCGGCAGGGCCCGGTGAAGCGGGGCGTCCGGCTCAGAGGGGCTGCAGACGGGTGCGCAGGAGGCAGAACTCGTTGCCCTCCGGGTCGGCCAGCACGTGCCAGCTTTCGGTGCCGGTCTGGCCGACTTCGGCGGGCCTCGCGCCGAGAGCGAGCAGCCGCTCCAGCTCGGCGTCCTGGTCGCGGTCGGTGGCGTTGACGTCGATGTGCAGTCGGAGCTTTGCGGGGCGCGGGTCGCTGGTGGGGCCGATGACGAGAATCGGCTGCGGTCCGCCGAAGCCGGTGTCCGGCGGCCCGATCGCGATGCTGCCGTCGTCCTCCCGGTCGAGTTCGACATAGCCGAGGACCTCGCTCCAGAACGCGGCGAGCCGTTCGGGGTCGGCGGCGTCGATGACCAGCTCACTGATGCGGCATGCCATGCCCGCCAGTGTAGGCGGACGGCCCGGAACGCCCGGCGGAACGCCCTGGCCCACCGGTCCCGCGCTCGCCCAGCTGCCACACTAGGGTGCACATATGCGCGAACAGCCGCCATGTGTCCGCCCGATGAGCCTTGCCGACTGCGACCGCGTCTCCGAGATCCGTATCCGCGGCTGGCAGCACGCCTATCGGGGGCTGATGCCACAGTCGTACCTCGACGGACTCAGCGTCGCGGCGGACGCCGAGCGGCGGCGGACCTGGTTCGCGCAGGGGGACGGCTCCGTGGTGAACCTGGTCGCCGAGCATGCGGGGAAGGTCGTCGGCTGGGCGGCCTTCGGGCCGTACCGGGACGGTGAATTGCGCACGGTGGACGCGGAGTTGTACGCCCTGTACGTGGATCCGGCGTACATCGGCCGCGGGTTCGGACGGGCGCTGCTGTCGGCGTCGGTCGAGCGGTGCGCGTCGTACCCCCGCGTCTTCCTGTGGGTCCTGAAGGAGAACGCCGCCGCCCGCCGCTTCTACGAGCGCGCCGGATTCCGTGCAGACGGCGCCGAGGAGCCGTTCGAGGTGGACGGCGTACCCGTGCCCGAGGTGCGCTGTGTCAGGGAATCGATCAGCTGAACCCCCGTCAGGTCGCCTCCTTCTGTTGCGGGATCCGCGCCAGCGCCCGCACCGCCGCCTCAGCGAGGGACGGGTGGGCCAGGGCCTCGTTCAGCACCCGGCGGGCACGGGGGTCGCCGAGAGTACCGAGGCCTTCCACGCAGGCGAGGGCGACGCGGCGATAGGGGTCGCGCGGGCTCAGCCGGCGCTCCAGGGTGGTGATCAGGGCGGGCACGGACTCCGGGGCACGCAGGTCGGTCAGGAGCCGTACGGGGTGCAGGGCGTAGGCGACACGGAGTTCGTTGGTGGCGAGGGCCGCCGCGGCGCGGGCCGTGCGGGGGTCGCCCAGGCGGGCCAGGGCATGGGCGGCGGAGGCGCAGCGCGGGGGGTCGCGGTGGTTGAGGAGGAGCACCAGGGACTCGAAGGCCCGCCGGTCGCCGGCCAGGCCGAGCCGGAACGCGGCCAGTTCCCTGGCCCACAGGGGCTGTCCGGGCGCGGTGAGCACCTCCGCGAGTTCGTCGTGGTCCTCGGTCGCCAGCAGCCGGTCGAACGCCGCCGAGCCGCGCGACTCCTGCCGTAAGCGCTCCGTGAGCGATCGCAACTCTTCGTCCACGAAGTCCAGCGTAGGCGGCCGGCGAGGTGTGAGGGACCTACATCACAAAGTCCGGCCGGACTCAGGTCTGGCGCGCTCGTTACTGGCGGGTTAAGCTCAGACGAGCGAGTTACCCACTCGCACTTCCGCTGGCGACGGTTTGGTGACGCGGCCGTCGCGAGCGTCTGGTCGGTTCGGTACGACGTACCGCAGTACGACCCGGCTCCGGGACAGGGCCGGTCGGATTCCCTGCCGATTGCCGATCACGGGCGTGTGCAACACCCGTGGCATCCGGCAGCACCGGGCGTGTGCGCTCAGCAGCCCGACAACACCCGCACTCCTTCCGCTCCGCGGTGCGCCCCTCGGCGCACCCGGCGCGTTCCTCGTCGTCACCCTCATTCCTGGAGTCCCGCGATGGCCACTCCCCTTTCCGACTCAAGCCTGTCCCCGCTCAAGACGATCGCCGTCGTCGGCCTCGGCACCATGGGCACCGGCATCACCGAGGTCCTCGCCAAGGCGGGCCGCGAGGTGATCGGCATCGACATCAGCGAGGCCCAGGCCGCGAAGTGCGTCGCCGCCCTGGAAGCCCGCACCGCCCACTGCGTGGAGCGCGGCCGGCTCACCGAGCAGGAGCGCGCCGACACCCTCGCCCGGGTCCGCACCGCCACCGACCTCGCGGCGGCCGCCGACGCCGACCTCGTCATCGAGGTGGCCCCGGAGTCGTACGAGATCAAGCACCGGATCTTCCGCGAGCTGGACGGCGTCGTCCGCCCGGAGACGATCCTCGCGACCGGGACCAACGCCCTGTCCGTGACCCGCCTCGCCGCCGACTCGGCCCGCCCCGAGCGGGTGCTCGGCCTGCACTTCTTCAACCCGGCGCCGGCGATGAAGCTGGTCGAGGTCGTCTCCTCGGTGCTGACCGCGCCCGGCGCCGTCGCCTCGGTCACGGACCTCGCGATCGAGCTGGGCAAGGAGCCGGTCGCGGTCGGCGACCGCCCCGGGTTCGTCGCGGACGGCCTGCTCTTCGGCTACCTCAACCAGGCGGCCGCGATGTACGAGGCCCGGTACGCCTCCCGCGAGGACATCGACGCGGCGATGCGGCTCGGCTGCGGCCTGCCGATGGGCCCGCTCGCGCTGCTGGACCTGATCGGCATCGACACCGCGCGCACGGTCCTTGAGGCCATGTACGCCGAGTCCCACGACCGGCTGCACGCCCCGGCGCCGATCCTGAAGCAGCTCAGCGAGGCGGGCCTGACCGGCCGCAAGTCCGGGCGCGGCTTCTACACCTACGAGGCGCCGGGCAGCGCCACGGTCGTGCCGGACGCGCTGACCCCGGCCACCGGGGACACCCGGGCCGCCGGACGCCCCGTGAGCTCCGTCGGTGTCGCCGGCTCCGGCACGATGGCCTCCGGCATCGCCGAGGTCTTCGCCAAGGCGGGCTACGACGTGGTGCTGGCCGCCCGCAGCGCGGAGAAGGCACAGGCCGCCAAGGCCCGTATCGGCAAGTCGCTTTCGCGCTCTGTCGACAAGGGGCGGCTGACCGCCGAGGCCGCCGCGCAGATCCTGGACCGGATCACCCCGGCCGGCTCCTACGACGCCTTCGCCGAGGTCGACCTGGCCGTCGAGGCGATCGCCGAGGACCTGGAGGTCAAGCGGCAGCTGTTCGCCACGCTGGACAAGGTCTGCAAGCCCGGCGCGGTGCTCGCCACCACCACCTCCTCGCTGCCCGTCGTGGCCTGCGCCCGCGCCACCTCGCGCCCGCAGGACGTCATCGGCATGCACTTCTTCAACCCGGCCCCCGCCATGAAGCTGGTCGAGGTCGTGCGGACCGTGCTGACCGCCGACGACGTCCACGCGACCGTCCGCGAGGTCTGCGCGAAGATCAAGAAGCACGCGGTGGACTGCGGCGACCGGGCCGGCTTCATCGTGAACGCGCTGCTGTTCCCGTACCTGAACAACGCGATCAAGATGGTCCAGGAGCACTACGCGTCCCTGGACGACATCGACGCGGCGATGAAGCTCGGCGGCGGCTACCCCATGGGCCCCTTCGAGCTGCTGGACGTGGTCGGCCTGGACGTCTCGCTGGCCATCGAGAAGGTCCTGCACCGCGAGTTCCGCGACCCCGGCCTCGCCCCGGCCCCGCTGCTGGAGCACCTGGTGGCCGCGGGCTGCCTCGGCCGCAAGACCGGCCGCGGCTTCCGCGAGTATGCCCGCCGCTGAGGGCGGCGGCGACTGGTCCCACGCGGAGACGGACTGGGGCGGACTGCTCGACCCGGTGGACGCTCCCCCGCCCCTGTGGGGCGGGGGCGGCCCCGGGGGCGGGAGAAACCCCTCACCCGCGCACCGAACTGCGCACATGCAGTACGTTCGGGTCATGTCCCAGCCCGCCAAGTCCTCCCGTACACCAGCTACGCCCGACGCGCCGGAAAGTGCCGCAGGCAGCCGCGCCGCCGCCCAGCGGCTCAAGATGCGCCGAGAACTGGCGGCCGCAGCCATGGAGCTGTTCGCGACCAAGGGGTACGAGGCGACCACCGTCGACGAGATCGCGGCCGCCGCCGGAGTCGCCCGCCGCACTTTCTTCCGCCACTTCCGCTCCAAGGAAGAGGCGATCTTCCCCGACCACGACGACACCCTGATCCGCGCCGAGGCGGTCCTCAACGCCGCCCCCGCGCACGAGCACCCGCTCGACACCGTGTGCCGCGGGATCAAGGAAGTCATGAAGATGTACGCGGCCCGCCCGGAGATCTCGGTCGCCCGCTACAAGCTCACGCGCGAGGTGCCCACCCTGCGCGAGGCCGAGATCGCCTCGGTGGCCCGCTACGAGCGCCTGTTCACCCGCTACCTCCTGGGCCACTTCGACGAGCACGCGCACGCCGACGACGCCAACGACGACCCGCTGCTGGCCGAGGTCGCCGCCTCCGCGGTCGTCACCGCCCACAACCATGTGCTGCGGCGCTGGCTGCGGGCGGGGGGCCAGGGCGACGTCGAGGCGCAGCTCGACCACGCCTTCGCGATCGTCCGCAAGACCTTCGGCACGGGCATCGGCGCCGGACGCGGTCCGGCGGCCAAGCCGGCCACCACCGCTCCGGCGGCGGTCTCGGCGCACGGCGAGGTGCTGGTCACGGTCGCCCGTACCGACGCCCCGCTGGACGAGGTCATGCGGACCATCGAGGAGGCGCTCAAGGAGCGCTGAGCCCCTCCCGTACCGCTGCCGGCCGCTGTTCCGGCTGTGACGACGGCCACCCGACGGGGTGGCCGTTTTGCCATGTCAGGGGCCGTTTTCGAGCGGATTTCAAGCGCCGTTCGATCGATCATCGCTCATTTGTTACGTAAAGATTTCACCTGAGCCAAACTTCTGGCACTCAGTGCCTTGTCACCTGACACGCGGTGTCATACGTTGAAGGTGTCCGGGCGGCCGGCGAGCAGAGACCGTTCGCTCGCCGGCTGTCCCCAAGGGCCATGGCCCCCACGCCCGGACGCCTGCGTCACAGGCAACCTCCCGCGCCACAAAGCGCTGCCGAAGCACCACCGAGCCGAACCGACGGCACTTCCAAAACCCTCAGCAGCACTCCCAAGCAGCAGCACCGACGAACCCCCAGCGCCCCTCCCTCAGGGCGCTCACCGCCGGAGGCAACAGTGACCGTGAAGGACATCCTGGACGCGATCCAGTCGAAGGAGGCCACGTCCGCCGACTTCGCCAACCTGCAGATCCCCGAGTCGTACCGCGCGATCACCGTGCACAAGGACGAGACGGAGATGTTCGCGGGCCTGGAGAGCCGCGACAAGGACCCGCGCAAGTCCATCCACCTCGACGAGGTGCCCGTGCCCGAGCTGGGCCCGGGCGAAGCCCTGGTGGCCGTCATGGCCTCCTCGGTCAACTACAACTCGGTGTGGACCTCGATCTTCGAGCCGCTGTCCACCTTCGGGTTCCTGGAGCGCTACGGCCGCACCAACGAGCTGGCCAAGCGCCACGACCTGCCGTACCACATCATCGGCTCCGACCTCGCGGGCGTCGTCCTGCGCACCGGCCCGGGCGTCAACGCCTGGAAGCCCGGTGACGAGGTCGTCGCGCACTGCCTGTCCGTCGAGCTGGAGTCCTCCGACGGCCACAACGACACCATGCTCGACCCCGAGCAGCGCATCTGGGGCTTCGAGACCAACTTCGGCGGGCTCGCCGAGATCGCGCTGGTGAAGTCCAACCAGCTGATGCCGAAGCCGGGCCACCTCAGCTGGGAGGAGGCCGCGGCTCCGGGCCTGGTGAACTCCACCGCCTACCGCCAGCTGGTCTCCCGCAACGGCGCCGCCATGAAGCAGGGCGACAACGTGCTCATCTGGGGCGCGAGCGGCGGCCTCGGCTCGTACGCGACGCAGTTCGCGCTCGCGGGCGGCGCCAACCCGATCTGTGTCGTCTCCTCGCCCCAGAAGGCGGAGATCTGCCGCTCGATGGGCGCCGAGTCGATCATCGACCGCAACGCCGAGGGCTACAAGTTCTGGAAGGACGAGCAGACCCAGGACCCGAAGGAGTGGAAGCGCTTCGGCAAGCGCATCCGCGAACTCACCGGCGGCGAGGACATCGACATCGTCTTCGAGCACCCCGGCCGCGAGACCTTCGGCGCGAGCGTCTACGTCACCCGCAAGGGCGGCACCATCACCACCTGCGCCTCCACCTCGGGCTACATGCACGAGTACGACAACCGCTACCTGTGGATGTCGCTGAAGCGCATCATCGGCTCCCACTTCGCCAACTACCGCGAGGCCTGGGAGGCCAACCGCCTCATCGCCAAGGGCAAGATCCACCCCACCCTGTCGAAGGTGTACTCCCTCCAGGACACCGGCCAGGCGGCCTACGACGTCCACCGCAACCTGCACCAGGGCAAGGTCGGCGTGCTGTGCCTCGCGCCCGAGGAAGGCCTCGGCGTGCGCGACGAGGAGATGCGCGCCAAGCACATCGACGCCATCAACCGCTTCCGGAACGTCTGAGGTCACAGATGACAGAGCGTCAGAAGGACCGGCCGTGGCTCATGCGGACGTACGCCGGTCACTCCACGGCCGAGGCGTCCAACGAGCTGTACCGGCGCAACCTCGCCAAGGGCCAGACAGGTCTGTCGGTGGCGTTCGACCTGCCGACGCAGACCGGCTACGACCCCGACCACATCCTCGCCCGCGGCGAGGTCGGCCGGGTGGGCGTGCCCGTCGCGCACCTCGGTGACATGCGCCGGCTGTTCCAGGACATCCCCCTGGAGCAGATGAACACCTCGATGACGATCAACGCCACCGCCATGTGGCTGCTGGCGCTCTACCAGGTCGTCGCCGAGGAGCAGGGCGCGGACATCACCAAGCTCCAGGGCACGACCCAGAACGACATCGTCAAGGAGTACCTGTCCCGCGGAACCCATGTGTTCCCGCCGGGGCCGAGCCTCCGTCTGACGACGGACATGATCGCGTACACGGTCTCCCACATCCCGAAGTGGAACCCGATCAACATCTGCAGCTACCACCTGCAGGAGGCCGGGGCCACGCCGGTGCAGGAGATCGCGTACGCGATGTCCACCGCCATCGCAGTGCTGGACGCCGTGCGCGACTCCGGCCAGGTGCCGCAGGAGCGCATGGGCGACGTGGTCGCCCGCATCTCCTTCTTCGTGAACGCGGGCGTCCGGTTCATCGAGGAGATGTGCAAGATGCGGGCGTTCGGCCGCATCTGGGACAAGGTCACCCGCGAGCGGTACGGCATCGAGGACCCCAAGCAGCGCCGCTTCCGGTACGGCGTCCAGGTCAACTCCCTCGGCCTGACCGAGGCGCAGCCGGAGAACAACGTCCAGCGGATCGTGCTGGAGATGCTGGCGGTCACCCTCTCCAAGGACGCACGCGCGCGTGCCGTGCAGCTGCCGGCCTGGAACGAGGCCCTGGGCCTCCCCCGGCCGTGGGACCAGCAGTGGAGCCTGCGCATCCAGCAGGTGCTGGCGTACGAGAGCGACCTGCTGGAGTACGACGACATCTTCGAGGGCTCGAAGGTGATCGAGGCAAAGGTGGAGCAGCTGGTCGCCGACTCCCTCGCGGAGATCGACCGCATCCAGGAGATGGGCGGCGCGATGGCCGCCGTCGAGTCCGGCTACCTGAAGTCCCAGCTGGTCTCCTCGCACGCCGAGCGCCGGGCCCGGATCGAGTCCGGCGAGGAGAAGATCATCGGTGTCAACGCCTTCGAGAGCACCGAGCCGAACCCGCTCACGGCCGACCTGGACACCGCGATCATGACGGTCGACCCGGCGGTCGAGGCCCGGGTCATCGAGTCACTCCAGAAGTGGCGCGACACCCGCTACCAGCCGCCCTTCAACCACCCTCGCCCCTGCAAGGCGCTGGAGCGGCTGAAGGAGGCCGCCAAGGGAACCGACAACCTGATGGAGGCCACGCTGGAGTGCGCCCGCGCCGGGGTCACGACCGGCGAGTGGGCGGGCGCGCTGCGCGAGGTGTTCGGCGAGTACCGGGCGCCCACCGGGGTCTCCTCCGCGCCGGTCGCCGTCGCCGCCGAGCCGGGCTCCGCGCTCGCCGAGGTCCGGGCCAAGGTCGACGCCACCGCCCGTGACCTGGGCGTCGGCAAGCTGCGCTTCCTGGTCGGCAAGCCGGGCCTGGACGGGCATTCCAACGGCGCCGAGCAGATCGCCGTACGCGCGCGCGACGCCGGCTTCGAGGTGGTCTACCAGGGCATCCGGCTGACGCCCGAGCAGATCGTGGACGCGGCACTCGCCGAGGACGTGCACGCGGTGGGCCTGTCGATCCTGTCCGGCTCGCACGCCCAGCTGGTCCCGGACGTGCTCCAGCGCCTCCGTGTGGCCGGTGCCACAGATATACCGGTGATCGCCGGTGGCATCATCCCGAATGGTGACGCCGAGCAGCTGAAGGAAGCCGGAGTGGCCGCCGTCTTCACCCCGAAGGACTTCGACATCACCGGGATCATCGGCCGCATCGTCGACGAGATCCGGAAAGCGAACAAGCTCGACCCTCTGGAGGTCCCCGCATGACGACCGTCAACCGCCTTCGCCCGCGGCGCTCCTGCCTGGCCGTGCCGGGCTCGAACCCGCGCTTCCTGGAGAAGGCGCAGGGCCTCCCGGCGGACCAGGTCTTCCTGGACCTGGAGGACGCCTGCGCGCCGCTCGCCAAGCCCGAGGCGCGGCACACCATCGTCAAGTTCCTCAACGAGGGCGACTGGACGGGCAAGACGCGCGTGGTGCGTGTCAACGACTGGACGACCGAGTGGACGTACCGCGACGTCGTCACGGTGGTCGAGGGCGCCGGCCAGAACCTCGACTGCATCATGCTGCCGAAGGTCCAGAACGCCGAGCAGATCGTGGCCCTGGACCTGCTGCTGACGCAGATCGAGAAGACCATGGGCTTCGAGGTCGGCAAGATCGGCATCGAGGCGCAGATCGAGAACGCGCAGGGTCTGAACAACGTCAACGCGATCGCGCAGGCCTCCCCGCGGATCGAGACGATCATCTTCGGCCCGGCCGACTTCATGGCCTCCATCAACATGAAGTCGCTGGTCGTGGGCGAGCAGCCGCCCGGCTACCCGGCGGACGCCTACCACTACATCCTGATGAAGATCCTGATGGCCGCCCGCGCCAACAACCTCCAGGCGATCGACGGCCCCTACCTGCAGATCCGCAATGTGGAGGGCTACCGCGAGGTCGCCCAGCGCGCCGCCGCGCTCGGCTTCGACGGC
The DNA here is from genome assembly GCF_006715785.1 of Streptomyces puniciscabiei. Classification (NCBI taxonomy): domain Bacteria; kingdom Bacillati; phylum Actinomycetota; class Actinomycetes; order Kitasatosporales; family Streptomycetaceae; genus Streptomyces; species Streptomyces puniciscabiei. Next base: position 343,131 of record NZ_VFNX01000001.1, read on the forward strand.
AAGTGGGTGCTGCACCCGGGCCAGGTCGAGGCGTCCAACGAGATCTTCTCGCCGTCGCAGGAGGACTACGACCACGCCGAGCTGATCCTGGACGCGTACGACTACTACACCTCCGAGGCGGGCGGCAAGAAGGGCTCCGCGATGCTCGGCGACGAGATGATCGACGAGGCCAGCCGCAAGATGGCCCTGGTCATCGCGGGCAAGGGACGCGCCGCCGGCATGCAGCGCACCAGCACGTTCGAGATCCCGGAGGCCTGAGCGCGATGCAGTTCGGACGCACCTACGAGGAGTTCGAGGTCGGGGCGACGTACAAGCACTGGCCGGGCAAGACGGTCACGGAGTACGACGACCACCTGTTCTGTCTCCTCACCATGAACCACCACCCGCTCCACATGGACATCAACTATGCGGAGAAGACGACGGACTTCGGCAAGAACGTCGTCGTCGGGAACTACATCTACTCCCTCCTGCTCGGCATGTCCGTGCCGGACGTCTCCGGCAAGGCGATCGCCAACCTGGAGATCGAGTCGCTCAAGCACGTGGCGCCGACCTTCCACGGCGACACGATCTACGGCGAGACGACGGTGCTGGACAAGTGGCCGTCGAAGTCGAAGAACGACCGCGGGATCGTCCACGTCGAGACCAAGGGCTACAAGCAGGACGGCACCCTGGTGTGCGTCTTCCGCCGCAAGGTCATGGTGCCCACCGAGACGTACATCAAGGAGCGCGGCGGCGAGCAGCCGGGCCGCCCGGAACCGAAGCAGCAGGAGAAGTAGGCCATGGCCCGTCTCGCCCAGACCGCCGGTCTGACCGACGTCCAGCAGGAGATCCTCTCCACCGTCCGGGACTTTGTCGACAAGGAGATCATTCCTGTCGCGACCGAGCTGGAGCACCGCGACGAGTACCCGCAGCAGATCGTGGACGGCCTGAAGGAGCTCGGCCTGTTCGGTCTGATGATCCCCGAGGAGTACGGGGGTCTGGGCGAGTCGCTCCTGACCTACGCGCTGTGCGTGGAGGAGATCGCCCGCGGCTGGATGTCGGTGTCCGGCATCATCAACACGCACTTCATCGTCGCGTACATGCTCAAGCAGCACGGCACGCAGGAGCAGAAGGACCACTTCCTGCCGAGGATGGCGGCCGGTGACATCCGGGGCGCCTTCTCGATGTCGGAGCCGGGCCTGGGCTCCGATGTGTCGGCGATCACCTCCAAGGCGGTCAAGGACGGCGACGAGTACGTCCTGAACGGCCAGAAGATGTGGCTGACGAACGGCGGCACGTCCTCCCTGGTGGCGGTCCTGGTCCGCAGTGACGAAGGCCACCCCGAGGGCACGGCCCCGCACAAGTCGATGACCACCTTCCTGATCGAGAAGGAGCCGGGCTTCGGCGAGGTCCGTCCCGGCCTGACCATCCCCGGCAAGATCGAGAAGATGGGCTACAAGGGCGTCGACACCACCGAGCTGATCATGGACGGCCTGCGCCTTCCGGCCGATCGCGTGCTCGGCGGCGTCACCGGCCGAGGTTTTTACCAAATGATGGACGGCGTCGAGGTCGGCCGGGTCAACGTGGCGGCGCGTGGCTGTGGCGTCGCCCAGCGTGCCTTCGAGCTCGGCATCCAGTACGCCCAGCAGCGGCACGCCTTTGGCAAGCCGATCGCCCAGCACCAGGCCATCCAGTTCAAGCTGGCGGAGATGGCGACCAAGGTCGAGGCCGCGCATGCGATGATGGTCAACGCCGCGCGCAAGAAGGACTCCGGCGAGCGAAACGACCTCGAGGCCGGCATGGCGAAGTACCTGGCCTCCGAGTACTGCAAGGAGGTCGTGGAGGACGCCTTCCGGATCCACGGCGGCTACGGCTTCTCCAAGGAGTACGAGATCGAGCGCCTGTACCGCGAGGCCCCGATGCTGCTCATCGGTGAAGGTACCGCCGAGATCCAGAAAATGATCATCGGCCGCCGGCTGCTCGAAGAGTATCGGTTCCAGGGCTGATTGTCCGGATACGGGGTGTTTTCTTCGAGAAGAAGATCACACCCCGTAGACGTTCTTCGGCCGCCGACTCGGCAGCCTGGCTTGCCCAGTTGCGGCCCGCGACCGGTACGATCCCGGGAAAGCCGCCGTCCCCCGTCTTGCGCGGCATCATCCGCTACGAAGGTCATCCATGCCCCACAGCCAAACCTCTGCACCTCGCGACAGCCGAGCCGGCGTCCGTCTCGCGCGCGGAGCATCGCCGTGGCTTCTCCCGACCGTCGCCACCGCAGCCCTCAGCCTGGCCCGCGCCCGCCGCTCCGGCGCGGCCAGGGCCGTGGCCGTGCCCGCCACCGCGCTCGCCGCGGGCATGCTGTGGTTCTTCCGCGACCCCGAGCGCGAGATCGGCTCCGGCCGGGTGAGCTCGCCCGCCGACGGCGTGGTGCAGAGCATCATGCCGTGGAAGGACGGGCGCACCCGCGTCGCGATCTTCATGAGCCCGCTGAACGTCCACGTCAACCGCGCGCCCCTCGCGGGCACGGTGACGTCCGTCGAGCACATCCCCGGCGGCTTCGTTCCGGCTTTCAACAAGGAGAGCGAGAACAACGAGCGCGTAGTCTGGCATTTCGACACCGAACTCGGCGACATCGAGATGATCCAGATCGCCGGCGCGGTCGCCCGCCGCATCGTGCCCTACATCCCTCAGGGCACGAAGGTCGAGCAGGGCGACCGTATCGGTCTGATCCGCTTCGGCTCGCGTGTCGACCTCTACCTGCCCGAGGGCGTGGAGGTCGCGGTCGAGGTCGGCCAGAAGACCGTGGCTGGGGTGACTCGCATTGACCGTGATTGATCCGGAGACCCAGGCGGGCTGGGTGCCCGAGGCCGACGAGGTGGACGAAGAGGAGGAGATGCCGCTCTCTCTCCGCCTCTCAATAGCGGACACCCTCACCCTGGGCAACGCCACGTGTGGGTTCATGGCGGTGTACTTCACCACCACCGGCATCCTGATCCCGCACCTGACCGGGAACGACGAGTCCGCGGGCATGGCCCGGCACAGTGCCGCCACGGCCGTCATCCTGATGCTGTGCGCGGCCGTCTTCGACCTGTTCGACGGGCTGGTGGCGAGGAAGCTGCGCTCGTCGCCGATGGGCGCCGAGCTGGACAACCTGTCCGACCTGATCAGCTTCGGCCTGGCGCCCGCGTACTTCGTCCTCGTCTACGGCATGGTCGCGGACGACGCGCACCAGAGAATGGCGGCGCTGGGGGCGATCGTGGTGCTGCTGGCGGTGGTGCTGAGGCTGGCCCGCTTCAGTTGCGTGACGATGAAGGACGGCATGTTCCAGGGCATGCCCAGCCCGTTCGGCGCGCTGACGGTGGTCTCCATCGTCCTGCTGGAGCTGCCCTTCGTGGCGACGCTGCTGGCGATCCTCGGCACGGCGTGGCTGATGGTGAGCCGGGTGGAGTACCCGAAGCCGAGGGGACGGCTGGCCGGGGCGATGCTGTCCTGGATCGTGCTCTCGATGGGCCTGCTGGCGGCGTGGGCCTTCGACGCCCCGAGCGGTCAGCTGCTGCTCCAGACGGGTTGTGCGCTGCAGCTGGTCATGGGCGCGGTGATTCCGCTGTTCGCCACGGCTCGGCGGGTGAACAACTTCCGCGACAACCGGCGGGAGGCGCGGGCGGCGCAGCTGCCGTAGCGGCTCGTATGCCTGCGGCGCTTGTGCGGAGGGCCCCGGACCGTTGCTGGTCCGGGGCCCTCCGCTTGTGCGGGCGACCTGGGGGCTCCGCCCCCAGACCCCCTTTGCCCACCCGCCCACCCGTCTCGGTCGGTCGAGAGGCGAGCCGAGGGTGGGAACGGCGAGGGAGAGACGGTGGAACGGCGAGATCGCCCGAGACGGTGCCCACCCAGCCGACCGAGACGGGTGGTGGGTGGGCATAGGCCGGGGGGTCTGGGGGCGGAGCCCCCAGGGACCTCAGCCCAGCTGGTCCTCGGCGATGCGCACGGCGACCCGCTCCAGAATCGGCCCGGCATCCGCGATGCACCTGGCCACGTCCGGCTCGACGGAGGTCAACGGGTACGCCTGGGAGATCCCCGCTCCCTGCAACGCCTCCGGCGACAGAGCGAGCCGTCCGCACACCGCCACCACGGTCCTTCCCGCGGAGCGAGCCGCCGCAGCGACACCCGCCGGCGCCTTCCCGTGCAGCGTCTGCTCGTCCAGCGAGCCCTCACCGGTGATGACCAGCGAGGCCCGTTCCAGGGCGGGCGCGAAGCCGAGGACGTCCAGCATGACCTCGATACCGGGGCGGAAACGCGCGCCCAGGAGCAGCGCGCCGTAGCCGATGCCGCCCGCCGCGCCCGCGCCCGGCGACGCCGCGTACTGCGCCGCACGCGGCCCGACCTCGGCCTCCAGCACCTTGGCGAAGTGGGCGAGGGCCGCGTCCAGGGTCTCGACGTCGTCCGGGGAGGCGCCCTTCTGCGGGCCGTACACCGCCGGCGCGCCCTTCGGACCGGTCAGCGGATTGTCGACGTCGCTCGCCAGCACCAGCTCCACCGAGGACAGGCGCGGATCGAGGCCGGACAGGTCGGCGCGGGCGAGTTCCGCCAGCCCGCCGCCGCCCGGCGACACCGGCTCGCCGCCCTCGTTCAGGAAGCGCGCGCCCAGCGCGGACAGCATGCCCGCGCCGCCGTCCGTCGTGGCGCTGCCGCCGACGCCGAACACGATCGTCCGGGCGCCCGCGTCGAGCGCGGCCCGCAGCAGTTCGCCGGAGCCGTACGTGGAGGCCGTCAGGGGCGCGAAGACGCCGGCGGGGAGGCGCTGCAGGCCGCTCGCCTCGGCCATCTCCACGACCGCGGTCCCGCCGCGCAGCGCGAACGCGGCGGTCACCTCCTGGCCCAGCGGCCCGGCGACCCGTACCTCCCGGCGCTCGAAGCCGGCCGCGACCGCCGCGTCCACCGTCCCGTCGCCGCCGTCGGCCACGGGCAGCGCCTCGACCGCCAGGTCCGGCACGACCCGGCGCAGCCCGGCCGTCACCCGCTCGGCGACCTGCACGGCCGTCAGCGAGCCCTTGAACTTGTCCGCGGCGATGAGCACCCGACGGGTCTCGTTCACTGCAGCGTCCGCCACCTTGCTTTCCCCTTGCTCTCCGGGCCCCGCGCACGTCAGGGCCAGTCGCGCCGCTGCGACCTTAACCGGAGGAGACCCCCGTCGTCATGCCCCGACCGAAGGCTGGGAACCGGCTGGGAGGAGCCTGGGGAAAACGGGTAGACCCCAGCCATGACCAGCCAGCGCCCGCAGCCCGCCGATCTCCCTGCCCTCGCCGACCGCATCCACGGCGGCTGGCTCGGCCGGATCGCGGGCAACATGCTCGGCAAGCCGGTGGAGCAGGGCGAGGTATGGACCCGCGAGCGCATCGACCGCTATCTGCGCAAGGCCGAGGCGCTGCCGCTCACCGACTACCTGCCCGAGCCCGCCGACCCGGAGGAGACCGCCGTACTGCGCCCGGAGTGGCGCGACTGCGTGCGCGGCCGGATCCACGGCAGCGTGCGCGACGACGACGTCGACTACGCGATCCTCGGCCTGCACCTGCTGGAGACCCACGGCTTCGGCTTCAGCACCGAGCAGGTCGGCGAGCTGTGGCTGCTGCGGCTGCCGTACCTGCAGACCTTCACCGCGGAACGGGCGGCGTACCGGAACCTCGCGAACGGGCTGAAGCCGCCGCTGACGGCGACGTACGACAACCCCTGTCAGGAGTGGATCGGCGCGCTGATCCGCGCCGACGTCTACGGCTGGACCCGCCCCGGCGACCCCGCGGCGGCCGCCTCGCTCGCCCGGCGGGACGCGGTGCTGTCGCACACCGGGAACGGCGTGTACGGCGCCATGTGGGCGGCGGCGCTGATCGCCGCGGCGTTCACCGCGGCCGCCGTGCGGGACGCCCTGGATGCGGCTCTCGGCGTGATCCCGGCGAGCAGCCGGCTCGCCCGTACCGTACGGCGGGTCATGACCCTGCACGAGACGCGGCTGCCCTGGGAGGAGACCCTGGCCACGCTGGCCGCGGAGACCGCCGGGCTGGGCTGGATCCACGTCGTCCCGAACGCCGCGGTCCTGACCGCTGGGCTGCTGTACGGCGACGGCGACTTCACGCGGACCCTCGCCCTCACGGTGCGCGGCGGCCTGGACACCGACTCCAACGGCGCGACGGCCGGCTCGGTGGCCGGGGTGCTCACGGGCGCCGCCGCGATCCCCGCCCAGTGGACGGACCCGCTCCAGGACACGGCCCGGAGCGCGGTGTTCGGCTTCGACGGCGTACGGATCAGTGCGCTGGCGGAACGCACCCTGCGCCTGGCGACGACGGCCCCGTAGCCGCCCCGCGGCTCGTTACCCTTCCCCAATGACCACGACTGGTGACTTCGCCGCATACATCGCGAGCCTGCCCCGTGTCCTCGCCGGCGCGGCCGCGCTCTTCCGGGACGCCGAGGGGCGCGTGCTGCTGGTCGAGCCCAACTACCGCGAGGGCTGGGCGCTTCCGGGCGGCACGATCGAGTCGGACGACGGGGAGACCCCGCGCCAGGGCGCGCGCCGGGAGACGCTGGAGGAGATCGGGCTCGACCGGGAGCTCGGCCGGCTGCTGGCCGTGGACTGGGTGCACGGCGCGGGCCGGCCTCCGCTGGTGGCGTACCTGTACGACGGCGGGGTGCTCACGGAGGCCGACCTGAAGGCGATCCGCCTGCAGGAGGAGGAGCTGCTGTCCTGGCGCCTGGTGCCGCGCGAGGAGATCACCGACCACCTCCCCGGCGCCCTCGGCCACCGGGTCCTGACGGCCCTGGACGTCCTCGCCGACGGCACCGGCACGGCGGAGCTGGAGAACGGTCACCGGGTGGCGTGACCGCTCCTGGTCGCACTGACGACGGCCGGGGCCGCCTCCGCCCGCAGTTCGAACCAGATGGTCTTGCCCGTGGGCGTCTCCGTGCTGCCCCAGGCGTCCGCGAGCAGGTCCAGGAGGTCCGTGCCGCGCCCGCCCTCCGCGGCGGCGTCGACGACGCTGCGCAGCGGGACGGCGGACTCGGTGTCCTCGACCTCGCACGTCAGCCGGGAGTCACGCACCCGCAGGTTGAGCCTGAGCGGCCCGCGGGTGTGCCGCAGGGCGTTGGTGACGACCTCGCTGACCAGGAGTTCGGCGGTCTCGGCCAGGTCGGTCAACGCCCACTGGCTCAGCTGGGCGGTGACCAGCCGGCGGGCCCGCCCCGCGGAGGTCAGAGCGCGCGGCAGGGGCCAGGAGGCGTCCCATTCCGTGGCGCGGCCACGGGGCGCGTCCAGCGGCCGTACCGGTGCGAGTGCACGGGACCACAGGGCCCACTGCCGGGTGGCCCAGGGGAGGGCGGCGTGGGTGGCCATAGGAATCAGTCCTTCTGAGCGAGGCCGTACATGTAGCAGTCGCTACACCTCAAATATAGACGTAGCGGGTGTTACAGTAAAGACATCTCAAAAAGAATCTATAGGGAATAAAAATCCCCTGACGGACGGAGCCCTCATGCCCCGGTCGCCCGATCCGGCCAAACGACGCGACCTGCTCGACCGGGTCCGCGCATATGTCCTCCGCAACGGGCTGACGGACCTCTCCCTGCGGCCCCTGGCCCGTGCCCTGGGCACCAGCGACCGCATGCTCCTGTACTACTTCGGCTCCAAGGAACGGATGGTCGCCGAGGCCCTCGCCGCATACGAGCGCCGGCCTCTTCTGCGCACCCGCGAGCTGCTGGAGACCTTCGGCCCGCCGAAGGACGCGGCGGGCCTTCGCCGCTTCATGGAGGAGGCGTGGCATCGGTTCAGCGACCCGGAGGTACGTGCCTCGCTCCCGCTCTATCTCGAGGTCATGAGCGCCAGCGTGCTCCACCCGGACCGGTACGGACCTGTCCTGCACGACATCGTCACCGAGTGGACGGACCTGTTCACCTCGGTCTTCCATCACTTCGGCATGGACCAGGACCGGGCCCGCACCCAGGCCGCCCTGCTGACCGACGCCTCCCTCGGCCTCGTGATCGCCCCGCTGGCGAACGGCCACTGGGACCGGGCGGACAAAGCCTTCCACGCCCTCCTCGACATCCTGGAACCCGGGTGGCGGCCCATGGCGTGACGCTCGGCGGACCACGCGGGGTGAGAAGCAGTGCCCGCTGTCCAGCCCCCTCCGCGCCAGCGGCGCCGATTACGTCGCAGTCCGGCCTCGTTGATGTCAGCCGTGTATGTCAGAAGTCGCCAGGTGAGCGTCGGCTGGAGTCGGAGGCGTCGGTGCCTTCCAGTAGCGCTTTCAATGCGGCGAGGTCCTTGACGTTTGCCCGCCGCACAGCCGCAGCCATCATCGGAGCGCTCACCTTGGCAAAGCCGGATGGTTCGCCGCGGTTGCGCAGTGTCATCCGGGTATGGTCAGCGTCCACTGGCTGCCAGGTGTAGGTCGTCTCCATGGGAAAGGGCCCCTGCGCGGTGCGCATCACGAGTCGTTCGGGGGAGTACTCGACGATTTCGTACGTGTACGTCAGGGTGCGCCCCAGGAACCGGGCGACGAAGTCGAGCTTCGAGCCCGCGGCGAGCGGCGGCGAGGTCCGCCAACGAACCGAGATGATGTTGGCGTACCAGTGCGGCGCATTGGTCGGATCCCCGGCATAGGCGGCGACCTCCGCACAGGGACGGGCGATCACGGTCTCGGTGAGCACGTCGACAGCCATGACCTCCACGCTAGCGCGGTGGTTCATGCTCGGGAGCCCGACACACGTGCTACCCGTTCAGCCAAATACGCGGCTTCGTCGGGCTCGGCTTGTTTCACCGTGACTCCCCGCTGTTCCCCGCTCGATCCGGTGCGGTGGTGGTGCGGGGCCTCGCCCAGCATGCACGGGGAAGGGGTGGGGTGACAGCGGTACCGATGTCACCCCACCCCTCATGCACGGCCGACGGTCACGCTCGCGCTGTTTCTCACGAACTAGCCTGCGGTAGGCATGACATGAGCCTGCGAGGGTGTAGAGGGCAGGTCTTGTTCGACCCAGACGACCTTGCCGCCCGATGCGGAGCGAAAGCCCCACCTGTGGGCCAACTGAGCAACCAGGAACAGGCCCCGGCCGTTCTCGTCGACGATGCGAGCATGGCGCTGGCGCGGGTAGCAGTTTCCGCTGTCAAAGACTTCGCAGGTCAGGACTTGGTGCCGGATGAGTCGTAGCTGGATCGGGCCGACGCCGTGGTGGACGGCGTTGGTGACCAGTTCACTGACCACCAGTTCCATGGTGGACACGAGATGCTCCAGTCCCCATTCACTGAGCTGACGGGCGGCCACGTGCCGGGCGGTGCCGACGACGGCCGGCTCAGCCGGCAGGTCCCAGGAGGCGGTCTGGGCCGCGCTGATTGCGCGGATCCCGACAAGCAGCAAGGTGACGTCATCGGACGATGCCCGAGTCGGCACGGCTTCCATCACCGAGGAACACAGGTCCTCCAAGGACTCGTCAGGCTGCGCCAGGGCGGCGCCCAGTCGGTGCATGCCGACGTCAATGTCCTCGTCACGGGACTCGACCAAGCCGTCGGTGTAGAACGCGAGCCGACTTCCCGCGGGCAGCTCCACTTCTATGGCCTCGAAGGGAACCAGCCCGAGACCCAGGCCCAGTGGCGCCCCGGTGGGCAGGTCGGGGAAGGTGACCTGCCCCTGCGGGTCGATGATCGCGGGCGGGGGGTGCCCGGCCCGTGCCATCGTGCACCGCCCCGTGACCGGGTCGTAGACGGCGTACAGACAGGTCGCCCCCACCACCCGGGCCTGGTCCGCGTCGTCGTCTTCCTCGGTCATCCGCCGGACGCAGTCATCGAGGTGGCTCAGCAGTTCGTCGGCGGGCAGATCCAGTTCCGCTAGCGTGCGGACGGCGGTGCGGAGATTGCCCATGGTCGCCGCAGCGTCGATGCCATGTCCGACCACGTCCCCGACGACGAGGGCCACCCGGGCGCCAGAGAGCGGGATCACATCGAACCAGTGAGCCTTTTCAGCGTGGCCACCGATCGGGTGATGACCTTGGTGCCCGCAACGGACAGGGCTCCCGTGCCGTTGGGTGAGGTGTTCGAAGTCTCAACCTGCCGGTCCAGGAGCCCTGTTGGTTCCCTATCCTGCCGCACTCGACCTGCCTCATGCGCTGGTCGAGTGGGTCACGATGCTTATCGTCACCCGCGAGGGTGACCGCCGCTGCAAGCTCCCGCCGCACCAGCGCGCCCTCGTCGCTCTCGCCTACCTGCGCAAGCACGAGACTCTCGCGCAGATCGCCGCCGGGTTCGGCATATCCGTCGGCACCGCCCACGCCTACACCACCGCCGTCGTGCGGCTCCTCGCCGACCGGGCGCCGGGCCTGCTCAAGACCCTGCGCGAGCACGACCCGGACTACGTACTCCTGGACGGCACCCTCAGCGAGTGCGACCGCCTGGGCGACGGACGCGCCGATTACTCCCACAAGCACCGGCGCCACGGCGTGAACGTGCAGGTCGTCACCGATCCCGTAGGCCAGCTTCTGTGGATCTCGCCGGCCTTGCCGGGCCGTGCTCACGATCTGACCGCCGCACGCACCCACCGCATCATCCGAATCTGCGAACGCCAGGGCGTCCCGATCGTCGCCGACCGCGCCTACATCGGCGCCGGCTCCTGGGCCACCACCGCCATCCGCCGCCCGCCCAACGGCGAACTGTCACCGACCGAGCGGACGCTGAACCGGGCACTCGCCCAGGCCCGCGCTCCCGTCGAACGAGGTGTCGCCCGCCTGAAGTCCTGGCGGATCTTCCGCCGCAGCCGCTGCAGCCCGAACCGCATGACGGACATCGCCGCCGCAGTCCTCACCCTGGAGAGGCAACGTTGAAAAGGCTCAGTCACCCCCCACCCCGGCGTCCATGTCGGCCGGCAGGTAACGCGAGGCGGCCTCCACCGCGATGCCGCCCCTCAGACGGCGTGGAAGCAGGCTGCACTGCAGCGCGAGGGCTATCGCCCCGTCGGATATCTCGCGGGTCTTCGGCGGCTCAAAGAGTGCGGTTTGGTCAGTGGTCGCCATTCCGGTTCCCATCAGGTGCGTAAGTGAGTAGGTGCGAGGAGAAATCCGATCCTCAGGAGGTCGGGCAGCGTCGCGTGGTGACCCGTGACCTGCCGTGACCAGCCGGTCGGCCGGTGATTCGCCTCGGTCTGCGAGGCCCGCGAGGATCGTCTCCTGTGGCCCCTGTGCTGACCTGCAATCCAGAGAACCAGCCGAAAAGGCATGTGAGGGCGGTCTAATAGGCCTCCCTCGGGCAAGGCCCACTGACCCAGGTACTGGCAGACCCCCTTTCCCATCGCCGAGCATTCGGCGCCACCGCCTGAGCGGCCGGCACCCCCGGGAGACTCCTCGACTACCCACTTCTGCAATCACGCATCAGGAAATTGATGCGATCCGATTCCGTTTTCGTCGAGCTCATCATCAGAAAGCGTATATTTACTCGATGCCACTCGCTGGTCTGGAGATGAGCGGCACGGCTCCCCATTTGACCTCGCCGCGACTGCTCAAAAGTCTCCTTCTCTCGCCGGCAGTGAGTAGATTATGTGGCCACGTCACTTCACAATGCATCTTGCCGGGATTGCACGTGGAGAGCTAGCCTCAAGATATGTCCAAGTCGTCGTCCGGTTCAGCTGACAACAACAAGGAGCTGAGCGATTTTCTGCGCTCGCGGCGGGCCCGGGTGACTCCTGAGCAGGCCGGGGTCATGGCGGGGGCGAGTCGCCGCGTTCCAGGGCTCCGCCGCGAGGAAGTCGCGATCTCAGCCGGATTGAGCGTGGACTACTACATCCGTCTGGAACGCGGACGGGTGGCCAACGCCTCTGAAGCAGTGTTGGAGGCCGTAGCCCGGGCCCTGTGGCTGGATGACGTCGAGCGTGCCCACCTGTTCAACCTCGCCAGGCCGCAGTCCGTGGCCAGAGTGAGCAGGCCCGCCGTTCCCCGGCGAGTGCGACCGGGTGCGTACGCGCTGCTTGAGGTTCGTCGGGATACCCCTGCCATGATTCTGGGCGATCGCCTGGACGTCCTCACCCTCAATCGGATGGCTCGTGCGATGTTTGTCGATTTCGACGCCATGCCGGCTCGCGAGCGCAACTTGGCGCGATTCATATTTCTCGACCCTGCGGCGCGTGAACTGTTTATCGACTGGGACAATGCCGCTCACATGATCGTCGCAGGTTTGCATCTCTATGCGGGGCGACATCCGAACGACCCGCAACTCGCCGAGCTGCTTAATCAGCTGTCCGCCGCGGACAGGGACTTTCGCGGGTGGTGGGCTGCTCACGATGTGGAGGAGTTCGCCCACGGCACCAGGCATTACCGGCACCCCCTGCTCGGCGAAGTCACCTTGGACTACGAAAACCTCACCTTTCCTGGTGACCCGGGCCAGTGGCTGTCCGTAAGTACAGCCAAACCCGGCTCGCCGTCTTCCGAAGCCTTGCGGATCCTCGCCGGCTGGATCGGCGACCTGGACACCTCGGCACATGCAGGTTCGGCAAGTAGTTCCGGACAGCTGTCTGACCGTCAGCTCCAAGTCCGCCATGGAAAGGAGTGACACCAAGCCTTGCTTGGGGTTGGAGCGGGCTATGGCTGCGGTCGGCGCAGCCGCCACCTCCTCCTCGCTCCCCCCCACAATCGGCGTCCAAGGAGCCATCCGATACTCGCTCGCTCCGGCCAGGCGGGCGTCCTACTCTCAGGCCATGAACAAGCCTCTCGTAGCCATACTCAGTGGAGCAGGGATCTCCACTGATTCCGGGATCCCCGACTATCGCGGTCCGAACGGGTTGTGGCGTCGGGATCCGGAAGCAGAGAAGCTCGTCACCTACGAGTACTACATGGCGGACCCGGAGATCCGGCGGCGGTCCTGGCAGATGCGGCGCGAGAACCGCACGCTGAAGGCCGAGCCGAACGCCGCGCACCGGGCCGTCGCCGAGCTCGAGAAGTCCGGCGTCCCGGTGCGGGTCATCACCCAGAACGTGGACGGGCTGCACCAGATGGCCGGCCTGTCCGCCCGCAAGGTGCTCGAACTGCACGGCAGCGCACGCGGTGTCGTGTGCACCCGGTGCCATGCGCGCGGGCCGATGGAGGACGCCCTCGCCCGCGTCGAGGCCGGCGAGGAGGACCCCGCGTGCCTGCAATGCGGCGGCATCCTGAAGTCGGCGACCGTGATGTTCGGCGAGCGACTGGACCCGGTCGTGCTCGGCGAGGCGGTGTCCATCAGCAAGGCGTGCACCGTTTTCGTCGCCGTCGGCAGCAGCCTGCAGGTACAGCCCGCCGCCGGCCTGGTCGGCATGGCCGCCGACCACGGCGCCCGCCTGATCATCGTCAACGCCGAGCCGACGCCGTACGACGGACTCGCCGACGAGGTCGTACGCGAGCCGATCGGCACCGCGCTGCCCGCGCTGCTGGCCCGCATCCGGGCCCGGTGCGACGCGTAGGGACCCGCCCGTCTCAGGAGTCGTCGCGGCCGAGGTGGGCCTCGTGGAAGTACTCGGACTCGGTCACGACGACGATCGTGCCGAGCGAGCCCGAGAGGAACATCCAGGGCTCCTCGACCGCCCCGCGGACCCGCGCCATCCATCCGTGTGCGGGAACGCGGCACTCCAGCCAGGGCAGGATCCGCAGATGGCTCGCCACGAAGACACGGTCGGTGACGCCGTGGGCGACGAGCAACTCCTCGATCCAGGCGTCGAGTCGGGCGGACGGGGTGTCGTCCGGAAGCCTGTCGTACGGCTCCGTGAAGATGTTCCGGGTCCGCCCGACGGCCTCCCCCACCCATTCCGGGACCGCGTCGGCGCCCAGGGCGCCTCCGGTGCGCAGCTCGGCGAGGCGCCTCTCGGTCTCTGCCAGAGCGGCCTTCTCCCGGCACTCCCTGAGCCTGTGCTGCAGTCTGGCTTCGCGTGCCATGGCTAGAACAGGGCGGTCCCCCGTTCGAAGTCCAGCAGGCGGCGTTTGCGGGTCAGGCCGCCGCCGTAGCCGGTGAGGCTGCCGTCGGAGCCGACCACGCGGTGGCAGGGGACGATGATGCCCACGGGATTGCGGCCGTTGGCGAGGCCGACCGCGCGGGAGGCGTGGGGATTGCCGAGGGCGTCGGCGAGCTGGCCGTAGGTGCGGGTCTCGCCGTAGGGGATGCGGGTGAGCTGTTCCCAGACGCCGCGCTGGAACGGTGTTCCGCGCAAGGCGAGTTGGAGGGTGAACCGCCTCAACTCGCCCGCGAAGTAGGACGTCAGCTGTTCCCGCGCCACGGCGAAGGCGGGCAGGCTGTCGTCCCGGGGGCCGAAGTCCTCCTCGGGTGGCCGGTGCCGCTGGCCGGCCATGTAGAGGCCGCACAGGGTGCCGTCGGCATCGGCGACCAGGGTGAGCGGGCCGTACGGGCTGTCGATCACGGTGTGGGACGTCATGGGGGAACCTTCTTACACGGGCAGGAAGTTGATCGGGTGGCCGTCGGTCGCCCACAGGTACTGCACGGCGTACGCCCGCCAGGGCCGCCATGCCTCGGCGCGGGCGGTGAGCGCGGCCGGGGTGGAGGGAAGGCCCAGCTCCTGTGCCGCGCGCCGGATGCCGAGGTCGGTGGGGAGGAAGGCGTCGGGGTCGCCGAGGGCGCGCATGGCGATGACGTCGACCGTCCACGGTCCGAAGCCGGGCAGGGAGAGCAGACGGGCGCGGGCTTCCGCCCAGTCGGACTCGACTCCCAAGTGGAGTGTGCCCTCGGCGAGTTCGCGGACCAGGGTGGTGAAGGTGGTGCGCCGGGTGCGCGGCATCGCCAGGGTCTCGGGGTCCACGGCCGCGAGGGCTTCGGGGGAAGGGAAGAGGTGCGTGAGGCCGCCCTCGGGGTCGTCGAGGGGCTTGCCGTGCGCGGTGACCAGGCGGGCCGCGTGGGTCCGGGCGGCGGCCGTGGAGACCTGCTGTCCGAGGACGGCGCGGACGGCGAACTCGGCCTCGTCGACCGTGCGCGGCACCCGGCGGCCGGGGGCCTTGTCGACCAGCGGCGCGAGCAGCGGATCCGTGCGCAGCCGGTCGTCGACGGCGACGGGGTCGGCGTCCAGGTCGAGCATGCGGCGGCAGCGGCTGATCGCCACGGGCAGGTCGCGCAGATCGCTGAGGGTGAGGCGGCAGGCGATGTGATCGGGGCGGGGCGTGAGGGACACGATCCCGTGACCGTAGGGCAGGCGCAGCGTGCGCCGGTACGCGCTGTCGCGCCATTCCTCGACGCCGGGTACGGCGGTGGCGGCGAGGTGGCCGAAGAGGTTGGAGGGGTTCAGCGGGGCACGGAACGGCAGCCGCAGGCTCAGCACGCCCGGCGTACCGGCCCCGGACCTCGGCGCGCGGGCGCGCAGCTCGCTCGGAGTCAGGGCGAAGACCTCGCGGACGGTGTCGTTGAAGGCGCGGATGGAGGAGAAGCCGGCCGCGAAGGCGACCTCCGCCATGGGCAGCGCGGTGGTCTCGATGAGCAGCCGCGCGGTCTGGGCGCGCTGGGCGCGGGCGAGCGCCAGCGGGCCCGCCCCGAGTTCGGCGAGCAGCTGCCGCTCCACCTGACGGGTGCTGTAGCCGAGCCGGCCGGCGAGTCCGGGCACGCCCTCGCGGTCCACGACACCGTCGGCGATGAGCCGCATGGCGCGGGCCACCAGGTCGGCGCGCTGGTTCCACTCCGGGGAGCCGGGGCTGGTGTCCGGGCGGCAGCGCTTGCAGGCCCGGAACCCGGCCTGCTGGCAGGCGGCCGCGCTCGGGTAGAAGGTCATGTTCTCCGGCTTGGGCGGGACGACGGGACAGCTGGGCCGGCAGTAGATCCGGGTGGTCAGAACGGCCGTGAAGAACCACCCGTCGAACCGCGCGTCCTTGGACTGCACGGCGCGTACGCAGTGCTCCCGTTCGAGGTGGGCTGCTGTCTGCATGCGTCCAGCATCGGCCACCCGCGGCCTGCATCGCTGGCGGAAATCCGACACCAGCGTCGGCCTGCCTGCTTCTACGGGACTTGGGGTACGGCCTGCCGGAACCCCGCGATCCACTCGGCGGTGCGGCGCAGCCCGCCGAACGTGTAGAAGTGCACCTTCACCACGCCGTGCCGCTCCGGGTCGTAGCGGTGGGCGAGCGCGTGCAGGAAGCGGTCCGGGCCGGTCGTACCCATGAGGTTGGTCAGCGAGAAGCCGTACTTGCGGGCGACGGAGGCGCTGGTGGCGACCCCGAACCGGGTGGCGTGGCCGAGCAGCCGGCGTACGCCCGCCGGGCCGGGCACGCCGATGCGCACGGGCAGGTGCACGCCCCGGGCGCGGGCGGCCTCCAGCCAGGTGAGGACGGGGTCGACGTCGAAGCCGAACTGGGTGATGACATCGCCGGCGAACCGGTGCGCGCCGAGGGCCGCGGTCTTGTCGGTGAGCGCGGTCCACAGGGTGCCGTCGGCTATCGCGGGGTGGCCCTCCGGGTAGCCGCAGATGCCGACGTGCCGGACGCCGTGGCGCTGGAGCAGGCCGGTGCGCAGGACGGCGAGGGCGTCCGCGTAGGGGCCCTCGGGGCGGGCGGGGTCGCCGCCGACGACGAGGACGTTCTCGGCGGTGCCGTCCTCGGCCAGCCCGGACAGGAACTCCTCGAGAGCGGCCCGGGAGGGCAGGCGGCGGGCCGAGATGTGGGGCACGGGGACGAAACCGAGCCGTTTGACCGCGCGGGCGGCCGCCAGCCGCATGCCGAGGTCCTCCCCGGCGAGGAAGGTGATGTTGATCCGGGTGCCCTGCGGGATGCTGTCCTGTGCCTCCTCCAGCCGGGGCACGTCCTTGCCGGTCATCTCCAGCGAGAAGTCATCCAGCAGCGCGGCACCGACCGCCGGGGTGACGGTGAGAGCGGGGTTCATCGTGCTCCTGGTTTCTCCTGGTACGGCGGCGTCGGGGCCCCGGCCGATGATGTCACGCGCAGGCGGCGGGGCCTCGGCCGGGGCGGCCGGGTCGGGTGCGCCGTAGGTGCCGGATGCCTCCGCCGACCCGCTCGAGGTGCATCTCGTACGGCAGTCGGAGACGCCCGCCGGGGTCACCTTCGCCGCCGACCGCGGCGCCGGGGAGGTCACCGCCCTGCTGCGCGCCGCGCACGAGGCGGGCGATCCCGAGGGACTGCTCGCCCAGCGGCTGTACCCGGTGCTGGACGCGGACGGCGAGCTGACCGGTGTCGTCACCTGCGGCATGCCGGTCCACGCCGATCCCGCCGACGCCATCCCGCTCGGGGAGCCGGCCCGGCCGGCGGTCACCGCGCACCCCGACGAGACCCTGCGGGCGCTCGCCAACCGCATGGCCCAGCACCAGGTCACGCGACTGCTGGTGGTCACCCGGGAGCCCCGCCCCCGCGTCGGGGGCATCATCAGCCTGCGCCATCTGCTGACCGCCCGCCGCATCGACCTGCACGAGGAGCACCACGCGGAACGCTTCCCGACCCTGCGGGCCCGGCGCGCCACGGCCCCCGGCGACGAGCTGACGAGCCGCGGCGGCCAGCGGGTTATGGACCGGTCATACGCACCGGCTTTGGCCCTGGTGACCGGACCACCGCACCGGCATGGTGGTGTTCCCGAACCCGAGGAGGTCCCTGACCATGCGATTCCGGCACGCGGACACCATCTGGGCCACGTTTCCCGAACTGGCCTCCGGCGCGCTGTACGCCGACGGCGTCGGCGCCGGTGCGGACACCGCGCCGCGCGCCGCCGGGTACACCGCCCGCGCCCTGGACCGGCTGGCCGGCGCCACCGAGGGTGAGTTCCCCGAGGTGCTGGCCTGGCGGCGGACGTTCAGCCGGACGGGGGTGAAGCCGACACAGTACCGGTGCGCCTCCGAGTCGCTGCTGCGGCGGCTGCGGAAGGAGGGGACGCTGCCGCGCATCCACCCGCTGGTCGACCTGTGCAACGCGCTGTCGGTGGCGTACGCGGTCCCGGTGGCGGTCCTCGACGTGGACCGGATCACCTGGCCGCTGCTGGAGGTGCGGCCGGCCCTCGGCGACGAGACGTACACCGCGTTCGGCGGTGGCGTCGAGCATCCCGCGCCCGGTGAGGTGACCTTCGCCGACTCCGCGGGTCGCGCGCACGCCCGGCGCTGGAGCCACCGGCAGAGCGGCCACTCGGCGGTCGGCGAGCACACCCGCCGGGTGCTGGTGGTCGCGGAGGCCATGCACGACGGCGGCGCGGAAAGCGTGCCCGAGCTTGTGAAGACGCTCGAGGAGGAGGTGGCGGCGCACTGGGGCGCCGCCACGGAGAGCGCCGTGCTCACCCGGGCCGCGCCGGACTTCGTCTTCGACGGCTGAAACCGGCGCATGACAGCATGACCAGGGTGGACGAGGAGCGACAGGCGAGGACCGGTGCGGGCGAACTCCCCGGCCCCGGCTCGGACTTCCTGCAGCTGGCGGCCGGTGATGTGCCCTCCGGCAGGAAGGCCGAGTGGCTGGCCGGGCGGCTGCGGCAGGCGATAGCGGACGGCCGTCTGGCGGTGGGCAGCAGACTCCCGCCCACCCGGGTGCTGGCCGGCGAACTCCGGGTCTCCCGCGGGGTGATCACCGAGGCCTACCGCCGCCTCGCCGAGGACGGCCACCTGGAGGGCCGCCGCCGCGGGGGCACGGTGGTGGTGGCGGCGCCGTTCGCTCCGGTACGAGGCGTCCGCGGCGAGGCTGCGGGAGCCTGCGCGTCGCCGAAGGGCCCTGAGCGTGCCGCACCGGGCAGGCTGCTGCCGAGGACGCCGGCGACTCCGTCCGTCGACGCGTCCGCGACGCCGGGCACCGGCGTGACCGGCACCGCATGGCCGGGCACGTCCGGCACCGAGTCGTCCGGCCCGCCCGGAGCTTTGGGCACGGCGTCGCCCGACTCGTCCGGCACATCGGGCGTCAACTCACCTGCTTCGTACGGAACGTCCGGCACATCCAGCGACAGGTCACCCGGCCCGTCCGGCACATCGGGCGTCAACTCACCCGCTCCGTACGGAACGTCCGGCACATCCACCGCCGACTCACCCCGCCCGCCCGACTCACCCCGCCCGCCCGGCACATCCCGCGCCTTGCCGTGCAGTCCGTCCGGGGCCGTCCCCCATCCCGCACCCGGCACGTCCCGGTCCCAGGGCCCCGGGTCACCGCCCTCCCACGCGCACCGCCCGCCCTCGTCCCCTCGCGCGTCCCGCCGCCCCCCACGGCCCGCCGCCGCCCCCACGCACCCCACCGCGCCCGCGACGCCGTTCTTCCCGGCCCCCGGTGCCGACGTCTTCGACGCGTTGCGGGAGGCGCCGGCCGCCATCGACCTCACTCCCGGGCGCCCGGATCTCAGCACCTTCCCGCGCGCCGCCTGGCTGCGGGCCGAGCGTGCCGTGCTCGCGGACCTCTCCGCCGAGCACCTCGGATACGGCGACCCCCGCGGCGCCCCGGTGCTGCGGCGGGCCGTCGCCGGGTGGCTGGCGCGGATGCGGGGCGTGCGGGTGGCGCCGGACGAGGTGCTGATCGTCGCGGGCACCGCGCAGGCACTCACGCTGCTGCACCCGGTGCTGCGGGCGGACGGCGTCGATGCCGTCGCCGTGGAGGATCCCGGCTCGCTCGGGGCCCGTCAGCACCTGGACAACGGGGGCCTGGCCACCCCGCCGGTGCCGGTCGACGGGGACGGGGTACGGGTGGACGCGTTGCGCGCGACGGGCGCCCGCGCGGT
The DNA here is from genome assembly GCF_006715785.1 of Streptomyces puniciscabiei. Lineage (NCBI taxonomy): Bacteria > Bacillati > Actinomycetota > Actinomycetes > Kitasatosporales > Streptomycetaceae > Streptomyces > Streptomyces puniciscabiei. Next base: position 362,761 of record NZ_VFNX01000001.1, read on the forward strand.
GCTGCTCACGCCGGCCCACCAGTTCCCGACCGGCGTGGTGACCAGCGGCGAGCGCCGGCGTGAGCTGCTGGGCTGGGCCCGGGACGGCGGTCTGATCCTGGAGGACGACTACGACGCCGAGCACCGCTACGACCGGCCGCCGGTCCCCGCCTTGCGGGCGCTGCTGGCCGACCGGGTGTGCTACATGGGCAGCGTGTCGAAGCTGCTCGCTCCGGCGCTGCGCATCGGCTGGCTGGTGGCACCGCCCCGCTATCGGGGAGACCTGGTCGACGCCAAGCGGTTCAACGACCTGGGCAACGCCGTGCTGCCGCAGCTGGTGCTCGCCGAGCTGATGGAGTCCGGTGGGCTGGAGCGGCAGCTGAGGCTGTTGCGGCGGCGGCACCGCGACCGCCGGGACGCGATGATCGCCGCACTCGCCGAGCACCTGCCCGGCGGCACCGTGCACGGCGCCGCGGCAGGCCTGCATCTGACGGTCACGTACACCGGGGACGTCCCGGACACCGAGCTCGCCGCCACCGCGCTGGCCCGGGGCGTGAAGTGCCAACCCCTGTCCTGGCACCGGCAGTTGCCCGGCCGGCCTGGCCTGGTCCTCGGCTACGCGGCCACCGCGCCGGGAGTCATCGCCGAGGGCGTGGCGCTGCTCGGCAGGACCCTGCGCGAACTGTCCTGACCCGCGCCCCTTGACGGTGATCGCGGCGGAGACGCGGCTGTGGAGACTGCTGATACTGGTACAGGAACCGGCCGCCGGGCCAGGACGTCACAGGGGCGTGCGGCGACGCGAGGAGGCAGCCGTGGAGTTGGAGCAGCGTGGACGCAGGCCGTGGCACGGGCGGCCGTGGTTCGGGGCCGCCCTGGTCGCGGTCGCCTGCCTGCTGACCGCCTGCGGACACGGTGGCTTCACGTCGCCTCGGGCCACCGGGGCTTCGGGATCACGGCCGTCGCCGCCGAGGGACACCACGACGACCCCGGCCACGGCCACCCCGCCGTCGGGCTGCGTCGCAGGCTCCGCCACCGTGGTCCATGGATCCGGGGACGCCTCCGCCCAGCACCTGTGCGTGCGCTCCGGTACGACGGTGACGGTCGTCCTGGAACCCCGCGTCCACGGCCCCTGGCCACAGCCGCGCAGCAGCAACCCGATGCTGGCGCTGGTGACCTCCTCCGCCACCGACGGCAAGGGCGTCACGCGGGTCACGGTGCGCGCCGCGCGCATCGGGGCGGTGACCGTGACATGGGGTCCCCAGAGCGCGCCGCTCTTCACGCTTCGGCTGAGCGTGGCGGCGTACCCGGTGCAGTGAACCCGGACGCGGCGTACGGGTCGCGATCAGTCCTTACGGCCCGGCGGGGCGACCTCGTACCCTACGGCCTCGATCAGCCAAGCTGCGCCGCGAACGCGTCGTACGCCCGCTCGTCGAAGAGGACGAAGCGCACCTCTTCCACGGAGGTCGGTGTGTTGCGCACGGTGTCCAGGGCGATCCGTGCCGCGTCCTCCATCGGCCACCGGTACACGCCGGTGGAGACGGCCGGGAACGCGACCGTACGGGCGCCGAGTTCGTCGGCGGCCTTCAGGGACTCGCGGTAGCAGGAGGCGAGCAGTGCGGAGCGGTCCTCGCTGCCGCTGTACACCGGACCCACCGTGTGGATGACCCAGCGGGCGTCGAGTTCACCCGCCGTCGTGACGACCGCCTGACCGGTGGGCAGGCCCTTGCCGTACCGGGAGGCGCGCAGGGCGCGGCACTCCTGGAGGATGGCGGGGCCGCCGCGCCGATGGATCGCGCCGTCGACTCCGCCGCCGCCGAGCAGGGAGGAGTTCGCCGCGTTGACGATCGCGTCGGCGCTCTGCCGGGTGATGTCTCCCTGGACGAGGGTGATGCGGGTCATGTCTGCCTCAGTCTTCGCCATACGGCCTTGGCCGCGTTGTGCCCCGACATACCGTGCACGCCGGGCCCCGGCGGGGTGGCCGAGGAGCAGATGAAGACGGCCGGATGGGGGGTGCGGTACGGGAACAGGGACAGTCTGGGGCGCAGCAGCAGTTGGAGTCCGGACGCCGCGCCGCAGGCGATGTCGCCGCCGACGTAGTTGGCGTTGTGGGCGGCCAGCTCGGCGGGGCCGGCGACGGCGCGGGCGAGGACACGGTCGCGGAAACCGGGGGCGAACCGCTCCAGTTGGCGTTCCATGGCGTCGGTGAGGTCACCGGACCAGCCGTTCGGGACATGGCCGTACGCCCAGAAGACCTGCTTGCCCACGGGCGCCCGGGTCGGGTCGACGATGCTGGGCTGCACGGTGATCAGGAAAGGCCGGCCGGGGGCACGGCCCTCGCGCGAGGCGGCGCGCAGGGCGGTGGAGATCTCGTCCTTGTTCGCGCCGATCTGCACGGTCGTGGCGGCGCGGGCCTCGGGCGCGGTCCAGGGCACCGGGCCGTCCAGCGCGTAGTCGATCTTGAACACGCTCGGGCCGTAGCGGTAGTGGGCGTAGGTGTCACCGAAGCCGGCGATGCGGGCCAGAGCGGTGGGTGAGGTGTCGAAGACGTACGCTCGCGCGGGCGGCAGGTCGTCCAGACGCTTGACCTCGTAGTCGGTGTGCACGGCGCCGCCGAGGTCTTTCAGATACCCGGCGAGGGCGTCGGAGATGGCCTGGGAACCGCCGCGGGGCACTGGCCAGCCGCGGGCGTGCGCGGACAGGGCGAAGACCAGGCCGACGGCGCCGGTGGCCAGGCCCCCGAGCGGCGCGATCACATGGGCCACCAGGCCGGCGAACAGCGCCTTGGCCCGCTCGTCCTTGAAGCGGCGCAGCAGCCATGTGGACGGCGGCAGCCCGGCCAGGCCGAAGCGGGCCAGGGTGACGGGGTCGCGCGGGAGGGCGGTCAGCGGCAGGGACATGAAGTCCCGCACGAGGGTGTCCCAGTGGGCCAGGAACGGCTCGACCAGTCTGCGGTACGCGCCCGCGTCCCGTGGCCCGAAGGAGGCGGCCGTCTCGGCCACCGAGCGGGACAGCACGGCCGCGGTGCCGTCGAGGAAGGGGTGCGCCATCGGCAGCTCGGAGTGCAGCCACTGCAGGCCGTAGCGGTCGAGGGGCAGGGCGCGGAACGCCGGTGAGTTGATACCGAGGGGGTGGGCGGCCGAGCACGGGTCGTGCCGGAAGCCGGGCAGGGTCAGTTCCTCGGTGCGGGCGCCGCCGCCCACGGTGGACTTCGCCTCGAACAGGGCCACGGAGAAGCCGCGGCGGGCCAGTTCCACAGCAGCGGTCAGTCCGTTCGGTCCCGCACCCACCACGACCGCATCGAGCATCGACGGCACCTTCGGACCCCTTCGTCAGCCGATGGCCACTCGGGGTCAGGATATGCCGGAGGACTGACATTCCCTCGGGCCGGGTGGCCGGGCGGCCAGGCGGCCGGGTGGCCAGGTGCCGGGCGGCAGCGCCGTTGGGGTGGGGACCGTTGTCGGGTGCCGGTCCGTGTCGCTTGTCGCGCCCACGCGGCGGAACCGCATGTCGACACAGCCCCGCGCCCTGGGGGCGAGGTCGCCGGCACCCGCGGAGCCGCCATGGCCTCCGCCGCACCGGGCACGCCCCCGTGGGCCTCAGGCCGTCGTGCGCAGCAGCTCCGCCACCCGGCGGGCGGTCGCGGTGTCGCGGGCCGCGGTGAACGGCAGTGCGTTGCCGCCGGTCACGCGGAACGGCTCGCCGTCGCGGGTGAGGTGCGTGCCGCCCGCCTCCTCGACCAGGAGCAGACCGGCCGCGTGGTCCCAGGCGGCCTCCCAGGAGAACGCGACGGCGTCCAACTCGCCCCGGGCGACGGCGAGATACTCCAGGCCCGCCGAACCGCAGGGGCGCGGGGCGAGGCCGTCGGTCCACAGGGCGCGCAGCGCACGCTTCTGCTCGTCCGTGGTGTAGTCCGGGTGGGACGTGGCGACGACGAGGTCCCGGCCGGGCGCGGGCGGGCCCGCGAACAGCCGCTCGCCGTCGAGGAAGGCGCCCTGACCACGGACCGCGGTGGCGAGCTGGTCGCGCGCCGCGGCGTAGGTCCAGGAGGCCAGGACGACGCCCCGGTGGGCGAGGGCGACCAGGGTGCAGAAGCCGTCGTCACCGTGCACGAACTGGCGGGTGCCGTCGACCGGGTCGACGATCCAGACCGGTGCGTCGCCCTGGAGGGCCGCGTAGGTCGCCGGGTCGGCGTGCACCGCCTCCTCGCCGACCACGACCGAGCCGGGCAGCAGGGCGCCGAGGTCGGCGGTGAGCCGCAGCTCGGCGAGCCGGTCGGCGTCCGTGACCAGGTCGTGGGGGCCGCTCTTCTGGTCCACCTCGTGCTCGGCGAGACGGCGGAAGCGGGGCAGGATCTCGGCCGCGGCGGCCTTGCGGACCGCTTCCTCCACGTCGGCCGAGCAGCGGGCGAGAAACTCGTCGATGGTTTCCGTCATTGCTTCGATCATGCCCTCCATGAGACCACGTCCCACTGACAATCCCCGCCCGCCCGGTGCACAGCGGGTGGAATCGGGATGAAGAACGGGTGCCGGACGATCACTCAGCGCCCGACCGCGTACCCCTGCATCCCGCGCGGGTTCGCCGCCGCCGACAGCACGCCGGTCTCCGGGTCCCGGGCCACCGCGCACAGGCGTCCCTCGGACCAGGCGGGGCCGATCGTGACGTCGTGGCCGCGTCGCCGCAGTTCCTCGACCACCTCGGCGTCCATGCGGGACTCCACGGTCACGCTGCCGGGGCGGTGGCCGCGCGGGTAGAAGGAGCCGGGGAAGCTGTCGTTGTGCCAGTTCGGGGCGTCGATCGCACCCTGGAGGTCGAGGCCGCCCCGGACCGGGGCCCGCAGGGTGGCCGCGAGGAAGAAGTGCAGCTGCCACTGGTCCTGCTGGTCGCCGCCGGGCGTGCCGAACGCCAGGACCGGCACGCCGTCACGCAGCGCGAGGGACGGGGTGAGGGTGGTGCGCGGGCGGCGGCCGGGGGTGAGGGAGTTCGGCAGGCCCTCCTCCAGCCAGGTCATCTGCAGGCGCGTGCCGAGCGGGAAGCCGAGCTCGGGTACGACCGGGTTGGACTGCAGCCAGCCGCCGCTGGGCGTGGCCGCGATCATGTTGCCCCAGCGGTCCACGACGTCCAGGTGGCAGGTGTCGCCGCGGGTCGTGCCGTCGGCGGCCACCTGCGGCTCGCCGGGGAGCTCCGCGACCGTCGGCTCACCGGCGCCCATCGGGTCGAAGCCGCGGTCGCCGGTCTCCACGCGCGCGTACGCCTGCGCCGGCAGCCGCGGGGTACGTCCGCCGGGACTGCCGGGCCGCGGCTCCCAGCAGGCCTTGGCGCCGACCAGGGCCCGCCGCCCGGCGTTGTAGCCGTCCGAGAGCAGCTCGGCGACCGGCACCTCGGCGGCGTCCCCGTACCAGGCCTCGCGGTCGGCCATGGCGAGCTTGCAGCCCTCGACCAGCAGGTGGACGTACTCGGCCGAGCCGTGGGCGGGCAGCTCGGGCGGGAGCAGGGCGAGCTGCTGGAGCAGGGCGGGTCCCTGGCTCCAGGGGCCGGCCTTGCACACGGTCCAGCCGTTCCAGTCGTAGGTCACCGGGGTCTCGTAGGTGGCCGACCAGCCGGCGAGGTCGGCCTCGGTGAGCGTGCCGGTGTGCCGCGCGCCGCTGGTGTCCATCGTGGGCCGCCCGGACTGCCGTACCAGGGCCTCGGCGATGAAGCCGGAGCGCCACACCTCGCGGGCGGCGTCGATCCGGGCCTCCCGGTCGCCGCTGCCCGCGGTCTCTGCCAGCAGCCGCTTCCAGGTCGCGGCGAGGGCGGCGTTCCGGAAGAGCTCACCGGGGCGGGGCGCCCGCCCGCCGGGCAGGTACACCTCGGCCGACGAGGTCCACTCGGTCTCGAACAGCTCCCGTACCGTCTCCACGGTCGCGCCGAGCTTCTCCACGGGCGCGTGCCCGTGTTCGGCGTATCCGACGGCGTACTTCAGCACCTCCTCCAGGGACTTGGTGCCGTGGTCGCGCAGGAGCAGCAGCCAGGCGTCGAAGGCGCCGGGCACGGCGGCCGCGAGCGGTCCGGTGCCGGGTACGAGGTCCAGCCCGAGCTCCCGGTAGTGGGCGACGGTGGCGCCGGCCGGGGCCACACCCTGCCCGCACAGCACGCGCACCTCGCCGCCGGCCGGCGCGAGCAGGATCGGTACCTCGCCGGCCGGCCCGTTGAGGTGCGGTTCCACCACGTGCAGCACGAACGCGCCGGCCACGGCGGCGTCGAACGCGTTGCCGCCGTCCTCCAGAACCGCCATCGCCGACTGGGAGGCCAGCCAGTGCGTGGAGGACACCATGCCGAAGGTGCCCTGCAGGGTGGGCCGGGTGGTGAACACGACAGACGTCTCCTCGGCTCGGGTACCTCGTCCGGGTGATCGTACGAGCGTGATCACCGTCCCGGGAACACGGTCGCGGACCCGCACCGTTGATCTGGTGCGGGAGGACGGCAGGGACGGCCTCCGGCTGGGTCAGACGGCGCCGATGTGGGCACACGCGGTATCGGACAAGCGGCCACCCCGAGCCGCGGGGTTCCATGGCAGCACCTGTCGCATATTCCTTGCAACAACTTGATTTGGCATCGTGACGCCGATGGATGAACCGAGTCGTTCCGCGCGCGGTACGGCCCGGCGCTTCCGGCCCGGCCGGAAGCCCCGGTTCAGCAATGGGTCAAGCGCTGACCTGGCGTCGGCCAAGCGGGCGTATGGGTTCCGTGTACGGCCGGCACCAGGTCCCGACATGGCAGGACTTGCCCTCTTGCCCGCTGGCTACCGTGGTGGGGCCCGATCGGCCACGCACGCACGGGGAAGAGGTGACGGCGATGGGGGCGCCGATACGTTCACGCCTGCTCGAATTCCTGGAGCCGGATCCGCCGGGAGGGACTCACCCGGAGCGGGAACCGGACACGCCTCGTTCCCATCTGATGGACCTCGTCGAGGCGGCACCTCCCCCGAACCCGGCCACGGACGACCGGCCCCGCCCCAAACCGGGAGTGCCTGCCTACGGCACGCCTGTGTTCGTGCCGGCCCATCCCAGGTCGGTCGCGGCGACGGGCAGCAGCGGGCGCCCGGCACGGGTGCCGTTCATCGTCTGCGAGCTGTTCGCCCACCCCGCGCACGGCACCGTGGCCTTCGCCTTCACCGCTCTGGACAAACTCGTGGAGGCCCTCGGCGAGGCACAGCCGTGGGTCGCCGCGTCGATCGGACCGCTGGCCGAGGCGATGGACGAGCAGGGCGTCACCGTGCTGCTCGATCCGCGGGTCGCGCCGGGAGAAGCCAACTGGCGGCCGGAGGACCTGGCCGCCTACGCACGGGAGGTGCGCCGGTGACGGCCGACTTCAAGGTCATCTACGACGACCTCGCCACACTGGCGAAGACCTTTCACGACCAGGCCGGCGACTACCGGAAGCTGAAACCGGACGTGACACCCCCCGTGGTCAGCGGCGGCGACCCGGGGCTGGACAGCGCGATCAAGGAGGTCGCCGACCTCATCCAGAGCCTGCACATCCTTCTCGCGGACCGGCTGGACGAGCACGGGGACAAGGCCGCGTACGCGCGTGACTCCTTCCACCGGCACGACGTGGACGTCCACGGTGTCTTCGAGGACCTCACCCCGGAGGACTGGCACTGATGGGCGACAGCTGGGTCGGGGGCGACATCGGCGGCCTTCACACGATGGCCGACACGTACAAGAACGCCAAGGACAAACTCGACGGCGTGGTGAAGCCGCTCAGCAATGCCGTCGAGAAGCTGGCGGGTGACGCGAGCTGGAAGGGCGACGCGGCCGAGACCTTCCGCGGCAAGTGGAGCGAGGACGAGATCACGGCCGGCGGTTTCGCCGAGCTGGTGCACCAGGCGGGCACCATCCTGGGCACACTCGCCGACGCGCTGTCGACCTGTGAGACGTCCCTGCAGAACGCGCAGCACATCGCCGCCGGCAAGGGCGTGGTGACGGACGCCAAGGGCGCCCCGCAGCCGATCATGACGGCGGACCCGCCGAGCGCGCAGGACCAGAAGACGATCTCCGCGATGAACGAGTACGCCAAGGTGCGCGACGAGATCCTGCACACGGCCCAGCACGCGCGGCTGACCGCGGCGCAGCAGCTGCAGGGCCTGTACGACCAGGTGACGTCGAAGGACGGTGCGACCTCCACCGGGGACAAGGTCACCATCGCCGACTACCTCCGCGGCCTGTACGCGTACGACGCCGAGGACGCCCGAGCGGGGGGTATCGAGGCCCGCAAGCACATCGATGCGGCCAAGAGCGAGGCGCAGGCCGCCAAGAAGGAACTCCGGGCGGAGCGCAAGGCGTTCCAGAAGGCGGGCAAGGCGCTGCCGAAGGACCTCCCCGCCAAGAGCGCCTACCGTGACGCGGTCACCAAGGTCGACGCGCTGGAGCAGGACCTCGCGCGTGCGGACCACGGCAGCACCGCGCTGCCGTACGACCGTGCGCTCAACGTGAAACTGGCCGATGCGGCCGAGGCGTTGCGCGTGGGCGAGGGCCTGGAGAAGGTCCCGGACTTCCTCAAGGAGATACCGGTCCTGGATGTGGCCGCTGCGGGTGCGTGCGGGCTGCTGGAGGCGTCCGACGACCATGACAAGGGCTGGTCCTGGCAGCACTCGATCGCGGTCGACGGCGGGGCGAACATCGCGGGCCTGGCGGCCGGCACCGCCATCACGGCGGGTCTCGTCGCGCTCGCTCCCGTCGATGTGCCCGTGGCCGTGGTGGCCGGGGTCGGCGGCGGCATCGTGATCGGCGCGACCGGCATCATCGACCACTCCTTCCACGAGCACTGGAGCGAGGACATCCACGACCACGGAGTGGTCGGCGGCATACTCCATGGCTCGGGTCACGTCCTCTCCGAGACCGGGGACGACTTCGTGCGACTGAAAGACGATGTGTGGCATGGCATCAAGAGCATCTTCTGAGGGTGCGGCTTCCGCGGCCCCCGTCCGGATTCCCGCTGTGCAGGGGCTGGGCACCACGTGGTACGAGCGCGGCTCGCGCTACTGGCTGCGCCGGACCGTGACCGCCCTGCTGTGGCTCGCGGTGCTGGCCTTCTGCTGTTACATCGCCCTGGTTCTCTACGGAAGCTTCCTCGCCGAACTGCCGTCGCCCGTCGGTGTGGTGTGGGACGGGGCGCAGGCCGTGGCATCCCTTGTGGCACTGGTCTGGGGATGGCGCGTACAGCGCCGGGACCATCACAGGAAGCTCCTCGACCCGCCCGCGCCCGACGCGTTCCGCGCCGCCAAGCGGGACCAGGGCCGCCGTACCCCCGGTCTGGTGGTCGCCGGTCGTGTCCTCTGGCTGGTCGCGGCGCCCGTCATGCCCGCGCTGGCCGCCTGGGTCGTCGGCTGGACCCTCGCCATGCTCACCGTCCGCGAGTACCCCAGCGAGGTCGGCGCCCGCCGCTGGATGCAGGAGCACCCCGCCGGACCATGACATCGGCCCTCCCCCGGCCGGAATCCCCTCCCGCCGAAGCCCAGCAGAACCTGGCACCAGAACGGCACACCCCACCGGCTGCCCCGCTCAACCGCGACCCCGTCCTGATCACCACCCCAGTCACACCGACGCCCGCCGCCCCACGCGATCAGCCGGCTGGTCGCCCGGCTCACCGTCCACGCGCACCCCGCCGAGGGCTGGAGGTGCAAAACGGGCAGATGCGTACGTCGTGAAGGCTCTGCCGTAACCGCCCGCGCACGCTGCGAGTTTCCGCTTCCGCCCCACAGGGAGTCGTGTGACACTGGCGTCCCACGTCCACCCCTGCGGATCCCTTCCCTGCCTCCTCCCCCACATGAGAAGTGCGCCGTGCGTTCTCTTCCTCTGCCGCTCGCCCTCACCGCGCGGATCTCGCCGGTCGCGGTCCTCGCCTGTGCCGGCTGGGCGCTGACGTCCGGCCCCGCCGCGCCGCAGGCGGCCGCCGGGCACCAGACCGCCCAGCAGACGTCCACCCAGTCGTCGGCGTCGTCGTCCTCCGACCCGTCGTCCACCGCGGCGGCGAAGGCGTACAGCGCCGCGCCCTCCCCCTGCACCAGCGTGCCCGCCGCGACCGTCAAGTCCCTGGTGCCGGGAGCGAAGACGAGCGGCAAGGAGATCCCCTCGACCGACGCCAAGCTGCGCCGCACCTGCTCCTGGAACGCCCTGCAGGGCTACGACTACCGCTGGCTCGACGTGTCCTTCGAGATCAGCGGGTCGGACCAGGAGGCGACGCAGGAGTACCAGCAGCGGGTGAAGGAGAAGAGCGGCGGCGGAGCCGTGCCGGGGCTCGGGAACAGCGCCTACTCGGTCGTCAACCTCACCACGGAGGACAAGCAGCAGACCCGCGAGGGCGTGGTGATGGTCCGGGTGTCCAACGCCCTGGTGATCGTCACCTACAACGGCAGCAACTTCGACACGAAGAAGGCGCCCGGCACGGACGAGATCAACAAGGGTGCCATCCAGGCGGCGCGGGCCGCGGTGGGCGCGCTCGGGGGCGGGCAGTCGGGGTCGAACTCCGGCTGACCGCCCCGGACGCCCTCACACCCTCGGCTCCCTGCGGCCGGTGAGCAGGGTGAGGGCCAGGTAGAGCACCAGGGACGTGCCCAGGCCCACCGCCCAGCCGTAGTCGGCGAGGGAGGACAGGGCGGGGACGGGTCGTCCGTCGATCAGGGGCTTGAAGCTGGCGCCGCCGATCGCCAGGACACCGCCCGCGAGGAACGCGACGACGGCCCGCCAGTTCCAGCCGCCCGCGTACCAGTAGCGGCCACCGGTGCGGTACAGGTCGGCGAGGTGCAGGCGGGTGCGGCGCAGCAGCCAGTAGTCGGCGACGAGGATGCCCGCGACGGTGCCGAGCAGACCGCCGACCAGCCCGAGCCAGGTGAAGATGTAGCCCTGCGGGTCGGAGTACAGCTTCCAGGGGAAGATCAGGACGGCGAGGACCGAGGTGATCAGGGCCCCGGTGCGGAAACTCACCTTCCGCGGCGCCACGTTGGAGAAGTCGAACGCCGGGGAGACCAGGTTGGCCGCGATGTTCACGGAGAGGGTGGCCACCAGGACCGTCACGAGCGCGTAGAGCAGGCCGACCACGTTGTCCGTCCTCGCCGCCAGCTGGACCGGGTCCCAGACCGGCTTGCCGTACACCGCCTGGGAGCCGGAGGTGACCAGGACGGACAGGAACGCGAAGAGCGTCATCGTCGTCGGCAGGCCGAGGGCCTGGCCCCAGGTCTGGGCCTTCTGGCTCCTGCCGTAGCGGGTGAAGTCCGGGATGTTCAGGGACAGCGTGGACCAGAAGCCGATCATGCCCATCAGCGAAGGCCAGAAGATCTTCCAGAAGCTCCCGCCCCAGCCGAGCGTGGAGGGCTGGTCGAACAGCGGGCCGACGCCGCCGGCCTTGCTGCTCATCCACCACAGCATCACGAACGCCCCGACGAGCACGAAGGGCGCGGCCCAGTTCTCGAAGCGGCGGATGGTGTCCATGCCCCGGTAGATGATCGCTACCTGGATCACCCAGAAGATCGCGAAGGACAGCCACATGGTCCAGGCGTATCCGCCGATGTGGGCCGCGTTCGACCAGCTGTCGCCGATCAGCTTCCCGGCGAGGAAGTAGATCGCCTCGCCGCCGATCCAGGTCTGGATGCCGAACCAGCCGCACGCCACCAACGCCCGTACGACGGCGGGCAGATTGGCGCCGCGCACCCCGAAGGAGGCGCGGGCGAAGACCGGGAAGGGAATGCCGTACTTGGGCCCCGCGTGCCCGGTCAGCAGCATCGGCACCAGCACGATCAGGTTGGCGAGGGCGATGGTGAACACCGCCTGCTTCCAGTCCATGCCGACGGCGATCAGACCGGAGGCCAGCGTCCAGGAGGCCGTGTTGTGGGCCATGCCGACCCACAGCGCGGAGAAGTTGTACGTGGTCCAGGTGCGCCTCGCCGCCGGGACCGGGAGCAGGTCCTCGTTGGCGTACGGACCGCTGGGCGGCGGGGTGCCGGGAGCGAGTTCCACGCGCCCGTCGGGGAGGGTGACTTGGCCGGACAGGGGTATGGCCGTGGGAGCGGTGTCGGTCATGGGCTGGCCAATCGGGGTGAGGTGGGTCGGGAGAGGCCGTGCGGGCACCAGCCCCCTCCCCGGGGAGGCGGGGAGGGGAGACCAAGAGGGGCGTGGGGGGTGAACTCGAAGGGGAGGTTCAGGCGTTGACGGCCGGGATCACCTGCGTGCCGTAGGCGTCGATGGTGGCCTCCTGCGCGTCGTGCATGTCGTACACCGCGAACTGGTCGACGCCCAGGGCGCGGAGCGCGGTCAGCTTCTCGACGTGCTTCTCCGCGGGGCCGATCACACAGAACCGGTCCACGATCTCGTCGGGCACGAACGCCGTGTCGGGATTGTCGGCACGTCCGTGGTGGGAGTAGTCGTACCCTTCGCGGGCCTTGATGTAGTCGGTGAGTTCCTCGGGGACCTGCGCGGAGTGCGCGCCGTACTTGGCGACCAGGTCGGCGACGTGGTTGCCGACCATGCCGCCGAACCAGCGGCACTGCTCACGGGCGTGCGCGAGGGCCTCGGGCGAGTCGTCGGCGGTGACGTAGGCGGGGGCCGCCACGCAGATGGTGACCTCGGAGGGGTCCCGTCCGGCGGCCGCCGCCGCGTCCTTCACGGCCTTCACCATGTACTCGGCCAGATACAGGTCGGACAGCTGGAGGATGAACCCGTCGGCCTCCTCCCCGGTCATCCTCAGCGCCTTCGGGCCGTACGCGGCCATCCACACGGGGAGCCGCGCGCCTTCCTTGATCCACGGGAAGCGGATCTTCGTGCCGCCGAGGTCGGCCTCCTCGCCGCTGCCCAGCGCCCGGATGACCTTCATCGCCTCGCTGATGCGGGCCAGGGTGTTGGGCTTGCGGCCCGCGACCCGCATCGCGGAGTCGCCGCGGCCGATGCCGCAGACGGTGCGGTTGCCGAACATGTCGTTGAGGGTGGCGAAGGTGGAGGCGGTGACCTCCCAGGTGCGGGTGCCCGGGTTGGTGACCATCGGGCCGACCTTCAGCTTCGTGGTGTTGGCCAGGATCTGGCTGTAGATCACGAACGGCTCCTGCCAGAGCACGGCGGAGTCGAAGGTCCAGCCGTACGTGAACCCGTTGCGCTCGGCCCGTTTCATCAGGCTGATGACACGGGAGGCCGGCGGGTCGGTCTGCAGGACGAGTCCGAAGTCCATGGGCGCTGCTCCTAGTTGAGGTACTGACAGGTGGAGCGCGGGGTGAAGGCGCCGTGCCCGGCGTGCCCGGTGTACTCCCGCTCGCTGATGACGACTTCGCCGCGGGAGAGCACGGTCTCGACCCGGCCGGTGGTGCGCCTGCCCTCGTAGGCCGAGTAGTCGACGTTCATGTGGTGGGTCTCGGCGGACATGACCTGCTCGGCGTGCGGGTCGTAGATCACGATGTCGGCGTCCGAGCCCGGGGCGATGGTGCCCTTCTTCGGGTACAGGCCGAACATGCGGGCCGGGGTGGCGCAGGCGATCTCGATCCAGCGGCGGCGGGAGATGTGCCCGTCGACGACCGCCTGGTGGAGCAGGTCCATGCGGTTCTCCACGCCCGGCAGGCCGTTGGGGATCTTGGAGAAGTCGCCGCGGCCCAGCTCCTTCTGGCCGGTGAAGCAGAACGGGCAGTGGTCGGTGGAGACGACCTGGAGGTCGTTGGTGCGCAGTCCCCTCCAGAGCGCCGCCTGGTGCTCCTTCGGCCTCAGCGGGGTGCTGCACACGTACTTCGCGCCCTCGAAGTCCGGCTCCGCGAGGTTGTCGGTGGACAGGAACAGGTACTGCGGGCAGGTCTCGCCGAACACGTTCAGGCCCTCGTCCCGGGCCCGTGCCAGCTCGGCGACCGCCTCCATGGCCGAGACGTGGACGACGTACAGCGGGGCGCCCGCGACCTGGGCGAGCCGGATGGCGCGGTGGGTGGCCTCGGCCTCCAGCAGGGCCTTGCGGACCTCTCCGTGGTAGCGCGGGTCGGTCTCGCCCCGGGCGAGGGCCTGCTCGACCAGGACGTCGATGGCGATGCCGTTCTCGGCGTGCATCATGATCAGCCCGCCGTTCTCGGCGGAGCGCTGCATGGCGCGCAGGATCTGCCCGTCGTCGCTGTAGAAGACACCGGGGTAGGCCATGAACTGCTTGAAGGAGGTGACGCCTTGCTCGATCAGCAGGTCCATCTCCTTGAGCGTCTCCTGGTTCACATCGGAGACGATCATGTGGAAGGCGTAGTCGATCGCGCAGTTGCCCTCGGCCTTGGCGTGCCAGGTGTCCAGGCCCTCGCGCAGGGTGTGGCCGACGCTCTGTACCGCGAAGTCGACGATCGTCGTCGTACCGCCCCAGGCGGCGGCCCGGGTGCCGGTCTCGAAGGTGTCGGAGGCGAAGGTGCCGCCGAACGGCAGCTCCATGTGGGTGTGCGCGTCGACTCCGCCCGGGATGACGTACTTGCCGGTCGCGTCGATGACCCGGTCGGCGGTGAAGGTCTCGGCGGCGGGGGTGCCGGACGCCGCGAGGGCGGCGACGCGGCCGTCCTCGACGAGGACGTCGGCGTGGATCTCGTCCGAGGCGGTGATGACCAGGCCACCGCGGATCACTGTACGGCTGCTCATGCTGCCTCCTGTGTCGAACGGCATGCGGTCACGGCGCGGTCAGCGGTGTGTACGCCTGCGGCGCCCGGTCCCGGTAGAACTGCCAGCGGTCGCGGACCTCGCGGAGTTTCGCCAGGTCCAGGTCGCGTACGACGAGTTCGGTCTCCTTGTCGCTCGCGACCTCGCCGACGAACTGGGCCTCGGGGTCCACGAAGTAGGTCGTGCCGTAGAAGTCGTTGTCGCCGAGGTCCTCCACGCCGACCCGGTTGATCGCGCCGACGAAGTACTCGTTGGCGACGGCCGCCGCCGGCTGTTCCAGCTGCCAGAGGTAGCGGGACAGGCCGCGGGAGGTGGCCGAGGGGTTGAAGACGATCTCGGCACCCGCGAGGCCCAACGCCCGCCAGCCCTCCGGAAAGTGGCGGTCGTAGCAGATGTAGACCCCGATCCGGCCGGCGGCGGTGTCGAAGACGGGCCAGCCGCTGTTGCCCGGGCGGAAGTAGAACTTCTCCCAGAATCCCTGCACCTGGGGGATGTGGGTCTTGCGGTACTTGCCGAGGTAGGAGCCGTCCGCGTCGATCACGGCAGCGGTGTTGTACAGCACGCCCGGCTGTTCCTCCTCGTACATCGGCAGGACGAGGACGATGCCCAGCTCGCGGGCGAGGGACTGGAAGCGCCGGACGGTCGGGCCCTCGGGGATCCGTTCGGCGTACTCGTAGAAGGCCTTGTCCTGGACCTGGCAGAAGTAGGGGCCGTAGAACAGCTCCTGGAAGCAGAGGACTTGGGCGCCCTGCGCGGCCGCGTCGCGGGCCGCCTGCTCGTGGACCTGGATCATGGATTCCTTGTCGCCGGTCCACGCGGTCTGGAACAGGGCGGCACGGATCACTCGGCTCATCGGGACCTCCGGTAGCTCGGTGTGCCGTGAGCGTAGAGAGCCCGCGAAGGCGGTTCGACGGGCAGCGTGTCACGTCTGCGGGCCGTGCGCGTGCCACCGTGTCACGCATGCCAAGTCCCATGTTTCACCGCCGTTTTCCCAGGTCGTCGCATGTTTCACCCCTGTTGCGCGTCGTGCGCGAGGAGCGCGATGTGCACGGAGGCCGCCTGTTCGAAGTCGTCCAGGTCGACGCCGAGGCGGGTCTGTATGGCCTCCAGGCGGCGGTAGAGGGCGGGCCGGGAGACATGGTGGAGCTGGGCGGTGCGGGACTTGTTGCGGCCGGTCGCGAGATACGTCCGCAGGACGTTCAGCAGCTCCGGTTCGGACTCGCACAGCAGCCCGTCCAGTTCCCGCTCGGCGAAGGACTGCACCTGCGGGTCGTCGCGCAGCAGGCGGATCAGCCCGCGCAGATGGACGTCCTTCAGACGGACCACGGCCGGCAGGTCGAGGGCGGTCGAGGAGTCGGCGACGGCGTCGGCGACATGCCGGGCCTCGCGCAGTCCGGCGGGCACGTCGTCCCAGCCGGTACGGGGATCGCTGGCCGCGACCACGGCCCCTGGCCCGGCGCGCAGCCGGGCCGCGAAGTGGGCGGTGAGGGCCTCGGCGTCCTGGTCGCGGGCGAGGCTGAGCAGGACGGCGGCCCGGCCGTCGGCGAGCTCGGCGACCAGCCCGGACAGCCCCAACAGCCGCAGCACGCGGTCGAGTTCGTCCGGGGCGCGGCCGAGGACGACGAGCGGGACGAAGGTGCGGCGGTTGACCGGCAGCCCGGCCGCGCGCGCCCGGGGCAGCAGCCGGCCGGCCGGTACGACACCGGAGAGCAGGTCGGTGAGCAGGCTCTGCGCGGACTCCTCCTCCCAGGAGTGGGCGGAGCCGCCGCCGAGCATGCGGTGCAGGACCAGCGCCTCGGCGGCCCGGTCGGCGAGCAGCCGCCCGGTGGCCGTGTCGCCCCGGTAGCCGCACAGCAGCAGCCGGCCCCAGCGCTCCCCGCGGCCGCCGAGTTCGGCGCTGATCCAGCCGCCGTCCGGGCGGGCCGAGGCCTGCCGGGCGATCCGCTCCCAGTCGCGCAGCACGTCGTCCACCGCGGACCGCTCCCCCGCCGTGGCGAGGACGCGGTGGGCGAGGTTGGTGACCACGACCGGGCAGCCGCTGTGCCGGGCGACGTCGTCGAGCAGCCGCTGCAGGGGCGCACCGGCGGTGATCAGGGCGGTGAGTTCGGTCCGTACGGTCTCCGAGAGGCTGACGGCGGCGAACTTCCGCCGCACCAGCCTGGACTGCACCTCTTCGGTGAGCTCGGCGAACGGGAAGGGCCGGTGCAGGACGACCATCGGCAGCCCGCACCGCTCGGCGGCCCGGCGCATCACCTCGGGCGGCGTCGGGAAGGCCCGCCCGAGGCCGAGCACGACGGCGGCGGCCTCCGCCCGGTGCAGCGACTGGACGTACTCGGCCTGCTTGGCCTCGTCACCGGCCAGGAGGACGCCGGTGGTGAGGACCATCTCGCCGCCGCTGAGCATCACCCCGACGTCGGCGGCCTCGGCGACATGCACCCAGCGCACCGGCCGGTCGAGCTGTGCGGCGCCGGCGACCACCTCGGGTTCCCCGGCGAGCACCCGCTCCAGGGTGAGCACCTGGCGCACGGAGAGGGCGGGTTCCCAGGCGTACCGGGTCTGCGAGGTGGTGGTCATGGCCGTACCGCCGTTCTCTAGTACGTACTCCTGAGCGCCCGCTCCAGGATCGCCGCGCCCTCCTCGGCCTCGGCGACGGTGAGGGACAGCGGCGGGGCGATGCGCAGGGCGCTGGTGTTGTGGCCGCCGCCCTTGCCGATGAGCAGCCCGCCCTCTCGGGCCGCCTCCAGTACGGCCGCGGCCGCCTGCGGGTCGGCCTCGTCGGTGCCCGGCCTGACCAGCTCGACGCCGATCATCAGCCCGCGGCCCCGCACTTCGCGGACTCCCGGCAGCTGGGCGGCGACGGCCCGCAGCCGCTCGATGAGCAGGCCGCCGACCCGGCGGGCGTTGCCCTGGAGGTCGTGTTCGAGGAGGTAGGTGAGGTTGGCGAGACCGGCGGCCATGGTGAGCTGGGTGCCGCCGAAGGTCGAAATGCTGTTGGCGTCCAGGCAGTTCATGATCTCGGCGCGGGCGATCACCCCGCCGATCGAGGTGCCGTTGCCGATGCCCTTGGCGAAGGTGACGAGGTCCGGCGGGCCGCTCTGGGCATGCGCCTGCCAGCCCCAGAAGTGGTCGCCGGTGCGGCCCCAGCCGGTCTGCACCTCGTCGGCGATCCACAGGATGCCGTGCTCCTTCAGGACCTCCCGGAAGGCTGCGTAGAGCCCGTCGGGCGGGGAGGTGAAGCCCCCGACGCCCTGGATCGGCTCGGCGATCAGCGCGGCGGGCGGGCGGGTGTGCCCGAGGATGTCCTTGAGGTCGGCGACGCAGGCGTCGATGAACGCGCGGTCGTCCAGCTCGGCGAAGGGACCCCGGGTGCGCACACCGCCGTGCACGTACAGGGTCTGCAGCGGGGACAGCGAGGTCGGCGACCAGCCGCGGTTGCCGGTGATGCCTACGGTGCTGAAGGAGCGGCCGTGGTAGCTGTTGCGCATGGCCAGGATCGTGTTGCTGCGCCGGTAGGCCGTGGCGAGCAGCAGGGCCGTGTCGTTGGCCTCGGTGCCGGAGGTGGTGAAGAAGACCCGGGCGTCCGGGATTCCGCTCACCTGGGCGATGCGCTCGGCGAGTTCGACCATCGGCCGGTTGAGGTAGAGGGTCGAGGAGTGGATGATCCGCCCGGCCTGCTCGCCGACCGCCTTGGTCACCTCGGGCAGCGCGTGCGCGGTCATCGTCGTCAGGATGCCGCCGAAGAAGTCCAGGTACTTGTTGCCGGCGGAGTCCCAGACATGGCGGCCCTCTCCGTGGGTGATCTCGAGCGGCTCGTCGTAGTAGAGGGCGAGCCAGTCGGGCATGACCTGGCGGTGGCGGGAGTAGAGGTCGTTCACGGCTGCACCAGTCCTTCGTAGGCGTCGGGGCGGCGGTCGCGGTAGAAGGCCCACTGCTGCCGCACTTCCTCGATCAGATCGAAGTCGAGGTCACGGACGAGGAGTTCCTCGGACTTGTCGCTCGCGACCTCGCCGACGAACTGCCCGCGGGGGTCGACGAAGTAACTGGTCCCGTAGAAGTCGTTGTCGCCGTACTCCTCCTGGCCCACGCGGTTGATGGCGGCGACGAAGTACTCGTTGGCGACGGCCGCGGCGGGCTGCTCCAGCTGCCACAGGTAGGAGGACAGCCCGCGGTGCGTGGCCGACGGGTTGTAGACCAACTGGGCGCCGTTGAGGCCGAGTTGACGCCAGCCCTCCGGGAAGTGCCGGTCGTAGCAGATGTAGACGCCGATCTTCCCCACGGCGGTGTCGAAGACGGGCCAGCCCAGATTGCCGGGCTTGAAGTAGTACTTCTCCCAGAACCCCTTGACCTGCGGGATGTGGTGCTTGCGGTACTTGCCGAGGTAGGTCCCGTCGGCGTCGATCACGGCGGCGGTGTTGTAGTAGAACCCGGACTGCTCGACCTCGAAGACGGGGACCACGACGACCATCCCGGTCTCGCGCGCGAGGTCCTGCATCCGCCGCACGGTCGGCCCGTCGGGCACCGGCTCGGCCCAGCGGTAGTGCTCCGGCTCCTGGACCTGGCAGAAGTAGGGCGAGTTGAAGACCTCCTGGAACCCGATGACCCCGGCGCCCCGCCGGGCCGCCTCGCGGGCGTGCTCCTCGTGTTTCGCCACCATGGACTCGGTGTCGCCGGTCCAGGTGGCCTGGACCAGGGCGGCTCGTACGACGTTGGCCATGAGCTGCTCCTTCGACGGGACCGTCAGAGCCTCTACGCCCGTAGAGCAGGCCGTAGAGGGACGAAAGTAAGCCTCCGGGAGGCCCTTGCCAAGACCATCGTCGTCAACCCGCGGAGTCGATCACGTTTCTTACTCCTGTGGGTGAGCCAGGGGGACGCTCGAAGGGGTGAAACGGAGCATACCCGGACGATGTGACGGGCCGCCGGTCACGTCGTGTGCCCGGCCACCCGCAGTGCGTGCACGAGGTCCCAGTGCCGCTCCTCGGAGACGGCCCGCGCGGCGTGCAGCAGCAGGGGCACGAGCCGGCGCGGATCCGGTACGACGCTCCGGGCGGCCTCCTCCGCGGTGCGCCCCCGCACACACGCGTCCAGCAGCGCCGCCGCCTCCCGCCGGCGCCCCTCCTCCTCCAGGCTCAGCACGGCCGCGCCGATCTGCTCCGCCGGGCGGGCCACCCCCTGCCGCAGCAACTGGAGCCCGTCGGCCTCCCGTCCGGCTGCGGTGAGCGCGTCGGCGGCGGCGACCAGCCGCTCCGCGGGCAGCGAGGCGGTCTCCCACAGCAGCGTCGCCCAGTCGGCGCCGAGACCGGCGCGGTGCAGCGCGTCGGCGAGCGCCGGGAACCAACCGGGAGGCCACTGCACGACCTCGACGAGCAGCCCATGCGCCTCCCCACTGCGCCCCTCGGCCCTGAGCCGCCCCAGCCGCTCCACGACCCCCGCCACGGCCACCTCCGCCTCGGCGTCCACCACCTCGGCGGGCGCCGCCGCAACGGGCTCGGCCGCCTGCCCGGCCCCGGCGAACCGCGCCCCGCGCGGCGTACGACGCGCGGGCGCCTCCGGCAGCACCGCAGGGGCCGTCGCCGGCACCACGCCAGCGGCCACCGCACCCTCCTCCACCATCCCGGCGAACCGCGCACTGCCCCGCCGGCGCTTACGGGACTTGGCGGTCGCCGAGGAGGAGTGCGGGGTGGCGGCACGGGAGTCGACCGGAACGGTACGAGGAGCCGGTACGGGGGGCGCTGGGGCGTCGGCGGGAAGGGGGGACGCCGGGGTCTGCTGCGCGCCCTGACGCGCGCCGGGAGAGGGAGGGGCGGCCTGAGGAGGGAGCGAGGCGGCTTGGGCGACCTGACCGGCGCGGGGAGAGGGTGGGGCTGCCTGGGCAGGGGGCGAGGTGGCTTGCGCGGCCTGACCAGCGCGGGGAGAGGGCGCGGCGGCAGGGGCAGGCGTGACCGGGTGCGGGGCCGGAGCGGGCGCTGCCGTGTACGGAGCCCGAGTCGAACCGTCGGCATGCGGCACCGGACCGGGCGCTATGTCACGCCGGGCGCGAGTCGAGCCGTCAGAGTTCGGGACCGAAGCGGGGGCGACGGTGTGCGGAGCCCACACGGAACCCTCGGCATCCGAACCCCGAGGCGACGCGACCCCACCCGGCACCCGACCGGACGCCTCGCCGTGCGGAGCCAGAGCCGGGCCCACCGTGCGCGCAGCCCACACGGAACCCTCGGCATCCGAACCCTGAGGCGACGCGACCCCACCCGGCATCCGACCGGACGCCTCGCCGTGCGGAGCCAGTGCCGGGCCCACCGTGCGCGCAGCCCACACGGAACCCTCGGCATCCGAGCCCCGAGGCGGCGCGACCGCACCCGGGATCCGACCGGGCGGGGCGGTGTGCGGGGCCCGAGGGGGGCCGTCCGTCAGCGAGGGCGGGTTCGTGGTGTCGGCGGAAGTGGAGCTGTCGTCGGGCAGGGGTGCTCGGCCTGGTGCGAGGTGGCTCGTGGCGTGGTCGGTCGGCCCGAAAGGGCGGCTGTCGGCGCGACGCGCCTCGCCTGGGACAGGGCCCGGAGCCCAGGGCTCCGGTCCGGCCGCCGAGCGGTACGCGGGCTCGGCCTCGCGCCGGGCGTGATCACGGCCGGTGTCCCGCAGGGGCGGCGAGGCCTTCGCCGCCGCGCCGCTCCCCCGTACCTCCAGGTCCTCGCCCTCGTCCCGCGGCGGCCCGGACTCGTCCCCGAGCCGCACCCCACCCGAACGCCCGGCCCGCCACCGCTCCCCCTCCACCGCCCGGCCATCGCGCCCGGCCTCGCGAAAGCTGGGCGGCGCCTCCGCGCCCCCGCCGCCCGCGGCCCACGACGGCCCGGTCTCGCCCCCCTGCCGCACCCCGCGCGACCGCACCGCCGCGCGCCGGTCCAACTCCGCCAAACGGGAGCGGAGTTCGGCGCACCGCGCGGTGGCACGGTCGTGGTCGTCCTGGGCCCAGGCGAGGTCGAGGCGGAGGGAGTCGGCGTCTTCGGGGGCGGACGCGGCGGACAGCAGGCGGGTCAGTTCGGAATGCCGTTCGGCGGCGTAGCGCTGTTCGCGGAGCATCACGTCGAGGCGGTCGAGCAGAGTGTCCCGCGCGCCGGGGCGGGCGTCGTACGCCGTGAGGGCGGCCCGGTACAGGGCGCGGGCCCTTTCCCGTTCGGCTGCTGCGGCGGCGGAGCCGTACGCCGCGGCGAGGTCCTCCAGCAGCGCCTCCACCACGTCCCACGGCGGCACCTCGCGCCCGTCCAGGCAGGCCCGCATGCCGTCGGGATCCCGCTGCCAGAAGACCCCGCTCCACCCGCCGCCCTGGTCCAGGCGCGCCAGCAGGCCGTCCAGATAGCTCGCGAACTCCCGTACTCCCCCGGGGAGTCGATCCACGACCATCGCTCAGCTCCCGCCCGACCGCCGGCACTTCCGGTGGTCAGGCAACACGAGTCGTGTTACGGCGCTGCTACACAGAGTTTTCCGGCAGAGTGCGGGCGCCTCATCACGGACTCACCCTCACTGCGCGGACCGGCCCCTCATGCGGGCGCGAGGGCACACCGCGCCACCAGCTCGTCCATCGACAGCCCGAGAGCCCCGGCCAGCGCGGCCACAGTGAAGAACGCCGGTGTCGGCGCCCGGCCCGTCTCGATCTTGCGCAGCGTCTCGGCGGAGATGCCCGCCTGCGCGGCGACCTCGGGCATGCTCCGCCCGCCGCGCGCCTCGCGCAGCAACTGTCCGAGCCGCTCGCCGCGTTCGCGCTCTTCGGGAGTGAGGGGGGTGCGCACCATGCGCCCATTCTAATACCGGTCCCGACCGCGGCCCCCATTAAAATACCGGTATAGTAATTGGCATGGTGGAACTGAAGACGGACACTTCGATCGACGCGATGCACGCGGCCGGCCAGGTCGTCGCGCGGGCCCTGACCGCCGTACGACACGCCGCGGACGTCGGCGTCTCCCCGCTGGAGCTGGACGAGGTGGCACGGGAGGTGCTGCGCGAGGCCGGGGCCTCGTCGCCGTTCCTGGGCTACCGCCCGTCCTTCGCCCCGACCCCCTTTCCCGCCGTGATCTGCGCCTCCGTGAACGACGCGATCGTGCACGGCATCCCGACCGGCCACCGCCTCCGCGACGGCGACCTGGTCTCGATCGACTGCGGCGCCACCCTGGACGGCTGGGCGGGCGACTCGGCGATCAGCTTCACGGTGGGCCGCCCGCGCCCGGCGGACCTGCGCCTGATCGAGACGGCCGAGCGGGCGCTGGCGGCCGGCATCGAGGCCGCCGTCCCCGGCAACCGCATCGGCGACATCGCCCACGCCGTCGGCCGGATCTGCCGCAGCGCCGGCTACGGCATCCCCGACGGCTTCGGCGGCCACGGCATCGGCCGCCGTATGCACGAGGACCCCGACGTCCCCAACGAGGGCCGCCCGGGGCGTGGGCTCCCGCTGCGCCCCGGTATGGTCCTCGCCATCGAGCCCATGCTCATCGCGAGCGGCAAGGACAGCTACTACGCGGCCGGCGACGGCTGGACCCTGAGGACGAGCGACGGCTCCCGCGCGGCCCACGTCGAGCACACAGTGGCCATCACAGACTCGGGTCCCCGGATCCTCACGGCGCGGGAAGCGCCCTGAAGGGGCGCGGGGAACTGCGCGAGCAACCACAGACATCCCGCAGCCGCCAGACGGACAGCGAGCCCCTCCCCAGTAGGCGAACATGCCCGCCCCACCGGTTCGTGTCATCGTGGGCATGAACAGCCCCCACCCGGTTACCCGGCGGAGCCAGTCGTCAGCGAAGGAAGCGCATCGCCATGACCAACGGCTACCCTCCTGACCCCTTCGGTGAATTCCTGGCCCGCTTCTTCGGCGGATCCGCCGGAGCCCGCGGCGCGCCTCGCCACATCGACATCGGCCGGCTGCTCAGCCAGCCGGCCCGCGAGCTGGTCAGAGGGGCCGCCCTGTACGCCGTCGAGCACGGCAGCCGGGACCTGGACACCCAGCACCTGCTGCGCGCCGCCGTGGCGGCCGAGCCCACCCGGAGCCTGCTGAGCCGGGCGGGCGCGGACCCGGACTCGCTCGCGTCGGAGATCGACGACCGGGCCGGCCCGGCGCAGCACCCGCCGGGCGAGGCGCCGCCGCCGACGTCGCTCTCGCTCACCCCGGCGGTCAAGCGCGCTCTGCTGGACGCGCACGACCTGGCGCGGGCGAGCGGCGCCGGGTACATCGGCCCGGAGCACGTCCTGAGCGCGCTGGCGGCCAACCCGGACTCGGCGGCGGGCCACATCCTGAACGCGGCCCGGTTCTCGGCCGGCTCCCTGCCGCCGGAGGCCCCGGAGAGCGCCCCGGTCCGGGTGGAGCGGCCGCGCGCCACCGGCACGCCCACGCTGGACAAGTACGGCCGCGATCTGACCGAGCTGGCCCGGCAGGGCCGGATCGACCCGGTCATCGGCCGGGACACCGAGATCGAGCAGACCATCGAGGTGCTGTCCCGGCGCGGCAAGAACAACCCGGTGCTGATCGGGGACGCGGGGGTGGGCAAGACCGCCATCGTCGAGGGCCTCGCCGAGCGCATCGCCGACTCGGACGTGCCGGACGTCCTGGCGGGCCGCCGGGTCGTGGCCCTGGACCTGACCGGCGTCGTCGCCGGCACCCGCTACCGGGGCGACTTCGAGGAGCGCCTGAACACCATCGTGGAGGAGATCCGCTCCCACTCGGACAAGCTGATCGTGTTCCTCGACGAGCTGCACACCGTCGTGGGTGCGGGCTCCGGCGGCGAGGGCGGCTCGATGGACGCGGGCAACATCCTCAAGCCCGCCCTGGCGCGGGGCGAGCTGCACATCGTGGGCGCGACCACGCTGGAGGAGTTCCGGCGGATCGAGAAGGACGCGGCGCTGGCCCGCCGGTTCCAGCCGATCCTGGTGCCCGAGCCGACGACCGAGGACACGATCGAGATCCTGCGCGGGCTGCGCGACCGGTACGAGGCCCACCACCAGGTCCGCTACACCGACGAGGCGCTGGTGGCCGCCGTGGAGCTGTCGGACCGGTATCTCACCGACCGGCGGCTGCCGGACAAGGCGATCGACCTGATCGACCAGGCGGGCGCGCGGGTCCGGCTCGGTGCCGGGACGAAGGGCGCGGACGTGCGCGCGCTGGAGCGCGAGGTGGAGCAGCTGGTCTGCGACAAGGACCAGGCGGTCGCGGGCGAGGACTACGACAAGGCCAAGGAGCTGCGCGACCGGATCGGCGAGCTGAAGCAGCGCATCGCCGAGGCGAGCCACGAGGACAAGGCCGACGAGGGGCTGGACCTGGAGGTGACGGCGGAGGCCATCGCCGAGGTGGTGTCCCGGCAGACCGGCATCCCGGTCAGCCGGCTCACCCAGGAGGAGAAGGAGCGGCTGCTCGGCCTGGAGGAACACCTGCACCAGCGGGTCGTCGGCCAGGAGGAGGCGGTCGCCGTGGTCTCCGAGGCCGTGCTGCGCTCCCGGGCGGGCCTCGCGAGCCCGAACCGGCCGATCGGCAGCTTCCTGTTCCTCGGCCCGACCGGCGTCGGCAAGACCGAGCTGGCCCGGGCGCTGGCGGAGGCGCTGTTCGGCAGCGAGGACCGCATGGTCCGGCTCGACATGAGCGAGTACCAGGAGCGGCACACCGTCTCCCGGCTGGTCGGCGCCCCGCCCGGGTACGTCGGCCACGAGGAGGCCGGTCAGCTCACCGAGGTGGTGCGCCGGCACCCGTACTCGCTGCTGCTGCTGGACGAGGTGGAGAAGGCCCACCCGGACGTCTTCAACATCCTGCTGCAGGTCCTGGACGACGGCCGGCTGACCGACTCGCAGGGCCGGACGGTGGACTTCACCAACACGGTCATCGTGATGACCAGCAACCTCGGCTCCGATGCGATCATCCGGCGCGGCGGAGGGATCGGGTTCGGGCCGGGCGGCGCGGAGGCGGACGAGGAGGCGCGGCGCGAGCAGATCCTGCGGCCGCTGCGCGAGCACTTCCGGCCGGAGTTCCTCAACCGCATCGACGAGATCGTGGTCTTCCGGCAGCTGACGAGCGAGCAACTGCGGCAGATCACCGATCTGTTGCTGGAGGGCACCCGGCGGCTGCTGGACGGGCAGGGCGTCGCGGTCACGTTCACGGACGCGGCCGTCGACTGGATCGCCGAGCGCGGCTACCAGCCGGAGTACGGCGCCCGGCCGCTGCGCCGCACCATTCAGCGGGAGGTGGACAACCAGCTGTCGCGGCTGCTGCTGAACGGCACGATCTCCGAGGGCAGCCGGGTGACGGTGGGCGTCGCGGACGGGCGGCTGGACTTCCGTACCGAGGAAACCCAGCCGCCCGCACCGGAGTTGTAGGCCGCGCGGGCCTGCGACACGCTACGGCGCCGGGTCCACCACCATCGCCGAGCCGCCGCCGCGCCGTACCTTCTCGGCGGCGGCCAGCCACTTGCCGCCCGGCAGCCGTTGCACACCGGTCGCCGCACCGATCTCGGGGTTGAGCGAGAAGGAATGACCGATGGCCTCGAGCTGCTTGCGCAGATCACTGTTGTACAGGGCCGGTTCGAGTTCCGTCTTCGCCGCGTTGCGCTGGCTGGCACGCGGTGCGGCGATGGCGTCGACCAGCGGCAGATGACGGTCGAGGAACTCGGTGAGGGTCTGCAGCACGGTGGTGATGATGGTCGCGCCACCGGGCGAACCGAGCGCCACCACCGGCCGGTTGCTCCGGTCCAGCACGATCGTCGGGGAGATCGACGAGCGCGGCCGCTTGCCCGGGCCGGGCAGGTTCGGGTCGTGCACGGCCGGGTTGGCGGGGGCGAAGGAGAAGTCGGTCAGCTCGTTGTTGAGCAGGAAGCCACGGCCGGGCACGGTGATGCCGCTGCCGCCGGTCTGCTCGATGGTGAGCGTGTAGGAGACGACGTTGCCCCACTTGTCGGCCACGGTCAGGTGGGTGGTGTTCTGGCCCTCGTACGTCGTCGGGGCCGCCGTACCACCCTTGCCGCAGGCCGCCGGGTGGCGCGGGTCGCCGGGGGCGAGCGGGCTGGTGAGGACCGCGTCGTCCTTGATCAGGCAGGCCCGCGAGTCGGCGTACCGCTGCGACAGCAGTTCCGTCGTCGGTACGTCCTCGAAGGCGGGGTCGCCGACCCAGCGCCCGCGGTCGGCGAAGGCGATCCGGCTCGCCTCGATGAAGTGGTGCAGGTACTGCGCCTCGCTCGCCTTCGACAGGTCGGTGTTCTCCAGGATGTTGAGGGCCTCGCCGACCGTGGTGCCGCCCGAGGAGGAGGGCGCGATGGAGTACACGTTCAGACCGCGGTACGACGTCCTGGTGGGCGCCTGGAACTTGGCCCGGTAGACGGCGAGGTCCTTCTCGGCCAGCTTGCCGGGGCGGGCGTTCCAGCCGGAGGCGGGGTCCACGGGCGGGTGTTCGACCGTCTTGACGATGTCGTCGCCGATGTCCCCGCGGTAGACGGCGTCGATGCCCCGGCGGCCCAGCTCCTCGTAGGTGCGGGCGAGTTCGGGGTTCTTGAAGGTGGAGCCGACGACGGGCAGCTGTCCGTTGGGCAGGAACAGCTTCGCGGTGTCCGGGAAGTAGCGGAACCGGGTCTCGTTGGAGGCGGTCTGCGAGCGGAAGGTGTCGTCCACCGTGAAGCCGTCACGGGCTATCCGCTCGGCCGGCCGCAGGACCGTGCCGAGCCGCTTGCTGCCCCACTCGTCCAGCGCGGTCTGCCAGGTCGCGGGCGTGCCGGGGGTGCCGACGCTCAGGCCGCTGCTGACGGCGTCCGCGAAGGCGAGCGGCTTGCCGTGTTCCAGGAACAGGTCGGAGTCGGCGCTGAGCGGCGCCGTCTCCCGGCCGTCGATGGTGTGCACCGTGCGCGACTTGGCGTCGTAGTAGACGAAGTAGCCGCCACCGCCGATGCCCGCGGAGTACGGCTCGGTGACGCCGAGCGCGGCGGCGGTGGCGACGGCCGCGTCGACCGCGTTGCCGCCGTGTCTGAGTACCTCGATGCCGGCGGCGGAGGCGTCCGCGTCGACGCTGGCGACCGCGCCGCCGTAGCCCACCGCCACGGGAACCTTGGTGGGCGTGCCGGTCGTTGTCGCGGCGGGCGGCGCCGCCGCCCCCACCGACACCAGCGCGGCCGAGACCGCCAGAACCGCCATTCTCCGCGTGCCAGGACGACCCATCCGTACCTCCCGTCGGGACAGTCCGCGCAGCGTAACCAGATTGCCGTAGTACCGACAGTACGCCTGGGTGTCCTGCCACACGACCGTCACGTGTCGAACACGGGTACGTAGCGTTGGCCCGGGACCGCTACCATGCGCGGCCATGAACGACGACGTGCGCAACATCGTCCTGGGCCTGGTGGCGACCGGGATATCGGCCTCGCTGGGCTGGCTCGCCCGTACGTATCTGTGGCGGCGCAAACTGCGGCGCAAGCAGGAGTTCTTCGGGCTGCCGGACAACTCCGAGTCACTGCTCGTCGTTCCTCGCGCGTCGGGTGGACCGGAGCTGTCGGTGAAGCGCTACGACATGTACGCCCTGCTGGAACTCTCCGCCCTGATCAAGGACTGCCATGCGCGTGCCCAGGTGGTGGGACATGACGGGGCCCAGCAAGGGTTCGGCGAGCGCACCGAGTTCTGTGTCGGCGGGCCCTACTCGAACCGCCGGATGGCGGCCCACCTCTCCTCGCTGCTGCCGGGCGTGTGGGTCAACACGGAGACCGAACCGGTCGCGGAGCGGGGCATGTTCCGGATCGGCGGGGAGCGGTACCGCATGGAGCGCGGCCGGAGCGAGTACGTCCTGCTCGCCCGGCTCACCGCGAGCGGGCAGACGGACGCCCGCCCGGTCTTCCTCTTCTGCGGCCAGCGAGCCATCACCAACCAGGCCGCCACCCGCTATCTCGCCCGCCACCACGAGCGGCTGCGCCGCAAGCACGGCACCGGGTCCTTCGTGCTGCTGCTGAAGGTGGTCAACTCGCAGGCGTACGGCCCGGACGTGGTCGAGCTGGTGGCGGACGTGACGCGGGCGGCGCGCACTCCCCTGCCCGAGGCGGCCTCGGCCGACACGGCCGCATAGTCGTTCAACAAACTTTACTGGTACGTAACTTACCGACGGGTTACTTACGGTAAGGGCGTCCGGTTACCGTCGGGTCACTTTGCACTGCGACAGTTGAAGGAGTGACCCATGGGACACGGTCGCACCACTTTGCGCACCGCCGCCGCAGGAGCCGTCTCGGCGGCGCTCATCGCCGGAAGTGTCGTCGGCCTGGCGCCCGCCGCCCAGGCCGCCGGCCCGGACGTCCGGTTCGTCGACATCACCGGCGACGGCGGCACCGTGCTGAAGGCGAACGTCGTCACGCCCGCGGGCGCCGACGGCTCGCACAGCTACCCGCTCATCGTGCTGCCCACGAGCTGGAGCCTGCCCCAGGTGGAGTACCTCGCCCAGGCGCAGAAGCTCGCCGACGCCGGCTATGTGGTGCTCACCTACAACGTGCGCGGTTTCTGGCAGTCCGGCGGACAGATAGAAGTGGCCGGTCCGCCGGACATAGCGGACGCCTCCAAGGTCATCGACTGGGCCCTCGCCAACACCCCGGCCGACCCGCGGCACGTGGGCATGGCCGGGGTGTCGTACGGCGCCGGGATCAGCCTGCTCGCCGCCGCGCACGACAGGCGCATCAAGGCCGTGGCCGCGCTCAGCGGCTGGGCGGACCTGATCGACTCGATCTACTCGGGCCGCACCCAGCACGTCCAGGCGGCCGCCGTACTGGACGGCACGGCCACCCTGACCGGCCGGGAGAGCCCCGAACTGCGCGAGATCTTCGACAACTTGTACTCCTCGAACCTGTCCAAGGAACAGGAGATGATCGACTGGGGGCGGAAACGTTCCGCCGCGACCTATGTCGATCAGCTCAACAAGAACGGCGCGGCCGTCATGCTCGCCAACGCCTGGGGCGACACCGTCTTCCCGGCGAACCAGGAGGCCGACTTCTACCGGAAGCTGACCGTCCCCAAGCGCCTGGAGCTGCGCCCCGGCGACCACGCGACCGCCGAACTGACGGGCCTGTTCGGGCTGCCCAACGACGTCTGGACGGACACCGAGCGCTGGCTCGACCACTATCTGAAGGGCGCCGACAACGGCATCGACCGTGAGCAGCCGGTCCAGCTGAAGTCCCGTAGCGCGGGGGGATACGAGGGCTACCCGGACTGGAAGTCGGTCGAGGCGACGCGCAGGAAGTTCGCGCTCCCGGGCTCCACCACCATCCACGCCAACGTCGACTCCGGCGCGGACGGCGGGGTCGTCTTCCTGTCCAGCATCCTCGACCAGGTCGCGCAGCTGCCGCCCATGGCCGCCATCCCGTTGCTGCCGCGCCGCTGGGCGGCCGTCTGGCAGTCGGAGCGGTACGCCGGCACCCAGAAGGTGCGCGGCACGGCCACCCTGCACACCACGCTCACTCCCACCGCGGAGAGCGGCACCCTCGTGGCCTACCTGTACGACGTCGGGCCGCTCGGTGTCGGCAAGCTGGTCACCAACGCGCCGTACACCTGGCACGGGCGGACACCCGGCGAACCGTTCGACGTGGACCTGGACCTGTTCTCCACGGCCTACGACGTTCCCGCCGGGCACCGCCTCGCGCTGGTGGTCGACACGGTCGACCCGCTGTACATCGAGCACAACCCGTCCGGCGCGCAGCTGACCTTCTCCTCGCCCCCGGACGACCCGTCGTACGTGTCCGTCCCGCTCGGCGAGCAGTGATCTCCGGCTGCCGCCGGACGAGCCTGGCCCGTGTGAACTGCCGCCCCCTGGGGTCTCGCAGCATGCAGAACGGCACATCTTAGTCGAGGTCGGCTGCGATGAGCCGCCCCACCGTGGAGGAACTCCGCCCCACGCAACGGGGCATCCCCGCGCTGTGTGCCAACCGGCCCCTGCCGCAGCGGAGATGAGGAACGGACGCAGGCTCAGGTCTCGGCGATCTCCGCGTACAGCTGGGACAGCTCGGGGACGCCGCTCGCGGCCCAGTCCTGCCCGGCGCCGGCGACCTCGACCTCACGGCCGGAGGCCAGCCGTACCACGGGCTCGCCGTCGGGGCGGATCAGCCAGGTGGCGCCGGGCACGGTGCGCACCACGACCGTGCCCAGATACAGTCCCGCGTCGTTGCCCAGCCGGGGCAGGATCTCGGCGTCGTCGCGCCAGCGCGGGACGAGCTGGTCCAGGGCCTCCAGGGAGGCCGGCGTGTCGTCGAGGCGGACGCCCGCCCGGGCCGCCTGCGAGCGGAGCAGCTCGCACTCGGAGAGCAGCGCGGCGATCCCCTCGGGGTCGGAGGGGATCGCCGCGTGTCCGCTCTTGTCGTGCCGGTGGCCCAGGAACGGAAGGTTCATGGAACCAGCGTGGCATCAGACCTCGAGGTCGACCACCACCGGAGCGTGATCGGAGGCACCCTTGCCCTTGCGCTCCTCGCGGTCGACGTAGGCGTCCTTGACGGCCTTGGCGAAGGGCGCGTTGCCGTACACCAGGTCGATGCGCATGCCGCGGTTCTTGGGGAAGCAGAGCTGGCGGTAGTCCCAGTACGTGAACGGGTGGTCGTACTTCAGCGGGCGGGGCACCACGTCGTTCAGTCCGGCCTCGCGCAGGGACGCGAGGGCGGCGCGCTCGGCGGGGGTGACATGGGTGGAGCCCTCGAAGACGGCCGGGTCGTAGACGTCGTCGTCCGTCGGCGCCACGTTGTAGTCCCCCATGACGGCGAACGGGCGGCTGCCGCCCGCGTCCCCGGCGACGGCCGCCCTCAGGGCCTCGAACCACTGGAGCTTGTAGGCGTAGTGCGGGTGCTCCACCTCGCGGCCGTTGGGGACGTACACCGACCAGACGCGGACCGGGCCGCAGGTCGCCGAGATGGCGCGCGGCTCGGTGACGCCGTCGAAGCCGGGGTCACCGGGCAGGCCCTTGACGACGTCCTCGATGCCGACCCGGGAGAGCACCGCCACGCCGTTCCACCGGCCGGTGGCGTGGACCGCCGACTCGTACCCCAGCTCGCGCAGCTGGTCGACCGGGAACTGCTCCTCGGCGACCTTGGCCTCCTGCAGGCACAGCACGTCGGTGCCGCTGCTCTCCAGCCAGGCCAGCAGCCTCGGCAGGCGGGCGGTGATCGAGTTCACGTTCCAGGTAGCGATGCGCATGCCTCACAACCTACCCGGAGCCTCTGACAACGGGCTCAGACCTCCGCCGACGCCCCCGGGGTCAGCCGCTGGTGGTCCGTGCCGCCCAGGGCGCCGATCTGGCGGTCGTAGATCGGACGGGCCAGGTCGGTCAGCAGGGCGTCGTGGACGTCGTAGGCGCGCTGCGGCCGCACCTCGCGGACGTAGTCGATGACCTCGGAGATCTTGTTCCACGGGGCCATCACCGGGAGCATCAGCGTCTGAACCGGATGGGCGGGCACGGTGAGGGCGTCGCCGGGGTGGAAGACCTTGCCGCCGTCGATCAGATAGCCGACGTTGGTGATCCGCGGGATGTCCGGGTGGATCACCGCGTGCAGTTCGCCGTGGACCTGCACCTCGAAGCCGGCCGCGGTGAAGGTGTCGCCGTGGCCGACGGTGTGCACCCGGCCCGGGAAGGCCGAGGTGATCCGCTCGGCGACGGACTTCAGCGTCCAGATCCGGGCCGCGGGGTTGTTCTCCATGGCGGCCCGGAGCCGGAACTCGTCGAAGTGGTCCGGGTGCTCGTGCGTGATCAGGATGGCATCCGCGCCGAGCGCGGCGTCCTCCTCGCTGAACCCGCCGGGATCGATGACGAGCGTCTGACCGTCCTTGTCGAGGCGGACACAGGCGTGGGACTTCTTCGTGAGCTTCATGTCACACCATCCTGCCGTGTACGGCGGCGCGGGGCTCACTCGCACTCACCGGGCGTTCACTCGGCGGGCGTGGTCTCCTCCTGGACGACCTGCCGCGCCACCCGGAACGCACTGTTCGCGGCCGGCAGCCCGCAGTACACGGCCGCCTGCAGCAGCACCTCCTCGATCTCGTCCGGGGTGAGGCCGTTGCGCAGGGCGGCCCTGGTGTGCACGGCCAGCTCCTCCAGATAGCCGCCCGCGACCAGCGCGGTCAGCGTGATGCAGCTGCGGGTACGGCGGTCCAGGCCCGGCCGGTCCCAGATCTCGCCCCAGGCGTAGCGGGTGACGAACTCCTGGAACTCCTCGGAGAACCCTTCGGCCTCGGCCAGCGCCCGGTCCACGTGCGCGTCGCCGAGCACCTCCCGGCGGATCTTCAGCCCGGTCCCGTACCGGTCGGACTGCCCGTCCGGCTGTGCCGGTACGGCGGCCGGGGCTATCTCGGCGACCGGCGTGGCCTGCGGCGGCACGGCCGGGAGCGGGACGGCCGCGGCCGCGGCCGCCGGCAGCAGCGTCTGGCCGGTGTCGTAGGGCTGCTGCCAGGCGGTGGAGAAGTGGTGCGCCAGCAGGTCGGTGACGGCCGCCGGCTGTTCGACCGGGACCAGGTGGGACGCGCCGGGGACGACCGCGAGCCGGGCGTCCGGTATGCCGGCGACCAGAGTGCGGGCCTCGGCGGGCCCGGTGACCTGGTCGTCGGAGCCGACGAGCACGAGCGTCGGCACGCCGACCCGGCCGAGCTCGGCCCTGACGTCGAAGGAGGCGAGCGCCTCGCAGGCGGCGATGTAGCAGCCCGGGTCGGTGGTGCGGACCATCTGCACCGCCCACTCGGTGATCGCCGGCTGGGCCGCGGCGAAGGATCCGGTGAACCAGCGGTCGGGCGACGTACGGGCGATCGGGTCGAGCCCGTTGGTACGGACGATCACCCCGCGCTGCCGGAACTCGTCGGCGGTCCCGAACCGGGGCGAGGCCGCGACCAGCGCCAGCGAGGCGAGCCGCTCGGGACGGCGCAGGGCCAGCTCGATGCCGACGGCACCGCCGAGCGCACAGCCCGCGTAGCCGAACCGCTGCACACCGAGCGAGTCCAGCGTCGCCAGCAGCCGCGTGGCCAGCTCGGCGACGGACCCCGCCGGGTGCGCGGGGGCCCCGCCGTGACCGGGCAGGTCGAACCGCAGGACCCGCCACTGCTTGGTCAGCTCCGGCACCTGGCGGTCCCACATGTGCCATGTGGTACCCAGTGAGGGACCCAAGATCAGGACCGGAGCGTCTTCTGGCCCGTCAAAGCGGTATTGCAGGGTGTTCGGGGGTGTCTCACTCACGCCCCAGACCCTCTCACGTCTCACGGACGCCCCTATAACGGGGGAACGCTGGATACCGTTCTGACCAGGTTGAAGACCTCGCGGGCGGCATATCGCTTGAGGCATCGGATGATCTCACGCCGGGTCTTGCCTTCCTGGGTGCGGCGTTCGTAGTACGCCTGGGTTCGGGGGTCGTGGCGCAGGCGGGTGAACACGATGCGGTGCAGGGCGGCGTTGGCCTGCCGGTCGCCGCCGTGGTTGAGCCGTCGCGTGATGCGCCGCCCGGAGGAGTACTCGATGGGGCTGACTCCGCAAAGGGCAGCAAAGGACGCCTCGGTGTTCAGCCGCTCGGGATTGTCCCCCATGGTGATCAGGAGAGTGACGGCGCTGTCCGGGCCGATGCCCATCGGTACGAGCAGTTGCGGCGCGTGGCGTTCGACGAGTCGGGTCAGGCGTTGGTTCAGCTCGTTGATCTGCCCGGTGAGCTGTTCGATGCGTTCGGCGAGCATGCGTAATGTCATGTGGGTGGCCTGGACCACCGCGTCCTCGTCTCCCCCACCATCGGGTGGGCTGACGGTCGCGCAGGTGCGGAACAGCTCGGCATTGCCCAAGCTCGACAACCGTTCCCGCAGGGCGGGGTCGGCGATCACTAGGACGGCCTTGACCTGGTTGATCGCCTGTGTGCGGGCCTTGACCGCGGAGTCCTTGGCGAGTTTGTAGATCCGGGCGCCTTGCACGGGTCCGTCGCCGGACTTGGCCTGGGCCCGGGTGCGACCGCTGAGCACGGCGCGCGCTGCGGCCTGCGCATCGAGCGGGTCCGACTTGCCGAGCAGACGGCGGGCTGTGCGGTCGGGCCGGTTCACTTCGAACACCTGGACATGCTGGGCCAGCAGGTAGCGGGACAGGCCCGCGCCGAAGGTACCGGTGCCCTCCACACCGGCACGGCGCACCGTCCCCCGCCTGCGGGCCCACACGAGCAGCCGACGGTAGCCAGCCACCGTCGCCGGAAAGGACTCGGTGCCAAGGACCTTCCCCAGCGGGGACACCACGGCGGCGACGTGAACCTCACCGTGCGTGTCCACGCCGAGCACGACTTCTCTCCGCACGGGAGGATCCGTACTGGAGGAGGTGCTGCGCTGTCTGGTCGTCATGGTGGTTCGCCTCCCGCAGGGTGACACGCTGAGTGGATGGCACCGGCCCGCTCGGGCGGTCTGAACCGTGATGGCGCCTGGAACTCGGCAAGGCCCCTATGGGGACACGCCCTGTGGCTCGGTGACAGCAGAAGCCAGCCCGCAACGACGGTCGACAAGCCTGTGACTGGACACTTCGGTCAAAGATCTCAAGAGTCAGACCCCCGTCCGGGACGGCATCGCGCAACCGTCGCATCGATCCCGGCGTATCGGCATCTACCGACCACAGCCGGATGGCTTCGCCCGAACCAATGCCCAACCTGGCCGGAGCAGGCTGAGAATGAGCTGACTCCCCGCCCACTCGCGACCGGCAATGACAGACAGCCGTCTGGGCCGCCTTACGGTCGCCCTCCATCGGCCATCGCACGAACGGCTTCGAGCCCTCATTCTGGTGCACGGTTGTCCGCAAGTCATGGCGCGGGCTGCCAAAGAGGCTGCCTAGCAACTCGGCAAAGGCACCGGCGAGTGCTTGGGAACTCGGTCTACTCGAGTAACGGGGAACAGCAGCACCGCACGAAGGGGCGCCCGCGTGGAAGGCATGGCGCATGTGGGCGCTGCCGGACCCGATGCTCGCGGCCCCCCGTCTCCGACCCGGCGCCGCCCGATGGGTGGGCCGCCGAGGAGAAGTGGGACGGTTCTCCAGACACCTCGTGATGTCTCATTCGCGTTGGCACCGTTCACCCAGGTCACGACTGGTCCTTCGTGCGTGCGGCTGAGGCTTGCCCGGTGTCTGCGCCGGCGCTGACGTGCCGCTGGGTCTCCTGGGGGCCGTGCCAGTCCAGGCAGACGGCGGTGGCATCGTCTTCGAGCCGGCCGTCGGCGGCGTCCCGGACCGCGGACGTCAGCGCCAGCGCGGTCTCCCTCGGGTGCAGATTCCGGGTGCGCGCCAGCAGGGCGGGCAGATCGACCTTCTCTCCGTGACGTTCGAGCATGCCGTCGGTGAACATGAGCAGACGGTCACCGGGCCGCAGGTCGAGGTCCTGCACACGGTACGGGTGGGGAGTCAGCTCAGACAGCCCGAAGGGATGGTCCACCTCGCAGGCAATCGTCTCCACAGCCCCGTCGCGCATGCGCAGCGGCCAGGGATGACCGGCGTTGACGAACTGGGCCCGCCCGGTATGGAGATTGATGCGCAGGAGCTGCCCGGTGGCATGACCGTGGCCGTGTTCGATCAGTGCCTGGTCTGCCCGGTGGGCCTGTTCGCCCAGGCCGGTGCCCGCCCGGCGGGCACCGCGCAGGGCGCCCACCAGGACCGTGGCGGCCAGGGCGGAATCCATGTCGTGGCCCATGGGATCGGTCACCGACACGTGCAAGGTGTCGCGGTCCACGGTGTAGTCGAAGGTGTCGCCGCTGAGGTCCTCGGAGGGCTCCAGGTTCCCGCACAGGGTGAACTGTGCGGCCTCGCACGACAGCGACAGGGGCAGCAGCTGGTACTGGATTTCAGCCGCCAGGGTGGCCGGCTTGGACCGTTTGCCCCAGGTGTAGAGATCGGTGAAGCGGCCGTTGGCGATCACGATGTAGGCCAGGATGTGGGCGGCTTCCCCGACTGCGTCGAGCACGTCCTCGCCAGGGCCGGTCGGCAGGAGCAGTTCCAGCAGCCCGATCGCATCCCCGCGGTTGGTGACGGGCACGATCACCCGCTGCCCCTCGCCGGTCGCGTCCTGATACAGGCGCTGGGTACGGATCACCTCCTCGTAGACACTGCCGAGCAGGGGAACCCGCTCGGCCTGCCGCCCACCCTGAGTGGGAGCGGTGGACAGCCGAGCCACCGCCTTCCCTGTCAGGTCCACGATGAGGAAAGAGACCTTGGTGGCCTCGAAACGCCGCCGCAGGTCCTCCGCGATCACGTCGACGGCGTCCGCCGGCGCCGCTCTCTCCGCTGCTGTCAGCAATCGGGTGAGCCCACTTTGTCCACCGCTCACGACCGCAGTCCCTTCCGCACCCCCCCACCAGCTTGGTAATAGCCGCAGTGAGCGTCAATCCGTGAACAGTCACGCTCCGGCGTTCGCCCGCGGACGGGGCCGCCACGGCTGCTCTGTACAAAAGCGGCTCGACGGGCCCATGTCTTAGGAGACACGCCAGAGTCTGGATAACGATGGCTGGAGAGCGCTGCTCTCTCTGGATGCCGGGCGTTTGGTGTTGCGCTCGCGCAGGGACAGGAACCTCGCACCCTCCTTCCCCGAGGTTCGTTCCGGGCACGGTCCAGCTGCCGACGCGACGGCCCTGGACGGCGAGCTGGTCGTACGGGAAATCCAGCAGGCTCGCCTTCGAGCGACTCCAGGGTCGCCTCCAGCGGCGCGGTGCCGGCGCTGCCCGGCTCGCCGAGCAGTGGCCCGCCCACTTCGTCGCCTTCGACTTGTTGCGCCTGGCGGGCACCGACACGACCAGATGGCCGTACGCGGGCGCCAGGGCGGCTGCTCCGGAACGCCTTTTTGCCGAACAGAACCTCACCGCGCCGTGGGCGCTGTGCCCGTCGTTCCCCCCGCTGGCCTGGGGATTCACGAAACTGCGGACAGGGCCCTGAAAGCGGCCAGGGCTACTTGTCGCCCGAGCCGGACGGGAGCCGACCCGCAGGTCCACCGCGGCCCGGTCCGTGAGGCGGGGAGCAAGGCTGCGGCTCAACCGGGCGAGGGCCTCGTCCACCTCCAGAGTCTGACCGAGCACGTCACGTCGGGACCAGCCGTCCGTCACCACGCAGGCACCTGTCGTCGTCCCCGCGTGCCGCACGCCTCTCGGCCAGCGCCCACAACAGCGGGCAGCGCTCCCGCGGGATGAGGGCACCTCCCGGGTCACGATGGCACAGATCGTGCGTGGAACTCCCCGTCGCCACCCGCCACACCAACGGCGGGGCCATGGGCGCCATCGCGGGGCGCCGTCACTGCGGTCACGTCAGCGGCTCCCCCGGCTCGTTGGCTGAACCGGAGGAGCCTGAGTCGAGCCGGCCCCATGGATGCGCTGCTGAACGCGGCCCACCTCCGGGTCCCCCTCCCGAGTCCCCCGCACCCGAATGCCTGCCGCGATGTGCTGCAACGGATCGGACGCCTCCTGCGCGGTCGGCAGCCGCCCGGCCGACAACAGCAGCGGGCCGGCGCCGCAAAGCACCCGGGACAGCGGGCCCGTCACCGTCTCCGGCACCGGCGGCAACGGTCCCGTCAGGCTGGGCAGAGCGGCATTGGGGTCACGGTGCGAGACCCAGACCCGCTCGACGGCGCCGTCCTCGTCCATCAGATCGGCCGCGGACCAGTCCGCCAGTCCCGGCACCAGCACGCGGCACACCCGCCTGAGCCCCTCGACCGCGTCCAGCGTGCTCGACAGCGCCGCCGCGCTCCGGGTGGCGAACGCCAGCCGGTCGAGCGCCGCTCGCAGCGCCGCGTCCGCCTCATCCTCGTCCATGGCGACCACCTGCCCGCCTGGGGCCCCGCGGCCGCTTCCGCCCTGGGAAGCCAGCTTGCCGAACGACGGTTCGCGGGGCCTGTGCCCGCGCCGCCGCTCATGCCGCGTCGCGCCAGGCGGCGATACCGGTCACCGTGACCGCGACGGTGACCGGCTCCGCGGCACCGTGGGTGGCGAGGTGGGTGACGAGGGCGGCTGTCACCCGGTCGTGGACGTTTCGGGCGATGTCCAGCGCCCGCCGACCCTCCGTCAGGACGCAGCGCACCTCGATGTGCCATCCCGAACCGTCCGGCGCCCGGTCGGCGCGTACGCCGGCCTCAGGTGGCGTGGTGTCCGCCCGGGTGGGCGCGGCGGCTGCCGCGAGGCGCCGCGCGAGGCGGGGTTGCAGGGCGGCCACGCCAGGAACCGCGAGGGCTGCCTCGGCCGCGACGCCGAGGAGCGCGGTGGTGCCGGTGGCGGTCATCATGCGCCACCGCCCGTCGGGAGGCGGGGACCGAGGGTCGGTCCCGGTTCCAGTACGTCGGCCACGGTGATGTCGACGGCTGTCACCGTGAGCCCCAGGTCCTGTCCGGCCGAGTGGAGGACCGATCGGCGTACCTGGTGGACCCGGTCGGGCAGCGGGCGGTCGAGGGCGGCGGCCAGGGTCATGGTCACCCGCACGTCGGTGCCGTTGCCCTCGGGTACGAGCCGGCAGGTCGCGGCCCTGGCACCGGGGACCGTGTCCGCGGCCCGCCTCAGCACCTTCGCCGCGGCGCTCTCGGCGATCCGCAGGTCCCGGTCGGGGTCGGCCAGGGGCAGCAGCCGCCCGAATCGGACCTCTGCCCTGACGACGTCCATGACCCGGTCGGCGAGTGCGTGCAGGCCCGGAGGGTCCTCGTCGCGCAGCGCCCGGGCGGCCGCGTTCACCGTGGCCAGTCCCTCGACCGCCTCTCGGCAGTATGGACAGGACACCGGGTGCGGGTCCGCGGCCGGCGGTGCGTCCCGTGCCTGTTCCCAGACCCGGCTGAGCAGGCGGCCGCAGGGCAGTACCTCATCGCCTGCGATCGGGGGCACGTCGGCGGCGGCCCAGCCGTTGCGGGGCCCGCCGGCTCCGGGCGGTTCGGGAGGCCGCGTGTGCGGGTCGTCTAGCGCCATGGGCCCATCGCCTCCTGCAGGGATCGGCGTGCCCTGAACAGTCTGCCGCGTACCGTCTGCTCGCCGGTACGCGTCACGTGCGCGATCTCCTTGTAGGGCAGGCCCTGCACCTCCCTCAGGATCCAGCAGACCCGCTGTCCGGCGTCCAGCTCGGCGAGTGCGCGGAACAGGGCGGCCGTGGCCGCGTCCTGCTCGGCGGTCCGGGCGGGCTGGCTCCACGCGTCGCCCGCCGCGGGTTCGGCGACGGCGTCCAGGGGGAGGGGCGGCGGCCGGCGGCGGCACATGGTCTGGCAGCGGTTGACGGTGATCCGGTACATCCAGGTGCGGAACTCCGCCCTGTGGCGGTATTCCGGCAGGTGGCGCCAGGCGCTGATGAAGGCGTCCTGAACGGCCTCCTCGGCGTCCTGGGGGTTGCCCAGCATGCAGCGGGCCAGGGTCAGGAGGGAGCGGCTGTGCCGCTGGACGAGAACGGCGAAGGAGTCCTCGTCCCCCTCGGCCGCCCGTACCGCCAGCAGGCGGTCGGGCAGGTCGCACCCCAGTCGTGGGGAAGCAGTGCGTTCGATCATGACGCTCCCACGCAGGCTCGGAACGAGCGTGTACCCCTGATACGAGTTGTGACGCACATCACATGCCAGACGCGTGAGGATTGTGCCGCCCGGTATGTCCAACGTTCGACGGGCGCCATTCCGGTGTCCGGCCGACCGATCGAGGCGACCGCCATGACGGACAACATCACCAGCGTCGGCGGGGGCAGCCGGCCCGAAGCGGGCGTGAGCGCGCTCAAGGGCCGCACCGGGGCCGGGGCTCCGGCCGAGACACGGGGCAGGACCACCATCGCGGACGGTGTGGTGGCCAAGATCGCGGGCATGGCCGCCCGCGAGGTACCGGGCATCTACAACCTGGGCGCCGGCATGGCCCGCGCCTTCGGAGCCATGCGGGAACGCGTCCCCGGCGCAGGCGGAGGCGGAGGCGGAGCGGTCACCCGCGGCGTCAAGGTCGAGGTCGGGGAACGCCAGGCCGCGGTGGACCTGGACGTCGTCGTCGAGTACGGCGTCTCCATCGTCGACGTCGCGGGCGGCGTACGCACCAACGTCATCAGCGCCGTGGAGCGGATGACGGGCCTGGAGGTCGTCGAGGTGAACATCGCCGTCGACGACGTCCACCTGCCCGACGACGAGGAGGAACAGACCGGACCGGACGAGGGCCGCGTGAGATGACCGCTGCCGGGAGCACCGCCGTGTCCTCGGGCCCGAGCGGATGATCACGGCGAGAGAGACGCTCGCGAGACGGGTGAGTGCGAGATGAACACAGCAACGACGGGACTCGCGGCCGGCATGGCCCTCGGCTTCGCCGGCTACTTCGGCGGCTTCTGGGCGTTTCTGCTGGTGCTGGTCCTGGGTGCGGCGGGGCTGATCGTCGGCCTCGTCGTACAGGGCGACCTCGACCTCCGGACACGGAGGCAGCGGTGAAGACCCGGCCCGGTTCCCCCGGTGAGGGGTCGGGCCCGCCGGCACCGGCCGCCGGGCTGCCGCCCCCGGCCGAGCGGGGCGCCACCGTCATCCCGGACAGGGTGGTCGCCCGTATCGCCGCGCAGGCCGCGCGCGCGGCGCAGGCGCGGCGCGCCGCGGTACCGCCCGATCGGGGCGGACCTGCGGCACCCCAAGCCTCCGCCGCCGTCCGTACCGGATCGGTGCGCCTGCATCTGACCATGGACCTGCCCTACCCCACCGACATCCCCCGTGTCTGCGAGCGGATCCAGCGGGACGTCGCCGAACGGGTCGCCCAGCTGACCGGGCTGCGGGTGGGAGAGGTCCTTCTCACCGTCCGGCGGCTGGTGACCGCCGCCGATGCGGGCCGGGGGCGGGTCCGGTGAGCGGCCGGGCGGCCCGGGTCACCGGGCACGCCGTGCAGGAAGGGCGATCGTGATGACATCCGGTCCACATCCCCCGGGCCGCGGCTCCGCGTCGTCCGGGCACCGTGCCGCAGTGCCGCTGACGAAGGAGCCCGATCCTCCCGAACGCGACGTGTCCCCCTCGGACCTCACAGCCGGTGAGCACGAAGGAGGGCACCGAACCCGTCGCAAGTGGTCGGCGCGCAGCGTCACGGCGGCGCTGGTCGCCGCGGTGATCCTCGTGGCCGCGGTCGCGACGCTCGTCGACGTCGTCGCCGTACGGGCGGGACGTCCGGCCACGGCCTGGCGACGGCACCTGGCCGACGAACTGGCGACCCGCCCGGTGGACGACGTATGGATGCTGACGGGGGCCGCCGTGGCCGCCGCCGTCGGCGTCTGGCTGATCGTCCTGGCCCTCACCCCCGGTCAGCGACGCTGGCTGCCCCTGCGCTCACCCGCCGGCTGCCCGCGACTGCGGGCCTTCGTGGACCGCAACAGCGCCGCCGTCCTGTTGCGCGACGCCGCCATGCGGGTCCCCGGAGTCGGCGCGGCGCACGTCCTGGTGGGCCGCCACCGCATCAAAGCCCGCGCGGACGTCCGCTTCCGAGACCCCCGACAGGTGAAGGACGACCTCACCGCCGTCCTCGACGAGGAGCGCGACCGGCTTGCCCTCGCCCGTCCTCCCCGCATCGCCGTACGGACGCGGCGACGCACCCGCTGACACAAGACCCGCAGCACCGGAGCCCGCCATGACGCCGCGATCCGCTCTCAACCGCACCCTGCTGGCCCTCGCCGGGCTGGTCCTCCTCGGCGGCGGACTGCTCATCCTCTTCGCCGGGCTCGACCTCTACAGGCGGCACGATCTGGCCCCGCCCGCCGGCTGGCCCCTGACCACCCCGGCCGACGTCCTGCTCGGCTCCGCCGACCGGGCCCGCTGGAGCAGCCAGGGCTGGTGGTGGTGGCCCGCGGTCATCGCCGCCCTCGTCCTCACCGCCCTCCTCGCCCTGTGGTGGCTGCTCGCCCAGCTGAGCCGACACCGCCCCGGCTCCCTGCCCGTCGGCGGCATACCCCCGCAGGAAGGCGTCGAACTGCGCGACCGCGCACTCAGCGAAGCGATCGCGAACGAAGCCGGTGCCCTGCCAGGGGTAGGCCATGCGGCCGTAGTCATCACCGGCCGACCGGCCCGCCACCGCACCCGCATCGACCTCACCCTCACCCCCGAGGGCACGCCCGGCGCCACTCTCGGTGCCCTGTGCGAAGGCCCGATCGGCACCGCGCGTCGGTCCACCGGCCTCACCGACATGCCAACCGAGGTCCGCCTACAGGTCAGCCGCCACGGACCACACCGCGTGGAGTGAGGAGGAGATCGGCCGTTCCCGCCGACGCCCTTGCGGCCCATAGCAGTTCGCGGGCGCGCCGGCACCACTCCCCGAAGGAGAGATCATGATCATCCTGGGCGTCATTCTGCTCGTCGTCGGCTTCCTCACCGGCCTGTCCATCCTGTGGACCATCGGGATCATCCTGCTGGTCGTGGGAGCCATCCTGTGGATCCTCGGCGCGATGGGACACGCCGTCGCCGGTCGACGCCACTACTGGTAGGCGGGGTCG
This sequence comes from Streptomyces puniciscabiei, assembly GCF_006715785.1. Taxonomy (NCBI): domain Bacteria; kingdom Bacillati; phylum Actinomycetota; class Actinomycetes; order Kitasatosporales; family Streptomycetaceae; genus Streptomyces; species Streptomyces puniciscabiei. The sequence continues at coordinate 405,730 of NZ_VFNX01000001.1, forward strand.
GTTGCCCTGCAGGGCAGTGATCCATGCTGCGGGCAGGCCGGCAGACGGCGCGGACCCCACCAAGATGTTCGCGGCGGCGGACGACGACGGCGAAGAGGTCGATCCGGCTGAGGCCGCCGCCGGTGCTGACCAGCCGCCGCGGCTCGGCCGGGGCGCGCCCGGTGGCTGTTGTGCCGGTCCTCGCCGCACGAGCGCACGGCCGACTCGATGGGGAGTCGGTGGATCGACCCCCACGATCCGGGCGGGAGTTCCCCACCGCGTCGACCGGTGAGTCTCCGTCGGGAGTTCGTATGCACAGCACCTTCGTGAAGATCCGCCAGAACGTCCCCCCCGGGCCACGGCGATGACGGGCGGTGAGGGGCAAGGACCCGCGGAAGGCTCCACCCGGTCGGAGCGCTTCGGGGAGGAGTTTCTGGGAATCCTGCTGGACCAGGGGCACGAGCTGCCGCCGCACCAGCTCGGTCCGCTCGTCGCACGGCAGATCGGCAGGCTCGACGGCCGCGAGACCTCGCTCTTCCTGCAGGACTACGGCCAGGTGTGGCTCGTCCCCCTGCCGGGCGACGGGCTGGCAGCCGGGGAACCGCAGCCGATCGACGGCTCCGATGCCGGTCGTGCCTTCCAGGAGGCGCGTCCCGTCGAGGTGCCGCAGGCCGGCGGTGTACGGGTCTATATGCCCCTGCTGGACGGTGGCGACCAGGTGGGCGTCCTGGCCGTCACCCTGGACCGCGTCCACGACGACGAGCGACGGCTGCTGCGCAGGCTCGCCTCGCTCGTGGCCGACATGCTGGTGACCAAGCACGGTTACACCGATCTGTTCTTCCGGCTGCGCCGCAGAGAACCGATGAGTGTGGCGGCGGAGATCCAGTGGTCGCTGCTGCCACCGCTGGCGATGTCCACGCCCCGGGTCGAGCTGGCCGGGATGCTGGAACCCGCCTACGACGTGGCCGGCGACAGCTTCGACTACGCCCTCAACGGCGATGTCCTGCATGTGGCCATGGTCGACGCGATGGGCCACGGACTGGACGCCGCCACGATGGCCACGGTGGTCATCGGAGCCTACCGGCATGCCCGGCGCATCAGCGTCGGCCTGTCGGAGATCTATACGTTCATGGACCGGGCCGTCGCCGATCAGTTCGGCCCCGACCACTTCGTGACCGCTCAGATGATGCGGCTCAACACGGCAACGGGCAGGCTTCAGTGGGTCAACGCCGGACATCCCGCTCCTCTGTTGATCCGTGGACACCGTGTCGTACGACGGCTGCAGGGCCCGACGACGCTGCCCGTCGGCTTCGGCGGTCACGAGCCCCGGATCAGTGAAGTGGCTCTCATCCCCGGCGACCGGATCCTGTGCTTCACCGACGGACTGATAGAGGAGCGCGATGTCGGCGGTGAGGAATTCAGTGAGGAGCAGCTCATCGGGTGGGTGAACCGCCTTGAGCCCACGGCCCAACAGATCCGGACGGTGGCGCGCTCCCTCTCCCACACGCTGCAACGGGCGCGGGGCGGGATCACGACGGACGATGCGACGCTCCTGCTGATCGAATGGCGCGGGAGCGCCACCGACGACCTCGCCCTCCCGGAGTGAGCCGGCCTCCCACCCCCAGGGAAAGGCCGACGGCACGCAGCCTTTCCCCCACCGCCGATCTCTCACACTCCTGCTGCCGCGGTGGGCACGTGACGGGTGACCGGTCCGTCAGGAGTGCGTGAGGCGGGGTGGGGGGCGTCGTGTCCGCCTTCGGAGTCCCAGACCGCCTCCCGGAGCGAGTCCGAGTCGGCCGCTGCCTCTGCCGCGGCCCGGAAACGTTCGGCCTCATGGATCAGGCCGGTCGCCGTGAGGCTCCGCGACGGGTCGGTGGCCGTGGCCATGAGCCGGGCCGCGGTGGCCGGGGCTGTCTCCGGTGGGATCACCAGCAGGTCCCAGCGGCCGAAGGTGTGGGACAGCAGCAACAGCTTGTGGGGGTCCTGCCCGGCGTTGGACCAGCCGACGCGCACCATGTGGCCGTGCGCGGGCACTTCACCCGGGATGACCGGCCACAACGTGCGGCTCACCGCTATCCGGGTGATCCGCCCCCACAGCGGGTCGAGACATTCGACGAGCGCCGGGAGCTCCTCCGTCAGGTTGCGCGAACGGGGCCACCAGGCACCGTCGATCAGGGCCGGAGGGGCGCCGGCCCGCGCCAGCGTGAGTCGGAGCGGTGACGAAGAAGGGGCCCGGTCTCCGACTGCGGGTGTGAACGGAATGGTCGCGGTCATGACGCGGACCCAACCCCGGGCCGGTCACGGTCGGCCCGGTTGCCATGAATCGCCGAGAACGACCCGGCGTGGAAGCCGGTGTACGAGATGCTCTCGGTAATCACCAGGATACTCCTCGCCGAGGCCCGGCGGACTGGCGGGGAGTGACGGGCTGAACGGAACAACACACGTCACACAGCCAGGGGAGTGCTGGGCCGGGGCATGCGGGCCGCGTCGGGCGTGAGACCGGTCCGGGAGCCGGCATACGAAGGGCCCCGGCGCCCTCGGCCCACTGCCGCCGGTATCGACAGCCGTTTCACGGAATGCGGCGGCGTCTCCACAACCGCCCCGGCGCGTGCGGAGTACCGTGGACACCACCGAGGGCATTTCGCACACCGGCTTCCACGCCGGGTCGTCCTCGGCGAGAGACGAAACCCGGGTCGCCGCCGAGGCGGCCCGGAGACGGGTCCGCATCATGTCGGCGACCTTGCATCAACCCCTGCCACACCACGAGCCCGTCGCAGCCCCGGCCGCGCGTCTCGCGCTGAAGACCGACGGCCCGTCGCGCGGCCTCCTGGACGGTGCCTGGTGGCCCCGCTCCCGGGACCTGCTGAGCGAGCTGCCCGCACTGACCGATGTGCTGGACCCTCTGTGGGGCCGCATCACCCGCATCGCCGTCAACCCGAAGTACTGGCCGGTCATCCCGCACGAGGTCCCCGTGGGCGGTCATGTCGTCAAGGTCGGATGGTTCACCCCGGAGATCGACCCGCACAAGCTGCTGCTGCTCTCCTACGGCACCGGCCGCTGGGACCTGCTGGTCATCCCGCCCGAGACCGAGACGGAGTCGGCGGCCCGCCTGATGGCGGCCGCGTCCGACTACGACGGCCCACCGCTGACCGCAAGCGCTCTCATCGCCGCGGACGAGACCCGGCACGCCGTCTCCGCCGCCGACCGGCCACTCGAACCGGACGAGGCAGGGAAGCACGAGGAGGACGGCCCCGCCTCAGCGGCCGTTCCGGCACGGACGGATCGCGCCAGTCGCCTGGTCATCGGCATGTGAGACGGCCGCCACGACCGGTGCCTTCACGGGTTTCGGACCTGCCTCACGAGCCGGCGCAGGCACATGCAGGGGTTTCGACCGGCGAGTCTCCGCCCCACGTGGTCCTCGTTCGAGGAGCAGTACATGCAAGCCCTGATCGTTCTCATCGTCGTGATCGGCCTTCTGGCCGTCCTGGCCCTCGCCCTGTCCGTGAAGGTCGTCAAGCAGTACGAGAAGGGAGTGCTGTTCCGCTTCGGCCGACTCGTCGGAACACGCTCCCCGGGGCTGCGGTTCATCATCCCGTTCGTCGACACCCTGCACCGAGTGTCGCTGCGGGTCGTCACCATGCCGATCCAGTCCCAGGGCATCATCACCCGGGACAACGTGAGCGTGGACGTGTCGGCGGTCGCCTACTTCCGGGTCGTCGACGCCGTGAAGTCGGTCGTCGCCGTGGAGAACGTCGACGCGGCGATCAACCAGATCGCCCAGACCACCCTGCGGAAGGTCGTCGGCCGGCACACGCTCGACGAGACGCTGTCGGAGACGGACCGTATCAACCTGGACATCCGCCAGATCCTCGACGTCACCACCGTCGACTGGGGTGTGCAGGTCACGCTGGTCGAGCTCAAGGACATCCAGCTGCCCGACACCATGAAGCGCGCCATGGCCCGCCAGGCCGAGGCCGAGCGGGAGAAGCGAGCGAAGATCATCAACGCGGAGGGCGAGTCCCTGGCCGCAGCCGCGCTCGGCGACGCCTCGGACACCATGATGGCCCACCCCCTGGCGCTTCAACTGCGCAATCTGCAGAGCCTGGTGGAGATCGGAGTCGACCAGAACACCACCGTCGTCTTCCCGGCCCCCCTCATGAGCACGATCGGCGAGCTCGGCTCCTTCCTCGCCCGGGAAACCGCTGCCGCCGCACCCGCCGCGGCAGCGCCACCGGACGGCACCGGCCGCACCCACACGTCCCTCAGCCCGGCAGGCAGCGCGCCCGGCACCGCGGCGTGAAGCCGACCACGGCCCGAGCGATGCACCAGGGAGGATCCGTGACCGTCGCCTGTCGCGCGCGTCCTCCGGGCACCGGCTGATGATGGGGGTACGGCCGAACACGCGGAGCTGATCATGACGGGTTGGCGGGTCAGGGACTACACCCAGGACGATCTCGAAGCGGTGATCCGTGTCGACATGCAGAGCGGCACGACCGAGGAGCCGCCGCTCTTCCCGCTCTCGGACGCCGTGACGGCCCTCCAGACCCGCCACCCGGCCGTGGTGGCCACGGCCGACGACGTGCTGATCGGCGCCGCGGTGAGCAGGGTGGAGGGCGAACGGGCATGGATCCTGCGCATCTGCATGGCGCCCACCTGGCGGCAGCGCGGGCTGGGCAGTGCCCTGATCACCGCCCTTGAGCAACGGCTCTTCGCCGCCGGCGTCCGCGCGGTGCACGCCGCCCTGCCCGAGGGCGAGACCGGTGCCACCGCCCTGCGCAACTGCGACTTCGGCGCCCGCCCCGGGCTGGTCTTCTTCGAGAAACGCGGACCGGTGACCCCGCAGTCGGCCGGCACGCTGTCCTCGCTCGGAGCGGAGCTGCCGCCAGGGGGGCTCTGGCAGAAGGTCGCGGGCATGCAACGGGAGAAGCAGCTCATCGAGCGGCGCCTGGTCCTGCCGCTGGCCCATCCCGAACTGGCCGCCCAGCACGGAGTGGAACCGCCACGGGCGGTGATGCTGTTCGGGCCGCCCGGGACCGGCAAGAGCACGTTCGCGCACGCGATCGCCAGCCGCCTGGGATGGCCCTTCCTCGAACTGTTCCCCGCCCGTCTGGCCGCCGAGTACGGCCTGGCGACCGGGCTGAACCGGCGCTTCGACGAGATCGCCCGGCTCGACCACGTCCTCGTCTTCATCGACGAGGTCGAGGAGGTCGCCGGCGAACGCGGCGGCGCGGACGCGACCGCTGTCGGCGTCGTCAACGAACTGCTCAAGGCGATCGTCCGGTTCCGAAGCCAGGACGGACGGCTGCTCGTCTGCGCCACGAACAACGTGACCACGCTCGACTCCGCGTTCCTGCGGCACGGCCGCTTCGACTACGTGCTGCCGATCGGCCCTCCCGACCACACGGCCAGGACCGCACTGTGGGAGAGCTACCTGGCCCGAGCGGGCGCGCGGGCCGACAGCGCGGTACTCGCGTCCGCCAGCGAGGGGTTCACCCCCGCCGACATCGCCCATGCGGCGCGTACCGTCTCCCAGGCCCAGTTCGAGCGCACCTTCGACACCGGAACCCGGACCACCCCCACCACCGACGACTACCTGGACACGATCCGCGACACCAAGGCCACGGTCAGCTCCGCGATGGCCCAGGAATTCGCCCAGCAAACGGAAAAGTACGCCCGCATCTAGCGTCCAGGCCGATAGGGGAGTCGATCTGCGACGGACGTGTCAGGCCGGCGCAGGAGGCATGCCGCCGCCCGTATCAATGAGGATCTGTCTGGCCTCGGTGACGTTGTCGGCCCGTACGGCCCTGGCCATCGCGGCGCGTGCCGCATCGGGCGACGTGTCCGGAGGGACCAGCATCAGGGAGAAATGGTCCTGGTCGCCCCGGGTGATGAGGACGGTGTCGTCACCGACCGGGAAGGAGTCGATGTGCACGACCCGGTCGTCGACCATCACCCGGGTCGGCAGTTCGTCCCAGGCGCTGCCGTCCAGACCGACCCGGGTGACAGGCCCGAGATGCTCGGTCAACGCGGAGATCAGCGAGGGAAGCTCGGCACCGATGTCCCGGGACCGCGGCCACCATGCGCCGTCCAGGATTCCCTCGCGTGCGTGGGTGGTCTCCAGTCGCAGCAGGGCCGTTCCGGGTTTCACCGACCGGTGCACGGCGTCCGGCAGGAGCCTGGGGAAGTCGGGGGTGTCTGAGCCTGCCATGGTGTCCGCCCGTCCGCAGAGAGCAGTGCGACCGCACGGCGTGCGACCACGATACGACCCTGCTACCTCACGGTACTCCGCACGACGCTCCCGCGAGCGCTTCGCCGCAGGCGCGGTTGCGGAAACAGGCAACGGCTCCGGCGTATACCCGCCGGAGCCGCCCTTCCAGGTCATTGCACGTGAGCGTGCGCCGACCCGCTTTCCACGTTACGCCAAAGGGATTGATCCGACATGAACAATCCTTGCGGAAGTTCACTTCGGTCCGAGAAACCGACGCGGCTGCTCAGCCACGCCCTTCTTCTTCTGTCTCCATCTGCCGGATCCCCTGATGCGTCAGCGTGATCATCGCGGGCGTGTTGCCCCTCTCCCAGTCCACGACGACCCAGCCTTCACCTGCCAGGTACATACAGGCAGCGGCCATGTCCTGCTCAGGGATACCCAGGTCGGTGCGGAGCTTCGCCCCATCGACGCCCAGGAGGCGATTGCCCTCGGCGGCTTGGTACAGAGCCTGCATGATCCTCTCGCGGTACGTCTTCCGGTCTCGCAATATCGCCATGACGCGCCTTCCTCTACTGCCCACGGTCGGGCCGAAGTCGATGTCATCCGCGGTCGCCGTCGCGGTGGGGCGCGTCGGAACGGTCGCGTCCACCGCCGACCGACGGTGCCTCCGGGGCCGACGCCCGATCCCCGGCAGAACATCGCTGTAGTGGAAGGCAGCGATCCGTTCGGCGTGCTGGCCGTTGAGCCGGTGGATCAGAGCGACTCCGACGGCGATCAGAAGGAGCAGCGCGGCCGCGGCGATGACCGTCATGGTTCTCTCATCTCCGTCGAACGGCGGGCGAAGGGCCTGCCGATCCGATATGCCGGGGCAGGCACGACGGCCCGACCGGCTCCGCCGTCGGTCTCCCACGCTTCTTCCCTGATCCGGGCGTCGATCCTGTCTGCTGCTTCCTCGAGTGCCGGGGCCTCGATGCCGTCGCCCGCCATGAGCTGCGCGGCTGCCTCCGCACCGGTTTCCGGCGGAATCACCAGGACGTCCCGGCGGCCATTGGCGGAGAAGAAGGTCAGTCTGTGCGGATCCTGCTCCTCGGTGGACCAGCCCACGTGCACTGTACGCCCGGCGATGGACACCCGACACGGGATGACGGGCCAGTGGGCCGGGTTCACCGCGATACCCGTGATGCGACCCCAGAGATCGCCCAGGGCGGCTGTCAAGGGTGGCAGCTCACGGGTCAGGGCACGGGAGCGAGGCCACCACGTGCCGTCCAGCCCGCCCGGCGCGGGTGTCAGGGACAGGCGAGCCGGCAGCGACGGCGCGCGCTTGGCCCATGTCGTACGGTCGATGGTCACGGACATGGTGCGAACCTGCCCCCGGGCTCGTGAGCGGCCCGGCGTTGTCGATCACCGGAAACGGCACCCGCAGCGGAGCCGGTACGCGAAGAACTCCCGGTGCTTTCACACTACTCCGCTCACCGGCCCGAGAAGCCTGGGGTGACCAGGTATTTCCTGCCTTCGGCCTGGTCACCCGCGCCCGGCACTGGGCCGGTCAGAGCCAGTCCTTGCGCTTGAACGTCAGATACAGCACTGCGGACAGGACCACGATGACGGCTGCCGATGTGATGAATCCGGACTGCCGGCCGAAACCGGGGTAGGGAAGATTCTGGCCGTAGTATCCGGTGATCGCGGTGGGTACGGCGATGATCGCGGCCCAGCTCGTCACCTTCTTCATGATCAGGTTCATGCGGTTGGCCTGGACCGAGAGGTTCGTCTCCATGACCGAGGCCACCAGGTCCCGCAGTGATTCCGTCCACTCGGTGGCACGCAGCACGTGGTCGTAGACGTCCTGGTAGTACGGGACGAGAGGGTCGCTGATCAGGTGCAGGCCGGGGCGCATGAGCCCGTTGACCACCTCGCGCATCGGAAGTACGACGCGGCGCAGCCGGACGAGCGACTTACGCAGTGCGAAGACCCGGCGCTGCACGGCTTCGACCTCACGGCGCCCGGCCGCGAAGAGCAGGCCCTCCAGCTCCTCGATGCTGTCGTCCAGTTGCTGGACCGCGGCGAAGTGTCCGTCCACGAGATGGTCGAGCAGACCGTGCAGCAGGAATCCGACGCCGTGGCCGGCCAGGTCCGGGCTCTCGTCCCAGCGGGCGACGACGTCCTCGATGTCGAGGCCGTCGTCCTTGCGGACGGTGATCATGGCCTGACTGGTGAGGAATACGGCGATCTCGCTGTACGTCAGTTCCGCACCGTCCGGGCTGACGGTCACGGCGTAGGCGCTGAGGAACTCGTGGGTGCGATAGCGGTCGAGTTTCGGCCGCTGTCCACGCTGGGCGGCATCCTCCAGAGCCAGTTCGTGGATGCCGAACTCCTGACCCAGCATGGTGAGTTCATTGGCTCCGGGCCGGTGCAGGTCCAGCCACAGGACCGACGCCGGATCAGCGAGATGCGCAGGGACGTCACTGACGGGAAAGCCCTCCAGGACCAGAGTGCCGTCGTGATACAGCCGGGTGCGCGTCACCATGGCCCGAGGCTAGTGTCTTATACCCCTGTCATGCCGCTTCGCCCCGATTGCCAGCGCGGCAGGTTCATCGACAGCAGCCACCCTCCGTGGGGGCCTTACGTCAAAGCCCGCGACATCCGGACCTCCGACCGACGAGCATCGGGTGCCGGTCCGAAGGCAGGGATGTGGGTACCCGGCCGCCGCATCGCATCCGGCGTACACCGCCCGACCGGATGCCGCCCGTCAGCCGGGAAGGACACTCCGAGACCATGACCACGCATACCCCGCGCCGTCGCCCGCCTCCCCCCGCAGGTGGCAGTGATTTCGCCCGCCTGTCGAAGAAGATCGCCGAGGCCGGCCTGATGAACCGGCGCCCCGGCTACTACACCGTCCGGTCCATCGTCGTGGCCGTCGCCTACGCCGGGGGCTGGAGCGCGTTCGTCGTCATCGGCGCCGGGTGGTGGACCCTGGCGCTCGCCGCGTTCCTCGCCGTGATGTTCGGGCAGGTGGCTCTGCTCGCCCACGACGTCGCGCACCGCCAGGTCTTCCGCCGGCGCCGGCCCAGCGAAACGGCCGGCCGCATCGCCGGGGCCGCGATCGGGATGGGCTACGGATGGTGGCAGGACAAACACACCCGCCACCACGCCAACCCCAACCACGAGGGCCTCGACCCCGACATCGCCCCGGACCTGCTGGTGTGGTCCCAGGACCAGGCCCGCGCCGCGACCGGACTGCCGAGGCTCCTCGGCCGCCGGCAGGCGTTCCTCTTCTTTCCCCTGCTCCTGCTCGAAGGGGTCAACCTTCATGTCTCCAGCGCGCGAGCACTGGGCAACCGCACCCTGAAGAACCGCGCCCTGGACGGCGCGCTGCTCTACGGGCACACCGCCGCCTACCTGACCGCAGTGTTCCTCGTCCTCCCACCCGGCATGGCGAGCGCGTTCCTGGCCGTCAACCAGGGCCTGTTCGGCCTCTACCTCGGCTGCCTGTTCGCCCCCAACCACAAGGGCATGCCGACCCTGACCGGCAACGACCGCCCCGACTTCCTGCGCCGGCAGGTCCTCACCGCACGCAACGTACGCGGCAGCTGGTTCACCGACCTAGCCCTGGGCGGCCTGAACCACCAGATCGAACACCACCTGTTCCCCAGCATGCCCAGCCCGCACCTGCGCAGGGCCCGGCCCATCGTCCGCCGCTACTGCCAGGACCTGGGAGTCGACTATCTGGAAACCGGACTGATCGCCTCCTACCGGCAAGCACTCGCCAGTCTCCACCAAGCAGGAGCCCCACTGCGGCGAGCCCGTATCAGCAGCGCCCGAGCATGACGCACCGGCGCCGGCGGTAGATGATCTCGCCACCCTGTCTGAACCAGGAGGCAATCCCGTCGAACCGCTTGCATGAGTCGGCAGCTGTAACGCATCCAGATTCCCTTGCCGTACTCCAGCGCCTTTTCCCGGTGCCCGACTGAAGTGATCCGGTGAGACCCAGCGGCTGGAACAGCCCCGTCGGCTTCCCGGCGCGGCTGCGTCGTCTTACGGCTCCCCTCCCAGATGGGCGCAATCGCAAATCCAGCGTCCCGCGAGCATCGCAGGAGCGCGCACTGTGTGCGGAGCCGAACGCGGTCATGCGCGCAAGCACAGTCGAGATCACGGCGAAGCCCCGCCGGAGCGCTCCGACGCTGTTGGTAAATCCGCCCCGCTGGATCTCATCCGGCGGGGCGGAGTGCTGCGAAGGGTGAGACGCGGGTGCGGGCGAGGGGTCTGCCGGTGAGGTAGGCGTCGAGGCGGGCGAAGTTGATGGCGGCGCCGGTGAAGTGGTGCTGGAGTCGGGTCTTGGCGAGTCCGCGGTAGCGGGATCTGCGCAGGCCGTGTGACTGGACGCCTTGCGAGATGGTGCCCTCGACGCCAGCGCGGTGTCTGTAGCGTCGTCGCCACTGGCCGGTGTCCTGCTCGGGCCGGGCCTGCTGGAGGATCTCGTGTTCTTCCCTCGGCCGGAAGGTCAGGGAGCGGCCGTGCCGGGAGTCGGTGCAGCCTGCCCGCAGTGGGCATGGGCCGCAGTCCCGTGGGGAGAAGCGGACGCGGGTGACGGGAGTGCCCCGGTGGCTGTGGGTGGCGCTCCAGACCGTGTTGGTCCTGCCGCCCGGACAGGTGACGGTGGACTGGTCCCAGTCGACGGTGAAGCGTGTGTTGTCGAAGAAGTCTCCTCCCGCCTGCTTCTTGTTGGTCACTTTCCCGACCGGGCCGACGAGATCGATGCCGTGGTCGCGTCGGGCGTGGTGGATCTGCTCGGCATCGACGTATCCGGCGTCCACCAGGTGTTCGTCCGGCAAGAGGCCGCGCTCGGCCAGGACGGCGTGGATGTCCTCCAGCGCCGCGTCGTCGGTCACTGGTGCTGGGGTGGTGTGGATGTGGGTGATCAGGTGCGGGGCGTCGGGCTCGCAGGTCTCGCTGAGGTGGACCTTATAGCCGGACCAGCCCAGATCCCGCTTCGCCCCGGTCCTCGCGTCGGGCTCGTGCGGGGTGCGTAAGCGGATCAGGCCGGGCGGAGTGTTCTTCGGCTCCCGCCAGCGCACGGCGCCGTCGGCTTGGTGGAACTGCTGCACCCAGGTCCGGCGCAGGAACTCCACCGCGGGCAGAGCCCGCAGTCCGGGCGGAGCCTGGGGAGACCAGACCGCCTGGAGCAGCACCATGCCGTCGGCACCGCACTGGTCACCGTGCTCGACCCGGGCGGCCCACCGGGAGGGGAAGCGGCTGTCCTCCGGCCGGGCCGAGTAGCGGTCGAACCACTCCGGCGCCGCCACCGTCGCCAGCCACTCCCCGGCCGCCCCGGCAACCTGGTTCAACGCTGCCCGCAGCGTCTCGACCACGAACTCCAGCCGGCTCAGGTCCCTGGTCACGGCCAGTACGTGGGTGGCGTCCGTGCGCTGCCGTCCGCCCGCCGTGACCAGTCCCGCCTCGCCTGCCGCCCGCAGCACCGCGTCGAACACCGCCCGGCCCGCGTCCGCCTCGGCCAGCCGGGCCCGGAACTCACTCAGCACGGAGAAATCGAACCCGGTGTCGGCCAGTTCCAGCGACAGGGCGTACTTCCAGTCCAGACGCGAGCGGACCGCGTGCGCTGCCTGCCGATCGGTCAGCCCCTCCGCGAACTGGAGTACCGAAACCAGCGCCAGCCGGGCCGGCGACACCACCGGACGCCCCCGCACCGGGAACAACTCCTCGAAGTCGGCGTCGGCGAAGACCGGCCCGAGCACATCCCGTACCCGCATCACCAGACAGCCCTTCGGGAACACCGCACGCGCCAGACGCACGGTCTCCTCCGACGCCCCTATAGCGCGGGGGTGCGGGAAACCGGTCTGACCAGGTTGAAGACCTCGCGGGCGGCATATCGCTTGAGGCACCGGATGATCTCGCGTCGGGTCTTGCCCTCCTGGGTGCGGCGTTCGTAGTACGCCTGGGTGCGGGCGTCGTGGCGCAGGCGGGTGAACACGATGCGGTGCAGGGCGGCGTTCGCCTGCCGGTCGCCGCCGTGGTTGAGCCGGCGCGTGCTCCGACGGCCGGAGGAGTACTCGATGGGGCTGACTCCGCAAAGGGCAGCAAAGGACGCCTCGGTGTTCAGCCGGTCGGGGGTTGTCCCCCATGGTGATCAGGAGAGTGACGGCGCTGTCCGGACCGATGCCCACCGGTTCGAGCAGCTGTGGGGCGTGCCGTTCGATGAGCCGGGTCAGGCGTTGGTTCAGCTCATTGATCTGTCCGGTGAGCTGTTCGATGCGCTCGGCGAGCATGCGCAACGTCAGGTGGGTGGCCTGGGCCACCGCGTCCTCGTCTCCCCCTCGTCCGACTCCTCCGGACGCCGCGCCGGGGCCGTCGGCACGGCGAGCACCATGGTGAGTCCGGCGCCGGGCGTGTCCTCGGCGCGCAAGGCGCCGCCGGTGGCCTCGGTGAAGCCGCGGGCGACCGCGAGGCCGAGTCCGACTCCGTTGCCGCGCGGGGAGTCGCCGTAGCGCTGCGAATCTGACTCAGAAGATGCAGGGCGCCCTGATGAGCCGGCTGATGGCCGCCGCGGCTACCAACGATACGGTCGCGGCCCAGCTCATCCGGGTCTTGGTCCTCCTTGACCAGATTGATGGGCAGCAGTCGATGCAGGCCCAGGCTTCGGGCCCCAGCCGATATGAGGGCTTGGGCAGGGCCTCGCTCGTACCGAAGCAGTCACGAAAGACCTGCCGAGATCATCGGCACGAGCGAGACGACTTCGGCGGAGACCTGCAAGCGACCTTCTCGGGCCAGCCGCAGACAGCCGGAGCAGGAAATAGACGGTGCCGGATCAACGCGTGGCACCGCCGAACCGGAAAGAGGTCCCACAGGGGGCCTCTTTCCGGTTCGCGGAGGTCAGTGCTTGAAGGCGTCCTTGGCCTTTTCCTTGGCTTCGCGGGCGTCCCCGGTGCTCATCTCTGCCTGACCTTCGGCGGCCATACGGTCGTTGCCGATGGCGCTTCCCAGAGCCTCCTTGGCCTTGCCCTTGGCCTGCTCGGTCTTCGCCTTCGCCTTCTCGTTGGCAGTCACAGAACAACGCCTCCTCGTAGCTTCGGGACCGCTGTCGCGGTAACCGGCTCGTGCCCCTGCTTCCCCTTGATAAACAAGGTGCTGATCTCGAATATCGAAGAAAAGGCAGGGAAGACGGGCGGGCAGGAGGTCGACGTATGGTTCCCCTGCTTTTGGTCCTGCTTCTCGCGGTCATCCTTTTCGGTGCCGGTTTCGCCGTCAAGATCCTTTGGTGGGTGGCCCTCGCCGTCCTGGTCGTGTGGCTGCTCGGTTTCGTCATGCGATCCACCAGTGCCGGGGGTGGTCGCGGCCGCTGGTATCGATGGTGACCTGACCACCCGTCACGCCCGCAGGGCCCGTACCGTCCCGGTACGGGCCCTGCGGGCGTCTTGCTATGCCGAATGGCCGCCGGCCGAGGACCGCGCACCATCACGTTCCAACAGGCGTCTGCGGAGGCCCTTCGCGGAATCGCACACTCCCCCCTCTGGGGCTTGGCGCCCCGTACACGACGTCCGTCGAGGAAGACATCGGCGCCATTCGGCTTCCTCACTTCGCCGACGAACTGACCGGCCGGATCGACTTCCAGGGCGGACCGCTACACCGAGCACCACATGCCCCTGGTCGACAAGTTGCCAGACACGTGAGGCAGCAGGCGGGCGGCAGCGATACCGTCGGCGGACGCGCCCTCATGGCAGGGAGGTACACCTTGCAGATGCTTTGCGCAGGTGAAGGCTACGCCCGGTCAATCACGAAGGGTCTCCGGCGGCAGCCGCCAAGATGTGTGTCATCACAGCACCGTCGCATCGAGTGCTCAGTCGAGGAGAACCCGAGGGGTACGGTGCCGCGGCTGGGGCTGCAGCGCACCCACTCCGGATCCCCCGCCGGCCGCTTTTGCAGGGGCTTGAAATCGAACGACGCCCCTATAGCGTGGGGGTGCGGGAAACCTGTCTGACCAGGTTGAAGACCTCGCGGGCTGCGTATCGCTTGAGGCATCGGACGATCTCGCGTCGGGTCTTGCCCTCCTGGGTGCGGCGTTCGTAGTACGCCTGGGTGCGCGGGTCGTGGCGCAGGCGGGTGAACACGATGCGGTGCAGGGCGGCGTTCGCCTGCCGGTCGCCGCCGTGGTTGAGCCGGCGCGTGCTCCGACGGCCGGAGGAGTACTCGATGGGGCTGACTCCGCAAAGGGCAGCAAAGGACGCCTCGGTGTTCAGCCGGTCGGGGGTTGTCCCCCATGGTGATCAGGAGAGTGACGGCGCTGTCCGGACCGATGCCCACCGGTTCGAGCAGCTGTGGGGCGTGCCGTTCGATGAGCCGGGTCAGGCGTTGGTTCAGCTCATTGATCTGTCCGGTGAGCTGTTCGATGCGCTCGGCGAGCATGCGCAACGCCATGTGGGTGGCTTGGGCCACCGCGTCCTCTTCTCTTTCTCTCCCGCCATCGGGTGGGCTGAGGGTCGCGCAGGTGCGGAACAGCTCGGCGTTGCCCAGGCTCGACAACCGTTCCCGCAGGGCGGGGTCGGCGATGACCAGGACGGCCTTGAGCTGATTGATCGCCTGGGTGCGGGCCTTGACCGCGGAGTCCTTGGCCAGCTTGAGGATCCGGGCGCTGTGCACCGGACCGTCGCCGGACTTGGCCCGGGCCCGGGCGCGACCGCTGAGCACGGCTCGCGCGGCGGCTTGCGCGTCGAGCGGGTCTGACTTCCCAAGTAGCCGGCGGGCCGAGCGATCCGGCCGGTTCACCTCGTATACCTCGACCTGCTGCGCCTGCAGGTAGCGGGACAGGCCCGCACCGAAGGTGCCGGTGCCTTCCACACCGGCCCGGCGCACCGTCCCCGCTCTGCGGGCCCATACAAGAAGCTGCCGATAGCCGGCCGCCGTGGCCGGAAACGACTCGTTACCCAGGACCTTCCCCAACGGGGAGATCAGGGCGGCGACATGCACCTCACCGTGCGTGTCCACTCCCAGGACGACCTCTCTTCGCACGGGAGGGTCCGTGCTCGAGGAGGTGCTGCGCTGTCTGATCGTCATGGTGGTTCGCCTCCCGCGTGGTGACGTGCTGGGTGGATGGCACCGGCCTGCATGGGCGGTCTGAACCGTGATGGCGCCTGAACTCGGCAAGGCCCCTATGGGGACACGCCCTGTGGCTCGGTGGCAGGCAGCATCCCGTAACGGCAGTCGACAGGTCGGTGACTGGACACTTCGGTCATAGATCTCACGAGTCAGACCCCCGTCCGGGACGGCACTGGGCAACCGTCCCATCGATGCTGGTACAGCGGCGTGACTCGATCACTGCCGGATGACTTCGGCCGAACGGATGCTCAACCTGACTTAGTGCGCTGACAACGCGTTGGCTCTCGTCCATTCCTGACCGGTATCGGCAGGGATACTTCACGCAAGGAGGCGGTGCTCACCGGCTGCGGCAGCTGGGGCTCCCTCCCTGGTGATCAGAACCCCGATGGCCAACTCACCAGAAGACTCATGACCCGCATCTCAGAAGCCGTTGTCGTACCGATCACGGTGGACATCGATTCGAGTGCGCCCACGCGGCTGGGTGATCTTTCGGTGAGGCGCGCATGAAAGCAGGGCCTCCTGATCAGCTCGGGATTGTCGAAGTTCAAACGAACTGGCCAGGAGGCGCCCGCATCTGGCTGAAGCCCGGCGATCGTCGTCAAGCTCAAGCAGACCGTTGTCCAGGTCGACGAGGAACGCGGAGAACTGCGGCTAGTCACTGTCCTGCTCTCCGGTGCCGTCCATGCGGGCGACGACGATCGCGAAGTCGGCGAAGGGGCCGGCGGAGGAGAAGACCTTGTGGCCGGTGAGCCGGTAGCCGTCGCCGGCGCGTACGGCGACGGTGCGCATGGAGCGGACGTCGGAGCCGGCGTCGGTCGCGGTCAGAGAGAAGCAGCACGTCCTCTCGCCGCGGATGAGTAGCAGCAGGTACTTGTCCAACTGGTGCTCTCCGGCGTGCTGGAGGATGTCGCCCGCGCGCAGGGGGCCGCCCATGTCGCCGAGCACGCTGTGGCCGAGGACGCGCCCGCTGGCGCCGATCTCCTCCTTGAGGGCGGCGAGCTGGGTGTAGGTGAGGTTCTGGCCGCCGTACTCCCCGGGCAGCTGGATGCCGTAGAAGCCCAGTTCGCGGCTGCGGCGCCAGACCAGTTCGAGGTCGGCGCGGGTGAGCAAGCTGCCGGGGGTGAGGCCGCGCTCTCGTTCGTACTCGGCGAGTTCACCGTCGAGGTAGTCGCGCAGGCGGTCGACGAGTTCGGCGGTGGGTGGTCGTAGGCGGGGTGGAGGGAGAAGGCCACGGGAGAGGCTCCGAACAGGGTGGGGTCAGTTGACGCGGCGGGCGGCGTGCGCCCAGAAGGGTTCGCGTACGGTCTTGCGGTCGAGCTTGCCGTTGCGGTTGTGGGGCAGTTCGGGCACGAAGTCGACCGAGCGCGGCTTTCTTGAGGCGGTCCAGCCGGTCGGCGCAGAAGGCGATCAGTTCCTCGGCCGTGACAGTCGTACCGACGGCGCCGGCCACGCCCATCACGGTCAGAACGGCCACATGCGCACCGTCCTGGACGCACGCACCTCCAGCGGCTACGGCTCCCGCGGCATCCACGCCATCCTCGACGTCGAAACGGCATTGGCCGCCGCCGACACCGCCGCGCGGCTGCGGGACCACGCTGCGGCCGGCGAGAAGATTCCCGGTCCCGCCGCCCGCAGGGCCCTGACTCCCGACGCGTTCCTGATCTGCGCGTTCAAGCACGCCAACGCTCTCTGCGAGCCGGTGCCCGGCGTCACAGCTCCAAGGCAGTACGACTGCCAAGGCCCTCACATGAACGACCAGCACCAAGACGAGCGCGCCCGCATTCGCCAGGCCATGGACCGTCTCCCGGCCGGGCAGGCCACCGCCTCCAACGGCAGCCTCACCGTAGTTGCCCTCGCCGCCGAAGCAGGCGTACACCGCATGGCCCTCCTCAAACGGCACACCGACCCGAAGAAGGAGTTCTACGAACGAGTACGCACCGAGATCCGGCAGACGCCGGCGCCCGAAAGACGTCTACGGGAAACCGTCACCAAGCTCAAGGAGAACGTCGCCCGACAGAGAGCCGAGATCGAAGAGCTCCGCCAGCTGGTAACCAGACTCACCCTCGCCAGCGCCGTGCTCATCTACGACGGTGATCAGCGGACGGATTCATCCGCCGATAACGTCGTGCCGCTGCGCCGACCACCAACGTGACGGCCGCCGCCGGTCGGCGCTGGCAACCCTGCCCGGCCACCCGCTCCGGCTCCGGCGACACAAAGCCCGACGGTCCCGCCCGCAGTCGGTTCTCTCGGCCCACTGCCCGCACGCCACTTCGGCGGCTTCCAGCCTGGTCACCCGCGTCTCGATCTCGGCCAGTTCCTTGCGCAGCAGTTCTCAGCGCGTTCTGCCAGCTGCACCCGCTGCTCGATCGTCCACGTCAACGCATCCGCGATGAAGACCCCTCCCGCCGCGGAACCTACGCAACAGGCCAAGGATCTTGCCCGAGAACCGCAGAGGACACCCGTGACAGACGATCACGCGCTACCGATCTCCACCCAGAGCAGCGCGAGCACTTCCCCGGGACAGCACACCAGCCCCGCCGATCAGCAGAAATCAGGTTGGCGTGGGCTCGCTGCGGAACACCCCCGCTCGAGCGGGGGTGTTCCGCAGCGAGCCGCCGACAGAGGGTCAGAGGGGTCAGCAGATCCGGCTCTGTCGGGCTTCTCCCAGGGGCGCAGGTCCGCAGCAGCCAGGCGGGGCCGCGCGCCTGTCGGCCTTCGTTGACCGGGAGGTCAGGCGGCCGACCTCGGGTCGATCTTCCAGCGCATGTTGGTGGGCGCGTTGGTTCCGGTGAAGTGCTTGAGGGTCACGTACACATCAGGGTGGGGGTAGTTCTGCGACTGCGAAGTGATTGCCCACTGCCGGAAGTTCGCTCCGGCCGGAGTGATGGTGTAGGTCTCGGAGGTGCCGTCCTCGCGGACGATCCAGTCCTGTGCCGGACCGCCGTTGCAGTCGGTCACGGTCAGCGGGCCGTTGTCCTTCGCGTTGTCCGGCACCGTCAGACAGGCCGGGGTCGGGTTCTTGATCGGTTCGGTCTCGATGACGTAGTGGTCGCCGTACTTCTGCTTGAGTCGCCAGACCGACCCCGAGCCCTCATTGGCCAGCGGCCAGGGGTACCACACCTGGACGTACTGCGGCCGGTTCTCATTCTGAGTGTCGGTCTGCAGGTAGAAGCCGGTCGAGGCGTTGCTGATGATCACCGCCTGGTTGCTCGGGGGGTAGCCGGGGCCGTTGGCTGCAGCCGGGGCGGCCGCGGCCACGCTTGCGGAGAGTGCCAAACCGAGCAGGAGAGCGATCTTGCGCATGGACGGTCCCTTTCGTCGAGCGGCATCTGCCGGGGGTATCTGTCGTCGACGTCCCTGCCCCTACGGTCGACTGCAAAAAGAGCCCGCCCCGGAATGACTCCGAATGAGGGAGGGGTGTTCGGATTGGCGTACGGCTCGACGGCCACTTCTGAATCGCGTTGCGGAACTTGTGCGGGATGCGGCCGTCGGGGCCGACGAGCACCGCCCCGGCGGTGACGTGGCCGGGCCAAGGGTTTGCGGCTGGTGAGGTCGTCGTCGTCCAGAAGGCCGAGGAACCGCACCGACATCCACCAGATCGCAGTCATCGGCACGGTCGTGCGCCCCTGATCACGCCCCCGGTGCGCATCTTCGTCACTCCTTCGTGGCATTTCGGTCTCGGACTGCAATGGGGAAGATCAACTGTGTGGCGCGCCGGGGGGGTCGGTCCGGTCAGCGCCGCAGCCCTGTGGGTGCGTCGAGAGGAGTGAGCTGTGACCTTGACGGCTGAGACCGTGGAAGCCGAGATGGAGGCCGCAAACCAGGAGGGAGACCCGGCTGCGGACACGCTGGTGTCCGATCTCATCGACAACAGGGAGGTCGACGGCGTCAACGGCCTGTTCCGCACCATCGGGACACTCAAGCCCCGCATGCCCATGGACGAGCTGTCCAACCTGCCGGAACGGCTCGCGCAGTTCCTGCACGATGCCTCCGAACAGCCGCCCGGCTGGAGCGAGGCCGACGTCAAGGCCGCGGAGGGCTTCTTCGCTCACCACCACGGCGTGGCCTCCATGCTGCAGGGCACTGTCGGCCTGATCGGCACCTACCTCTCCCCGACCGGCGCCTACACCCTGCGCACCACCGGGCGCCTGGGCGGCGTGGACGGTCCCGGCCGGCGGCTGTCGCAATCCTCGCGCCTGTTCATCGGCATGGGTGACAAGGACCCCCTGCACAACGGCACCCTGGCGGCGACCGTGACCAAGGTCCGCCTGGTCCACGCCTCCGTCCGCCAGCTGCACAAGAAGAGCGGCCAGTGGGACTACGCCAAGTGGGGCGAGCCCGTCTCGCAGAAGTACACCACCGGCGCCATCGGCGTCTTCAGCGTTCAGATCCTCCAGGCTATGAAGAACCTCGGCGTCCATGTGGCACACGACGACGCGCAGGGCTTCGTGAACGCCTGGCACTACATCAACCACTACCTCGGCACCCCTGAGAAGTGGCTGATCCCCAAGGACGTCGACCTGGTCGACCGAATCTGGAGCATCATGCGGGAAAAGGAGTGGCAGCCGGGCGAGGACTGCAATGTCATGACCGCGCAGGCGCTGAAGTTCTACAAGGAGAAGATGCTCCCGCCAGGCTTCTACGAGCCCTTCATCGCCATGGTCCGCACCGCGTTCACGGACAAGTACGCCGACATGGCCGGCATCCCCAAGAGCACTGTCGACCTGGCGGCCAAGCCCGCCGCGGCCATGCACAGCCTCTTCAGCAGTGCTGTCGGCGGCGTGGGCGGCGGCAGCGCGAAGAAGGCAGTCGGGGTCAACCCCCACGACGAGATCCTCGGGGTGGCGTCGAAGGGGTTCAATCAGGTCGAGCGCTACGCCCTCACTCACGACCAGGACGACCAGCCCCAGATGCACCAGGAGCTCCGCGACAACCGCTGAAGGCTCAGCCGACTCCGCCGATACCGCCCTCGCGTGCGGGTGGCATGGGCGCCGGCCAGCCGTGGCCGCACTCGGCCTGGACGCCGTGGCCGCCCGCCTCCAGGCCCTCGTCGTCGACCAGACGGGCTTTGTTCACGAGAACGGTGCAGGCCGCCCGCGCGCGGGGCGCCCCGGCCGCACGACGTTCGTCTCCGGCAGAAACGGTCGCCAAGGGGAGACGTCCGGCCCCTGGGTACGGGGCAGCGCGACAGCCGCCGCCATCAGCGGCGCCGGCATTCGGAGTGCCCGAACTCGTCGTGATCACTCTGCGTCGGCTCTCGTCCGGCGGGGCCACGAGGAGCGGGAAGGGCGGTGGTGGTGGAGGACGAGCAGGGCCAGGGCCCCGGTTGCTGCGGACCAGGCGAGGGAGAGCAGGCCGTGGGACCAGGGAGTCTGGGGGGTGAGGGCTGAGCTCAGGGCCATCTGGTTCACGCCGTACAGAGGGAGCGCGGACACGCCTGCCACATCCATGAGTGTGTTGAAGACGGGGTTCTGCAGACCGGTGTCGACCAGGCTGAGCATGATGATCAGGAAGAAGCCCTCCAGCTCGCCGCGGACCAGAGAGCCGAGGAGAAGCCCGATGCCGCCGTAGGCGAGGCCGGCGCCCGCGAGGGCCAGCCCCAGGGGGCCTGCGTGGCGTACGGGCAGGGAAGCCCACAGCAGGATCGTGGTGTAAAGGGCCAGCGCGACGGCGGTGAGGGCGATGGCAGTGAGTTTGGCCAGGAGCATCGGCAGCCGGGGGTAGCCGGCCAGCAGCAGACGGCGGTCCATCTGACGGGACTGGAAGGTCTCCGTGAAAGTGATGAAGCCGGCGACCATGGTGACGGCGCCCAGCGCGCTGGCCACCTGGCCCAGCTGGCTGGCCGGAGCAGAGACGGGGACGCTGATGGCGTCCAGCCGGATGCGCACCACTTGGTCGGATGTGCACAGGCGTGCCACGGCGATCCAGACGGGAATGAACGCGACTGCCAGAACCAGGGCCAGCCGGTTGCGCAGGTGGCCCAGTAGAGTGCAGCGCAGGAGCTCGGTGAAGGCCGTGCAGGTGGGTTTCAAGACTCGGTCTCCTGGAAGTGCAGACGGCCCTGGCTCAGATGCGCGATCGCGTCGAAGTGGTGTGCGTCGTGCAGCAGGTGAGAGACCACGATGATCGACCGGCCCTGATCGCGCAGGGCGGCGGCCAGGGCCCAGAACCGCTGGTGGGTGTCCCAGTCGAAGCCCTGGTAGGGCTCGTCCAGGACCAGCAGGTGCGGATCGTGCATCAGAGCGATCAGCAGGTTCAGCTTCTGCCGCGTTCCACCACTGAGTTCGCCGACCTGCTGTCGTCGGCAGGCGGTCATCGCCAGCAGCTCCATCAGCTCGCCGGCCCGTTCCAGTGTCGGCAGCCGGTAGGCCCGCTGGAACAACCGCAGATGCTGTTCGACAGTGAACGCGTCGTTGAGTACTGCCCGTTGCGGACAGTACCCCACTGCTTCGGTCCGTGTCACCGTGCCGCGGTCGGGTGCGAGGTGGCCTACGGCGATCTGCAGCAGAGTGCTCTTGCCCGCACCGTTCTCGCCGACGATTCCCACCAGCGTCCCGGCAGACACGTCAAGGTCCACCTCGCGCAGGACCTGCCGGCCGCCGTACGCCTTGCAGACTCCGCTGATCCGCAGCCGTGGCCGGGGGCGCGTCGTTACTGCTTGCACATGAACCCCTCGAAGGAATCGGACAGGTGGAGCGAGCCGTTCCGGAGGAAGTCCCCGTGGAGGCCGCGGCCGCGCAGGCTCAACGGCTCATGCCCCTCAGGGACCCGCGAGTGAAGGCGGCGCCGCCCCAGTCCCTTGCGGGCCGGCTCTCGGGACGACCGAACCCTCGCGCAACGTCTGCTGCCCGGTGACCAACGAATCGGCACCGCCTGTGTAACGGCAGTCACTCCCTGCTGAACATCCGGGAATTGGCCGTGACGTACCCCGTGGTCTGCCGTTGTAGGAGGCGATGCCCCCCACACCACAGCGAGACTTCAGTGCTCCCACGATCGTGATCGGAGCCGGCCCGCACGGCTTGGCGGCCGCCGCGCTGCTGAACCGCTCCGGCGAGCCGACCGTGATCCTGGAACGGTCGGACCGCGTGGGAGCGAGCTGGGCGCAGCGCTACGACCACCTGCGTTTGCACACCACTCCCGGCACGTCGCAACTCCCCGGCCTGCCAATTCCGCGTCAGGCGGGTCCTTGGGTGAGCCGGGACGACTATGTGCGCTACCTGGAGGACTACGTCGCCCATCACCGACTCGACGTCCGGGTGAACACGGAGGTGCAGCGCATCGAACGGGCCGAGCCGGGTTCGAGAGCACGATGGCTGGTGCACAGTGCCGACGGTCTGGTACCCGCTGGTGCGGTCGTGGTGGCCACCGGCCGCTGCCGCACGCCCGACACTCCGCGCTGGCCAGGGCGTTCGACGTTCACCGGCACCCTGCTGCACTCGGCCCACTACCGCTCTCCGGCCCCCTACCGGGGGCGGGACGTGCTGGTGGTCGGCGCCGGCAACAGCGGTACCGAGATCGCCAGCGTCCTGGCCGGGGCCGGAGCCGAACGGGTACGGATCTCAGTTCGCACCTCACCCAACATCCTGCCCCGCTCCAGCGCACGATGGCATGCGGCCGGCCGGCTGACGGAGGTCCTCCCACTGGCGTGGCGTGACCGCACCTCCCTGCTCACGCAACGTCTCGCGGTGCCCGACCTGACCTCACGGGGACTGCCCCGGCCCCGCACCGGTCTGTACACCCGCAATGTCCGAGAAGGGGTCAACCCGGTGCTCGACCACGGCTTCGTGGACGCCGTCCTGTCCGGCCGGGTCGAGCCGGTCGCGGCCGTCCAGGCGTTCGACGGCCCGGACGTGGTACTGGCCGACGGCACCCGGCTGCGACCCGACACGGTCATCGCCGCCACGGGGTTCCGGTCCGACCTGCACGACCTGGTGGGGACCCTGGGCGTACTCGACGACGCCGGGCAGCCCCTCGCCGTAGGCGGGCAGAGCCACCCTACGGCCCCGCGCCTGTACTTCACCGGATACACCAACCCCCTCACGGGTGTCCTTCGCCAAGCGGGCATCGAGGCACGCGCAATTGCCCATGCGTTGCGACGGGAGAAGGCGCGGCCAGCCCTTCCCCTCCCCCAGCCCGGCGGTCGCCGCGCGGCCGGCGCACTCGACAACGGGCACGCACCGGGCTGACGAGGTCGCGGGTAACCGACCGCCCCGGCCGTGCGCGGCCTTGCGGCCACTGACCGAGATCGGAGTGATGCCGGTGTCGGTGAAGGAGGGGTTGTGGTGGAGCGCTACTCGACCATGGTCAGGCCGAGCTCGGTGAATCGGGCCGCGAGAGTGTCGGCCAGCACTGGTCGGATCCGACCGTCCTGGCGAGAAGCTTCTCGCCGACGCGGGTGAGCCCCCTCCGCGCGGTAGCGGCCACCGGGCGTCGGTCGCCGGGTCGAGCACGGCACGGACGCAACCGCAGCGGAGGGGTACGACTCATGGCGGCTCAGGTCAGCTTGGTGTTGGCCAGGACCCGGCGCAGGATGCTCCAGGAGAGGTCGGACTCGGTGGCGAAGGCACGCCGCTTCTTGGACTCCTCGTCGATGTAGTTGAAGGCGTCGCGGCTGTAGCTGTTGCCGTCGTCGTCCTCGACGCCGGTCTCCTCCGGGTTGAGGTAGACGTGGAAGCTGGCGCCGAAGTCGGCGGAGGCGTTCATGTAGCCGGGGCCGGTGGAGCCGCCGCCGCCGTCCATCGGGCAGTACACCCGGTGCACGGCGTAGTGGTCCCTGGACAGCCAGGCGCACTGCCCGGGGGTGAGAGTGATCAGGCCGAGTTTGCGGGCGTTCCAGTCGAGGTGCTCGTAGACCATGACGTCGAGCTGGCCGGCGAGGCAGAAGACGATGCCGGTGGTGTGGCCGTGGGAGTGGATGGGCGAGTAGTGCTGAGCGCGCCAGATCTCCAGGACGACGGGTGAGCCGATGTCGCCCTTGGGGTGGTCGTCGGGATGGAGGTGGCCGTGCTTTGCTGCCAGGTGGTCGTAGTCGCCCCGGCCGGTGCAGGCGACACGGATGTACGGCGGGTGGGACGGATCGTGCTTGTACTTCTCCACGAGGATCTGGCGCAGCAGGCCCACCTTTTCGCCGGGTGCGGTGGCGGGGGCGAGGTGTTTGCGCATCGCTTCGGTCTCCCACGCCGACAGGCGCAGGTCCTCAGCCTTGCGCGCGAGGTCCATGACAGCCGGTGGGATCATCAGCTGGCGGGCGTACTCGTCGAAGGACGTGGCCTGCTCGATCACGAGTGACGGGACGGCCTCGGCTCCCAGGAGACGCAACTGCCGTTCTTCTTCCCTGGTGATGTGGAAGGGGTACGTCGCATCGCCGTACTCCGGCTGCCCGGCGGGCGTCTGGTCGGCGGTCAGGCTCATGATGAGACTCCTTCGTGTGCAGGGGTGCCGCGGCTCGGCGCGGGACCCGATGACGCCACGCATGTTCGGTGCCACGGCTCGAGGCGGGTTCTGTGCGGTGTGATCAGTGGCTGAGCAGGCGTGTGGCCCTGAGGCCGTCGAGGGGGTACTCCTGGGGCAGGTGGGCCGGGTCGCCCAGCACGGTGATCAGCACGGTGATCGGCCGGGACGTGCCCGCGGCGAGGAACTGGTCGCCCACCGAGCTCAGGTATGCCTTGCCGTCCTGGGCGATGACGTCGACGCCGGAGGCTTCGGCTTTCGCACCCTTGACCGTGGGCAGGTCGAAGGAGATACGGAACTTCCTGACGTCCTCCGCCGTGCCTCTGTCTTTGCTGACGGCGGTGAGGGTGAGGTCGAAGCTGTAGACCCGGCCCCGGGGTTCGCCGTTCTCCCATGTCCCCTTGAACTTCTTCGTCACGACGATCTCGTCGTAACTGGGCGGCACAGGCAGCGGGGTGATACGCCCGGCCCCGTTCACGATCTCCAGGTCGCCGACGGGCACCCTGCCCCGTCCGATGCGCTGCGAGTGATCGGGGATCTCCGCCGTGGTCAGATCGAGGTGATTGACGTTGCCCGCGGAGTCGACCGCGTAGAAGTTGCCGTCCTGGTCGAAGAAGGTGGCTGCGTACGCCTTGCGCGAGCCTGCCGCGCCGCTGGCTTGAGCCGGCGGGAAGACACCAGCCTTGAGGACGGTCTTCATGGGCTGCCGGCCCGGGTCGATAAGCAGCAGGTCACCGTTGTCGCCCTCCACCGAGTACAGCCGCCCGTCCTTGGGGTGATAGGCGAAGTCGTCCCACCGTCCGCCTCCCGGTGCGTTGCGGGGTGTGGCCGTGCCGGCTGCCACGTCGACGGCGTAGCTGGGGGTGTCGGCGTTGCCGGCGACGAAGAGATTCTTGCCGTCGGGGTCCATGTCGCCGTCGAACCAGGGCCCGTTTGGCAGCCCGTCGATGACCTGCTCCTTCAAGGTGCCGGCCGCCACGTCGACAGTGATGAGCTTGTTGCGGCTCACGGCCAGCAACAACGGCTCCTTGTCGTCTCCGCGGTACTGCGCTCCCATGGCGGTGTAGCCGCTCTCGTAGGGCGCGACGTTGTCGACGACGCGGGTGTCGCCGTCGATGGGGTCGAAGCGGTAGATCCGGGTGCTGGTCCGGCCGACGGCGAGATACACCTTGCGGTGAGCCATGTAACAAAGCGTCCTTCCACGCGACTGCGGAACGCTTCGACGTCTGCCCCCAGACCCGCGAAGACAGGCACTCTAAGTATTCGTTCGAACACAATGAGCCACACTCCTCGGGCGCTGTATACCTCCAAGCAGGGGCTTTTCGTGGAAGGCGTGCAGGGAGTGCCGCGTCGTCGGCGAACGGGGTTGACCCTCCAGCACCAGGCGTTCGCCGTGCTGCGCAGCAACGGGGCATGAAGGAACGCGAGGCTTGCCTGCGCGTTGGCGGCGCACACCGTGGAACTCGCCCGCCACCGCGGCCTGAAGGTCACCGCGCTCGCCTCCGCACACGACGAGCTGTTCCTGTGCTCCCGGGGCGCCGACCACTTCCTGCCCCGCGACGCGGCCCTCCCCTCGACGGCCTTCGCCGGCATCGTCGATGCCGCCGTACCCGGCCAGGAGTCGGCACCAAACGCGGAATCCGGGTCGACGCCCTGGACGTATGTGCCGACGGCACCCAGCCCGCCGAACTGTCCTGGCTGGCCGACCAAGGCGCCGTGCCGGCCCGCATGGCCGGGCCCTTCCCTCCCCCTGGCGGACTCCGCCGCAGCCCGCTCGCGCCTGGCCGAGGGGGGCCTGCGCGGACGCATCGTAATCATGCTCCGCCTCCCGGTGTGAGGACGCGGCCGCCGCTGTCCCCGTGCCATGCAGTTCCTCGCCCACTGCCGGGTCGCGGCGGCTAAGTGCCTGACGCACGGGGCCGGGAGACACAGGATCGCGTGGAGCGCCCCCCCGTCGGCCTCATGGTGCTGTCGTCGACGAGCCCTGCGCCGGTGCGGAGGAAGAGCTGTGCGTTGGCCGACCCGGTGCGTTCCTCCTTCCCCTCCCCCGCCGGCCCGACGTCGGCGAGAACGCGAACCGGAGGGTGTCCTGGTCGTGCGCGTTTCTTTACAAGCCGACGGCTTATCGCTCGTCGGCACCTGGCCGTGCGGACGGTCAGGGTCGTGGTGACGCCGTTCCGGCAAGCTCCCGTACCGAGACACGCTCGGTCAGCCCGAGGCCAGCAACGCACCGTCACCGGTCAGTGGTCGACACAATGTGATCAGCAGACCGCGGTCGACAATCACAGGAGTCAGATTCCACGGGCAGGACCCGCCTGCCGATACCAACCGGCACATCGCACGGAAGGCCGCGGCCGGGTGCCCGGCTGACGACGGCATTGGCGTTCGAGCGTGTGGGCGATTTAGGCTGCGTCGGTTCGTGCCGTTCACGGCGGCAGCCCATCGACGGAGAGGCAAGCCGATCATGCAGCAGGCATCGGCCACCGACCCGGCTCCCGGGCGCCGCCCCGAGCTGGTCCCTGACCCGGATGTGGAGGCGGCTCGGATTGCGGCGGTGCGCCGCTACGACATCCTCGACACCCCGCCCGACGGGGCGTTCGACCGGGTGGCGGCGATGGCCGCCCGCCTCTTCGACGTGCCGGTGGCAACGGTCACGATCGTGGACACCGACCGCATCTGGTTCAAGGCGGCCCACGGCCTGGAGGGCGTCGCGCAGATCGGCCGTGATCCGGGATTGTGCGGCTCGGCGATCCTGCGCGATGACACGATGGTCATCCCCGACACCCTCCAGGACCCCGTCGCGGCGGACAATCCGCTGGTCGCCGGGGAGATGGGGGTGCGCTTCTACGCCGCCGCACCGATCATCACCCCAGAGGGGCACCGGCTGGGCACGGTCAACGTCCTCGACACCCGGCCGCGCTCGATCACCGAGGAGGACACTGCCACTCTTGCCGATCTCGCCGCGATCGTGCTGGACGAGATGGAGCTGCGACTGTCGGCGCTGCGCGCCCTGCGCGACGAGCAGGCCCGCCGGGAGGCGGAGAGGCGGCACGCCGAGGCGGAACGGGCGCGGGCCGAGGCGGAACGGGCGGCGCGGGAGAAGGCGGAGCAGGACAAGGCCGCCATCGCCGCGTTCGCCTCCACCCTTCAGCGCACCCTGCTGCCCCCGGCCCTTCCCGTGGTGCCGGGCCTGGAACTGGCCTGCCACTACCGCACCGCCTCCGCCCACGACGTGGGCGGCGACTTTTACGACGTCTTCCCACTCGACGGCGGCCGGTGGGCGTTCGTCCTCGGTGACGTGTGCGGCAAAGGCCCCGAGGCGGCGACCGTCACCGCCCTGGCCCGCCACACCCTGCGCGCCACGGCCCAGATCGACGCCGACCCCGTCACCGTGCTGAGCGCGCTCAACACCATGCTGCTCACCGACGTCACCGCCGGCCGCCGCTTCTGCACCGTCGTCTTCGGCCTCCTGGAGCCCCGGGAGGACGGCGGCTTCACCGTCACCGTCGCCACCGGCGGCCACCCGCCGG
The DNA here is from genome assembly GCF_006715785.1 of Streptomyces puniciscabiei. Classification (NCBI taxonomy): domain Bacteria; kingdom Bacillati; phylum Actinomycetota; class Actinomycetes; order Kitasatosporales; family Streptomycetaceae; genus Streptomyces; species Streptomyces puniciscabiei. The sequence goes on from NZ_VFNX01000001.1 coordinate 434,002, forward strand.
CCTACCACGTGCGCCCCGACGACAGCGGCGCCGTCTGGGTGCGGGCCGTACGCCCCCAGGGCGGGATGCTCGTCGGCGCCTTTCCCCAGGCGCCCTTCGCCCAGACCACGTTCCCCCTGACGGCCGGGGAAAGCCTGTTCCTCTACACCGACGGGCTGATCGAAGCCCGCACCACCGAGGGCGCCATGCTCGGTGACGACGGCCTGACCGGCTTCCTCCACCAGCGCACCGGGCCCGTCACCGCCACCACCCTGGTCGAGGACAGCATCACCCTGCTGGCCTCGCTGCCCGACGGAGCCGGCGACGACGTGGCCCTGCTGGCCCTGTCCGTCCCCCACCCTCACACCATGCCCGACGGCAGTGTCGCAGCCACCGCCCACACCGCCGCCGCGCCCGAACACTTCGGCCAGGAGTGATGACCGACGTGACCGACACGCTGTACCTGACCGTCCAGCACCCCCGCCCCGGCCTCGCGATCGCCACGGTCGCCGGGGACGTGGACATGCGCACCGCGGAAACCCTGCGCCGCGACGCCTCGATGATCATCGAGCGAGGGCGCCCGCACCTGGTTCTGGACCTGTCACAGGTCGGTTTTTGCGACTCCGCCGGTCTGAGCGCGCTCATCGGTCTCTGGCACGCCGCCCAGGCGGTGGGCGGTGCGCTCGGGCTCGCCAACGTCCCCGACCGCCTGATGCGGATGCTCGTCCTCACCGGTGTCGACACGATCCTGCCGGTTCATGCCACCACGAGCGAAGCAGTCACCACCATGATCGCCGATGAGCCCACCAGCGCAGGGCCGCAGGGCTCCGCGACCGTGTGAGCACCGCCGGCGGGGCTGGTGCGCCGGCCGAAGGGAACCACACGGCCTGCGACAGCGCTCGTAACCCGTCCGCGAACCTGAGCTGAACGCGCGGACGCGCCACGACGGGGCGTCTGTACCAGCGATCGAGCCTGGCGCTCCTACAGCAGTACTCCCTCGCTGGCTGTCCCGTTTCCCGTGTGCCGCGGCGGCCCGAGAGCGATAGGCAGCATCGGCGCCTTGGAGACGCAACCGGCGTTCACCCCGCGTACCGAGGTGGCTCAGCTGATCGGCGTAACGGTCTCCCTCGGACAACGCCGATGCGAAGATCGTGGGATTCGTGGCGACCCCGACGACGTGCTCGGCGCGGAGGCCGCGCGCACCGCTCAGCCCAGGGCCAGGTGCATGCGCACGATGAGATCCGCCCGCACCTCCGCCAAGCCGCTGGCGCATGAGAACGTGCTACCCGCTCACGCATACGGGCCGAACACTCGCACGCCCGCGCCCTACGTGGCGCCATCCGGGCCATGCGCACCGAGTCCGCACCGCGCGACGGTGCCGTGGTGGCGATGCTTCAGGACGCGACCATCGTCGCGGTCATCGCGGCCCGGCGGTGGCACCAGTTCCGCCAGCACGATCAGCAGGTCATCGCCGGCCGGCGAGCCATCGTCCACCTATAGTCCGCCTGCGACCATGCAGCCGTAGTACCGCTGGCCCTCCCTCTCACGGCAAGCCCCGCCACCCACGGTCCAACGGATTCAGCGCCTTGGTGTGTGCAGCCGTACCCACGTACGCCCGGCAGATCCTCGGCGGCCCTGCCTGGGCGGCCCGGGCCGCCACCCTTGCCGACGCGGAAGCGGCCGGCCATCAACCAGCCACGCTGCCGAGCTGGGCCGCTCAGCAGCGGACGCTGGACGATTGTCGGCGCGCACCCTGACTTGGCGCGTCCAACGACTCAGCCAGCGCCCCGGACTCGGCTGAGGGAGCAGGCATGGGTGCAGGATGGCGGGGTAGGCGCGCGTCGTCGGGCCGTTTCGGCAGGCAGCAGCGGTGAGATCGATCGTGGGAGGGTATCAGCATGGCGCCCAGCACGCTGGCTACGCAGACGCGGACGGCGGAGTTGCCGGAGGTCGTCGATGCTTCCCAAGTGGCGCCCAAGGACGCTCGTGAGCTGTCCAAGCTGTTCTTCCAGCAGTTGGCGGTGCTGGAGGAGGGCACGGCGGAGTACAGCTATGCCCGTAACACGCTGATCGAGATGAACATGTCCCTGGTCCGCTACGCGGCGGGCCGGTTCCGCAGCCGGGGGCCGGAGGAGATGGAGGACATCGTCCAGGTCGGCATGATCGGTCTGATCAAGGCGATCGACCGGTTCGAGCTGTCGAGGGAGGCGGAGTTCACCTCCTTCGCCATCCCCTACATCGTCGGTGAGATCAAGCGCTTCTTCCGCGACACGACCTGGGCCGTGCATGTGCCGCGTCGGCTCCAGGAAGCCCGCGTCCAGCTCGCCAAGGCGACGGAGGAGCTGCGCAGCCGTCTCGACCGTGATCCGACGGTCAAGGAGCTGTCGGAGCTGATGAGCCTGTCCGAGGACGAGGTGCGTGAGGCCCGGTTGGCCTCCAACGGTTACAACTCCTCCTCCCTGGATGCCACGCTCAACGGGAGCGAGGACGGCGAGGCTGCGCTGCAGGACTTCATCGGGACCGAGGACACGGCTCTGGAGCTGGTGGAGGACTTCCATGCCCTCGCACCCATGATCGCCGAGCTCGACGAGCGAGACCGGCAGCTCATTCACATGCGGTTCGTGGAGGAGCTCACCCAGGCCCAGATCGGCGAACGTCTGGGTGTCTCACAGATGCATGTCTCGCGACTGCTGTCCCGGTGCCTGGCCCGGCTGCGCGAAGGCATGCTCACGACCGGCTGAGTGCATCCGCGGTACCCCTCATGATGCCCGCCATGGCTGCGGCGGGCATCAGCCATGCTCAGCTCATCCGGCTGACGGGGTCAGACGGCAAGCGCGTCGCGCAGAGTCGGGTGGCAGGGGATGACCTCGGTGAGGCCGACGATCCCGAGGGTCTCGGAGACGGCGGGGCTCGGCGCAGCGAGTCGCAGCCGGCCGCCATGGCGCTGCGCGGCGTGATGCGCGGCGATGAGAGCATTGATGCCGCTGGAATCCATGAAGGTGACGCCGCTGAGATCCACCACCGTCACCTGAGCGGCAGCGTCATCGGCGGTCAGGGCATCCAGCAACTGCGGAGCGCTGTCAAGATCGATCTCGCCGCACGCCGTAACCACCCGGACGCCACTGGTATGACTCATGTTGATCGACAGACGCGCATTTCCTGCAGAACGGTTGTCCGCCACAGTCCCTCAGCACCTCAGCAAGCGTCGGTGACGCCGTACCCAGCACTTCCTCGATGTGGATCTGCTCGCGCATGGTACTGGTACTGCACCCGGTTGGCCCTGCCACCCACAGGTACAGGTTGCGCGTGCGCGGTACCCGCCCGGCGGGAGGACGGCGTACGCGAGCAGGGCGGGAGTGACAGGACAGATGGGCGCGGACCCAGAACGTGAGTGTTGCCACGGACCGAACTCCACGGCGGTCGAGGAAACCATCGCGCTGTCAGGAGACGGCTCCTGCATCGCCGAAGCCCGTCACCGAACCGCCACCTTCTTCACCGGGGACGCAGCCGACAACCGTCCAACGAGGGTGACGGGGCGCATCGTGAGCTTGGCTCAGCTGGTGGTCAGCGAGTTGGTCACCAACGCCTGCAAACACGCACCCGGCCCCATCCGGTTGCGCCTGCGGCTGGCGGACGAGGCGGTGGAGGTGGAAGTGTGGGACAGCCATCCCGAGATTCCGACGGCTCGGCAGGCGGACCCTTACAGGGTGGGCCAGCACGGTCTGGAGCTCGTGAAGGCCGTTGCGGCCGACCTCACCGTCCTGCCCGAGGAGGCCGGGAAACGGGTCACCGCCCGCCTCCTCCTTGATCCCCGCCCCTCGGCCTGACGCCGGCCCGGCGGGAGATGTCAGCCGCTCTCGGTGCGCAACTCTCGCGAGGGTCAGCCGGTAGGTTGCTGCAAGGGCAGGTGTGCGACGACTCGTTTGCCCGTGCCCAGGGCGATGGTGCGTACCTGGTCGCAGAGCCGGGTGACCAGGTGCAGGCCGTGTCCGCCGATGCGGCCGGCGTCGGGCACCTGGAGACGGGGCGGGAGCGGGGAGCTGTCACGGACGCTGATCCGCAACTGGGCGGCGTCCGGCGAGACTTCGAGCAGGAGTTCACCCGGGCCGGGTGCGTGACGGACGGCGTTGGTGACCAGTTCACTGACGACAAGCTGGGCGTCCTGGCTGGAACGCTCGCGCGGATGGTGTCCTGCCCGTGCCAGCAGTGAACGCACGGCGTGGCGCGCCTCGGTGATGTGCGCACCCCTGGTGCCCCAAGCTGCGCCGTAGCGCCAGGGCGCCCTCGGCCGCTGCTCTTCCGGTGTCTGCTTACTGAGCGTGGTAGTCATGGAGGATCCCTTGTCGGTTTCCTTGGCATTTCTTCACGTGCAATAGGACTTGGCGGTATTCGCCTACCCGCTGTGACGCCATTACGCCTCTGGCGGCCTACTGGGCGACTGAGGTGTGGCTGTCAGGACGAGAGCGGCTTGGTCGTCGTCCGTGCCCGTGGTACCGGTACGCGCACGACTTGGGTGACAGTGTGATCGCTGCGATGGTGTGGCTCTGAGTGGCCAGCACGTGCGTGAGGCGGTCTTCACCGAACTGCTCCCCATGGTGGTCGGGGCTTCGGTGAGGCCCTCGGTGTAGAGCAGCAGACTCTCGGTTGGCTGGAGGTGAAGCCGGTGCCTGAATCAGTGCTCATCCTCAGGCAGGCGGAAGTCAAAAGTCCCTGATCGCCAGGGACCGCGCTCGGTCAACTCCGAGTCCAGCCGCCGCAAGACGGCCGGGACGCTCTCGCAGCCGCGGTCGGCAGGGTTCGCCTGCGGGAAATGGCGCACGATCCAATGCGTCTGCAGGTGAGTCGTCCCTCGCACGGGTGATTCGCCGATGCAGGCGCGTGCCGACAAGCGGGCTGCGGCAAATACCACGAAGGCTCCGGCCCGCTGCCAGCGGTCCAGGCGCCGCCAGCAGGTCTGCCCGGATCCGAATCCCACCTCCAGCGGCAGGAGTTGCCAGGCGATGTCCTGGTGCAGGACGTACAGGACGTCCTGCAGACAGAGCCGATCATCCACTGGCGTCGGCCTCGGCGACCGCGTCGGCCAGGGCGGCCGCGTGGTTCGATCAGCGCCCACATGTCATTGTCCACGACCACGGCCGAGTCGTCATACCCGCCGAGCGATCAGATCGTCACAACAGTCACGCTCGACCGGGACACCTCAGCAAGATCTCCTTGCGTGCTTAAACAGCCGTGCGTCGTGGTCCGATCTCGCCACCCGGTCAGCTGGCCCACCGTGAGGTTACGGGCGTGAGACGCGTGTGTCAGGCGTCCGCCGCGTACCGCCAGAACTTCCTGATCACCGGTGCGGGCACGGGACCCATCGCTGCCACCTGCGTCAGCAGGATGGTAACCACACCCGTGGCCGGGATGACGTGCGCCGCTGTGCCCGTGCCACCGACCCAGCCGTAACGGCCGGGCGCATTCCACGGGTTGGTCCGGTCGATGTCAACCGAGCCGCCGAAGCCCCAGCCCTGGCCCTCCAGGAACAGTCGGCCGATGTCGCGCTGCACCGGATTCGTATGGTCGGTGGTCATCATGCGCACGGAGTCGGCCGACAGCACCCGCCGGCCGTCGGCCGCCACCCCGCCGGCCAGCAGCATCCGGCAGAAGGCCAGCCAGTCGTCGGCGGTCGAGACCAGCCCGCCATTGCCGAGAGGCAGCGCGGGCAGGCTGCTCCACTCGCCGTCCGGGCCGTCGGCGAGCTCCAGGCTGCCGTCGTCGCCTGGCCTGTAGAAGCTGGTGAACCGGTTCCGCTTGGCGGCCGGCACCTCGAAGCCGGTGTCCACCATGCCCAGCGGCCCGAAGACCCGCTCCGTCAGGAACTCCGGCAGCGGCTGTCCGGTGACCCGCGAAATCAGTACCCCCTGCAGGACGGAGCAGGTGTCGTACAGCCAGGCAGCGCCCGGTTGGTACAGCAGGGGGATGCGGCCGAGCGCCGCCATCCACTCGTCGGCCGGCGGGAAGTTGCTCGGCACCCGGCCGTCCTTTTGCACCGTGAACAACTCCTGCACCGCCGGCAGTGTGAAGTCGGAGGGGAATCCGTACCCGGCCTGGGAGGCCAGCACGTCGAATACGGTGATGGGCCGGTCGGCCGGCACCACGTCGTCCACCGGGCTCGCCGGCGTGCGTACGACCACCGGCTTCCCCAGCTCCGGCAGCCACGTCCCGATCAGGTCGTCCAGTGCGAGCGTGCCCTCCTCCACGAGGATCAGCAGTGCGGCGGCGGTGACGGACTTGGTGATCGAGGCGACTCGGAAGATGGAGTCCCTCGCCATCGGTGCGCCGTCGCCGGCGTCCTGCGCGCCGACGGCCGCCACCTCGACCTGGTCACCGCGGGCCACGAGGCCAACCGCTCCCGGCAGCGTACCGACACCGACGTGGGCGTCGAGCAAGTCGTGCAGGGTCGTCATGAGGCCGCCTTCCAGAAGATTGCTGTCGAAAGACAGACTCCCGCACAGGCCGGGAATCATCGGCCTCGGCAGGTCTGGTGGCCGGAGCTTCGTCAGGTGGAGGAGGAGGTGGTGCGCACTCTCGAAGAGGTGCCCGAGCGTGCCACGCACTGGTCGAGACGGGAGCTGGCCAAGCAGGTGGGGATCTCGCCCACGAGCGTGCTGCGGATGTGGCGGGCGTTCGGGCTGCAGCCATGGCGCTCGGGGGACTTCAAGATCTCTCCGGACCTGCTGCTGATCGACAAAATCCGGGACGTGGTCGGGCTGTATCCCGCCCCGCGGACGAACGCGGTGGTCGTCGCGATGGACGAGAAGTCGCAGATCCAGGCGCTTGAGCCCACCACTCCGGTGCTGCCGATGGTGCCCGGCACCCCTGAGCGTCGCAGCTTCGAGACCGCATCTGCCGCTCCTGCTACAGGATCTGCGGACCGGGACACCAGCTTGCACCGCATCGGCCTGTCGTTCCGGCTCGGGGCAGGCGATGACCAGTGCGTCTCCACTCGTGCCCCGCCACTGGCGGCAGTTGATGAGCGGGCCCCGAGCACCGGGCGGTGAATCGGGGCACAGTCGGCCGACGGCTCTCGCCCGCGAACAGTGCGTAGGCGAGAGTCCGCTGCAGCAGAGGCGCCGGCCGGGATTGCAACCCGGTGCCGACAAGGCCACGCGTCGCCGCAGCAGCGGGTCATGGTTCAGCGGCCCTCCCGGCGTTCCCCCACCCCGAGGATCATGGCCACTGCCCCATAGCACCTCTGCACGCCAGGCCCTCACCCGATCGGCCTACACGGCTCCCGCGCCGATGTGCGGCGTACCCCGTTCGGCCGCATGGTGAGGGTGACCAGGTTGCCGCCGAGCAGCAGCTGTGATCGCTGCAGCAGGGAGGCGTCGTGACCGTGATAGCTCTGCTCGTCCCGGTGGTGCTCATCCTCATTCTGTTCGGGACGTCCGCTCTGGAAGACCTTCTGTTCCCGCCGCCTCGAGCACCCTCACCGGAAGGGCTGACGGCGAGGCCGAATGGTTGACGCTTTCAGCCCTGGAAGACATGCAAGAAAATAGGAGCGCAATTCGCAAAGCGTGTGCCCATCTTCGGCGCGCGGACGCGGCAGTGGGGCCGGACAGGTCGATCCCGGCCCCATTCAAGTCCGGCTGCGCCACGATCGGCTGCAGACGCGCCCCAGCTCGCCGTCAACTGACCTGAACGGTGAGCGGCGACGAGTGGAACGTGCCGGACTTGGTCGCCACCCGCACTTGCTCGGTGCCCTTTTTGGTGAACGTCCGCTTGATCGTGTAGGTGCCGTTCTTGTTGACGACGGCTGTGGTCTTCAGCGTGGTCCACTTGCCGTTGTGCCTGTGCTGGAGCACCAGCGTGGAACCGGCCTTGATGCCTTTGACACGGCCGGTGAACACGACGGTGTTGCCCACCTTGACGGCCTTGCGGTTGGCCGAGACGCTGATCGAGCCCATCGCGGTCGGCGTCCGCGACGGCTTCATGCTCGGCATGCCGGTGCGGGTCATGGTGGGCTTGGGGGCCGGTGTCCCGGTCGCTGCGACGGCTCCCGCCGTACCGGTCGACAGCAGGGCGGCGGACAGGGCACCGGCGGCGAGCGCACGGGTGTGATGGCTTCGGGTGACGCTCATGTGGGTCTCCTGGACTGATCGGAGTTTTCCCTGGGAGCGAGTCGGCCATTCGGGACGGCTCGCGCATCCAGGCTGGCCCGAGCACGGCGGACCGGCATGTCCAAGCGAGCACCAAAGACGTTGAAAAATCCATCACTTCCGACGAAACCGCAGCTGGGGCCGGCAATTCCCCACCGCCCACCGCTAGCTCGCTTTCACCGTGCATCACTGGAATGGACGAGCGTGGATACGTAGAGCGAGCATTGAGGATCGCGGGGCTGGTCGGAATCGCCTGTGCACCCCGCACCATGTTCCACGGTGCGCGCCGCTCCGCACCCGGCAGGCCACCCGTTCGGAAGTTTGCCGAGCGCGGGTCTACCGGGTCAGGTTTGTCTGGGTTGATGTCCGACGGACGGACGAAGACCGGGCCGGCCATAGACGAGGAGAAGTCGTGTTCCAGCACAGCATCAGGGGTGAGCGTTGGACCGCTCGGGGGCACCGGGGTAGCCCGATGAGCAGTATGGGGGCTGCCTCAGTTTCTTCGACGTGCGCGACGTCGTCCCTCGTCCGCTGAGAACCACGGTGGAGGCCACCACCCTGTCCGGCGAGACCACGACCACGGTGTACGAGCGCGGCCTCGCTCGCCTCATTCACCATGAGCTCGACCACCTCGACGGGCTGCTGTACACCACGCGGATGCACGACGAAGTCACCCCGATCCCGGTCGAGGAGCGGCAGACGGCCCGCGCCTTGACCTACGAGTAGGCCACCTCCCCGAGACCGGTCGCCGAAGGGAGCACCGCGGCCGAGTCGGCCCCCGATACACGGGCCGAAGCGTTCACGCCCCCTTGCCAAGCAGGTCCGGTGCCGCTTGCAGTCGGGCGTCTCCGCTCGTCATGGCTCTCACGACGGTGCAGTCTGGACTACATGAACGTCCGGCGGCGCGAGGCCGGGGTGCGCAGGCCCTGACAGTCGAAGCAGGCGCTGCTGGCGGTCCCGATCGTGCTCATCGTCGTGATCAAGGCGGTGGACCAGCTCGTACCGGAAGACGTTCACCTCAGCCCGCTGCTGGTGGTCGCTCCAGCGATCACCATCGCCTTCGCGGGTCCGTGGCTGACCGCCCTGGTCGGTTTTCTGACCGTGGTGGCGCAGGCATACATCGGCTGGCACTTCAGCGTGCTCATGACCCGCAACGTACTAGTGCAGATCCTCGCTCTTGCGGTGATGTCGGCCTTGGCGGTCCTCTTCTGCGTGGTGCGTGAGCGTCACCGCCGTCAGCTGGCGCGGGTGCGGACGGTCGCGGAGGCCACGCAGCACGTGTTGCTGTGGCCGCTGCCCGACCAGCTCGGCAGCGTGCAGGTCGCCGTGCTGTATCTGGCGGCTGAGGACGAGGCCCAGATCGGCGGTGACCTGTATGCCGCCACCTCCACCGAGGACGGTGTCAGGATCATGATAAGTGACGTGCGCGGCAAGGGACTCCCAGCCATCGGCGAGGCCGCCCTGCTCATCGGGGCTTTCCGGGAGGCCGCTCATGAGCACGCCGGATTGCCGCAACTGGCCGCCGCACTGGAACGCAGCGTCACCCGGAACCTGGCGAGCCTGGCTCCGGTGGAGGAGAACGAGGAGCGGTTCGCCACCGCGTTGCTGGTCGAGATCCCTGAGGAGGGCGGCATCGCGCGCATCATCAGCTGCGGACACCCCCCACCGCTGTTGATCAGCGCGGACGGCGTCACCCTGGTTCCGGTGAACCCCGCTCCCCCTTGGGAACCGGCTCGCTTGGGCCTGTGACCTACACGGTTGAAATGTTCTCCTTCCAACCCGGTGACACCCTGCTGCTCTACACCGATGGCATCATCGAGGCACGGGGCACCGACGGTGGCTTCCATCCCTTCGTCGAGCGGGCTGCGCAGTGGACCGGCTACAGCCCCGAGAAGCTGGTGCACTTCCTTCGCTGTGATCTCCTCGCCCACGCGAGCGGCTGCCTCGACGACGATGCGGCGGTGATCGCACGGTGCCGCTCTCGTAGCACCCACGGCCAGCACCTGGAGATGCGGAGGTGAAAGAAGGGCAGGAGGCTCGCCGGCCAGCGCCAGGACCGCTGCGGGCACGCAGCACGCGATGCCCGCAGCCGACCTGGCTTCGCCTTCGGAGAGCAGGCGAAGTACGGCCCATCGAGCCGTCATCGGTGACATGCCTTCCGATCAATCCCACACTCGAAACGCTCGCCCACCGTGTCGTGACCGGTTCGCTTGAGGCGGTTCCGACTCCAATAGACCGGACCTATCCGCGCTGGGCGCGCTTACAGCTGGTCGGGGACGTCCTCCAGTAGCGAGGTCGGTGCCCTGCCGCTCCAGCTGCCGGCCGGGGCGGTACATCAGCGCAGATCTGCCAGGAAACCCGTGAGCGCATCATTGGTCGCCTCGGGAGCGGACAGATGCGGGCAATGCCTGGTCGCCTCCAGGGTGACCAGCGTCGAGCCGGGGTCTCCTGGTGGACGAAGGCGCCGACCTCCCGGGGAGCGATGACATCCTGGGTGCATTCCAGCACCAGCGTAGGCACCCGCACGCTCTTCAGATCGCGCCGGGAGTCCGACAGGAAATTGGTCCGGGCGAAGATCCGCGCCATGTCCGGATCGGTGGCGCAGAAGCTGTTCTTCAGTTCCTCACCCAGCTCGGGCTGCTCCGGATTCCCCATGATCACCAGAGCCATCGCAGCCGACCAGCCCAGGAAGTTCGCCTCCAACGATGTCAGCAGCTCCTCGATGTCGTCGGCACTGAAACCACCCCGGTAGCCGTCGTCGTCGATGTAGCGCGGGGACGGTGCCACCATCGCCAGTGCGGCGATCCGCTCAGGAGCCATGCCGACGGCCAGCATGCCGATCATCGCGCTGACGGAGTGTCCCACGAACACCGCATCGCGCAGGTCGAGCGCTTCGCACACGTCCACCGCGTCCTGCGCGTATCCGGCCAGGGAGGCGTACCGGTCCTCCGAGAGCGCGGAGGGGATCGGCGCGGCCGGAACCCACGTAGTCGAACAGCACGACCCGGTAGTCGCCGGTCGGGGCAGGGACCGTCAACCGCCACATGGTCTGGTCGCAGCCGAAGCCGTGAGCCAGTACCACCGTTCGCCCCTGCGCATTGCCGGTGACGGAGACGTTGTTCCTGCGGAGGATGTCCGTGGCCGTCACTCTTTCCGACCACGTCCCGTCTGGCGTGGCTGTGTGCACCACCTCCCGCGCCGCCCACGACCTTCACAAGTCTGTGTGTGGATGCCTTCTACGCCTCCTACGCTTCCATGGCGCCTGCAGCCTCGATCGCGATACCAAGGTCCACCGGATCGAGGTAGAAATTGGGCTTCCGCCCAGGCCAGTTATGAGTCTTGGACGACCGGGTATCACCCTTTTGGGCCATATTGCCCTAATTGGACATTGAAGCCCGCACAGCCCTGCGCCACCACCGGTCATTCTTCGGCCGCCTGCTCAGCGCCTCACCAAACGAAGGAGGCCACCATGATCGCCCTCGGCATCATCCTGCTCATCGTCGGATTCCTCCTGCATATCGGCATCCTGTGGACGATCGGGATCATCCTGCTCGTCATCGGGCTCATCCTGTTCCTTCTCGGCTCCGTGGGACACGCCGTCGGCGGTCGACGTCACTACTGGTAGGCGCGTGAGGGCATCCCAGTAGACGACGCTGGTGCACCGGCTACTGGGTGGCCGGGACGATCCGGCCGCTCAGTGTCAGGCAGCCGAACGGCGTGGCCCATTGCCTGCACGACGGGTCAGGCCCACGTTGGTCGGACGAATTCCTTGCCGGAGATCGTCCTGAAAGCCTGCGCCGGTGGCCTGTTCGTCGTGGCGTTCGCCCTGGTGGCCGAGGCCGTCCAGCCCAAACGGCTGGCCGGCATCTTCGCCGCGGCGCCCTCAGTGGCCCTGGCCAGTCTGATCCTGACCGTCGTGTTCAAAGGCAGCCATGACGCGTCACTGGCAGCCCGCGGCATGATCGGCGGAGCGGTCGCGTTTACCGCCTACACCCTCGCCGATGTGCCCGCCTTGGGCAGGCTCGGGGCACTGCGCGGCTCGGCGACAGCGCTCGTGATGTGGCTCGCGCTGGCGGCCGCCGTCACCTTTGCGGTGGCACCATGAACGCCTCGCAACCCGCCCAGAACGCGCAGAACACCGACCGGGTACGGCTGACGCCGGGCGCCGCGCTGCAGATGTCGCGCAGGGACCTGCGCATCCGAGGAGCGGCATCTCGACACCGTTGTTCAAGGTCACGTACTGCATGAGGGGGATGTCCTTCGCTGTGCGGGCGTGAGCAGGGGTCAGGGGCGGATGAGGGCCTTGAGGACCTGGCGGTCGGCCATGGCCCGGTAGGCGTCCGGCGCCTGGTCGAGGGTGAAGGTCTGGTCGAAGACGCGGCCGGGGGCCATGGTGCCGTCCAGGACGTCGGGCAGCAGCTGCTCGATGTAGGCGCGGGCGGGGCTCGCGCCGCCGGTCAGGGTGACGTTGCGCATGAACTCGGCCGGACCGATCGGCCCCTGCTCGTACTGCGGGACGCCCAGGCGACTGATGGTGCCGCCGTCCAGGACCGCGCCCAGAGCGGTGTCGAGGGCCTGGCGGGTGCCGACGGCCTCGATCACCTTCTCCACGCCACCGGTCACCTCGCGGATGCGGGCGATGCCCTCCTCGCCGCGCTCGGCGACCACGTCGGTGGCACCGAACTCACGTCCCAGGTTGGTGCGCGCCTCGTGACGGCCGGCGAGCACGATCCGCTCGGCGCCCAGCCGCTTCGTGGCGATCACCGCGCATAGACCGACCGCGCCGTCGCCGACCACGAGCACCGCGTCGCCGCGTGCGACGCCGGCGGTGACGGCGCCGTGGTGGCCGGTGGTCATCACGTCCGACAGCGCCAGCAGCGACGGCAGCAGCGCGGAGTCGGCGGACACCGGCAGCTTGACCAGGGTGCCGTCCGCGTACGGGACGCGGACGGCTCCGCCCTGCCCGCCATCGACGCCGTCGAAGCCGTACCGGCCGCCGTTGCGGCACGAGATGGGCAGGCCCTTGGCGCAGTAGTCGCACGTGTTGTCGCTGTACGTGAAGGGCGCGACGACCAGGTCGCCCGGCTTGAGCCCGGTCACGTCCGCGCCGGTCTCCTCGACGACGCCGAGGAACTCGTGCCCCATGGGGCGGCCGGCGTCGGTGGCGGGCATCGACCGGTAGGGCCACAGGTCGCTGCCGCACACGCACGCGGCCAGCGTGCGCACCACGGCGTCGGTCGGCTGGACGATCTTCGGGTCGGGCCGGTTCTCGACGCGGACGTCGCCGGCTCCGTACATCACTGCTGCACGCATGAAAGGTGTTACTCCGAACGAGGGCGGGAGGGTGCCACGAGAAGGGCGACATGGCGGGGCAGGGTCAGCGTTCGAGCATCTGCGCCTGGGCCGCGTTGTGGGTGTCGCCGGCGGCGGGCGGCAGACTGCTCAGCCGGTGGAGCTGCTCGGCGGTCAGCGTGACCGTGTCGGCGGCGGTGTTCTCCTCGACCCGGCTGACGCGCTTGGTGCCGGGGATCGGGGCGATGTCGTCGCCCTGGGCGAGCAGCCAGGCCAGCGCCACCTGCGCGGGCGTGGCACCGACCTCGGCGGCCAGGGCCTGCACCTCGTCGGCGAGCGCGAGGTTGCGCTGGAAGTTCTCGCCGGTGAAGCGCGGGTTGCCGCGCCGGAAGTCGTCCTCGCCGAACTGATCGGTGGAACGCACGGTGCCCGTCAGGAAACCGCGTCCCAGCGGGGAGAACGGCACCAGCCCGATGTGCAGCTCGCGAAGGACCGGCAGGATGCGCTCCTCGATGCCGCGCGTCCACAATGAGTACTCGGACTGCACCGCGGTGACCGGCTGGACAGCGTGCGCGCGGCGGATCGTTTCCGGGCCGGCCTCGGAGAGCCCGAAGGCGCGGACCTTGCCCTCGGTGATCAGCTCGCCGACGGCACCGGCGGTCTCCCCGATCGGCGTGTTCGGGTCCACCCGGTGCTGGTAGTACAGGTCGATGTGGTCGTTGCCCAGCCGCTTCAGGGAGCCCTCGACCGCGGTGCGGATGTCGGCCGGGCCGGAGTCCAGGTTCCACGCGCCGTCGCCGCCGTGGGAGACCAGGCCGAACTTGGTGGCCAGCACCACCTTGTCCCGGCGGCCCTTGAGCGCCCGGCCCAGCAGTTCCTCGTTGGTGTAGGGGCCGTAGATCTCGGCGATGTCGATCAGCGTGACGTCCAGCTCCAGCGCCCGGTGCACGGTCCTGATCGACTCGGCGTCGTCGGTGCCCGAGCCGGTGTAACCATGGGACATGCCCATCGTGCCCAGCCTGATCCGGGAAACCTCCAGGTCACGTAGCTTCGCATTTCGCCCTCTCTGCATCGTGGCGTCGCCCGGCGCCCGTCGCCCGGTCCGCCACGTCGTACCTGCGGTGGCCGGGGCGCCGGCGCATCTTGCTCATTCACCCTCGCCCGGATCGCGTCGGTGTGGCAGGGCGGGCTCTTCCGGGGTAATGACAGGACCCCCCTCACCCCCGTGCGGCAGGCACTCGGCGGGTGAGACTGGAGACATGCCATCCGAGAGCGCGAACAGCGAGGGAGCCGAGCTGGGCCGCTACCTGCGCGCCCGCCGCACCCAGACCAGCCCCGAACACGTCGGCCTCACCGTCGGCGCCGGCATACGCCGCACCCCCGGCCTGCGCCGCGAGGAGCTGGCCACCCTCGCCGGCATCAGCATCGACTACTACGTACGCCTCGAGCGCGGCAAGGAGACCCGCCCCAGCCCCGCCGTCCTCGACTCCCTCGCCCGCGCCCTGCACATGGACGACCAGGAGCACCAGCACCTGCGTGAGCTCGTGGCCCGAGCCGCCCGCTACGCCCCCGAACCGGCGCCCGCCCCGAGCCGGACCGTGCGCCCCACCTGAAGCTGCTGCTCGAATCACTCCGCCCCAACCCGGCGTACGTCATCAGCCGCAGCATGGACCTGCTGGCCTGGAACCCCGGCGGCCTCGCCCTCTACACGGGCCTGGACGACTGGCCCGCCAGACAGCGCAACCTCGCCCGCTACCTGTTCCTCCACCCCGCGGCCCGCGGCCTCTTCACCGACTGGGACCGGCAGATCACCGCATGCGTCGCCCGCCTGCGCGCCGTCGCCGGCACCGCACCCGACCTGACCAACCTCGTCGGCGAACTCCTCCTCAAGAGCCCCGATTTCGCCGGGCTCTGGGAACGCTACGAAGTCACCGGACGCAGACCCGCCCACAAGACCTTCCACCACCCCCAGGTCGGCACGGTCACCCTCACCTCGCAGTCCCTGCACGTGGAAGGCACACCTGGCCAGCGCATCGGCCTCTACATCGCCGAACCCGGCACCCCGGACCACGACGCCCTTCTCCTGCTCGACATGACCGCGCCGCGGCCGCCGCAACGGTCCGCGCACACCCCGAGGGCCACCGGTCAACAGCCGCAAACCGCCGTACCCGTCCCAGACCTTGCACCGCGTGGCGCGCAGGGCCGCGCCGGAAGAAGCCTCGCCCGCAGCCGGCCGGCGTCCACCCACGAACCGAGCGCATCCTCGCCGGATGTGCCTGCCTGTGCCGCCGGACGGGCCGGACCCACGCACTCAGCTCGCGAAGTGACCCTGCTCCGGCGTCAGTCCCATTGCGGACACGAGCGATTCCGCGGCATGCTCGGTGGCCTCCGGTGACACGACCAGCAGATCCCGGCGCCCATGGGCGGGGGCCATCAGCACGATGGTGCTGGGCGTACGCGCCGTGGCGGTCCTGCGCAGCCGGACGACCTGGTTGCAGACGAGCATGCGGCCCGGGACCCCGGCCCACCCTGTGCCGTTCACCAGGACACTGCCGATCTGGCCCCAGGCGCGGGGCAGGCCGGAGAGCAGTGACGGGAGTTCCGCCAGGAGGTCGAAGGTTCGCGGCCACCAGGCCCCGTCGATACGGCGTGGCACGGTGCTCTCGGGCGCGAGGTACAGGCGAAGGAGGGGCGGGGCCGGTGGCGGGCGCCGCAGCTGGTCGCTCATGAGGTCTCCTGTCGGGTGGTTCGGCGCGGCATGTGGTCCCCGGCCGGGCGGTGCGTCCCGGCGGCCGGAAGTGCGCTCGCGGGGAGGCGGAGTGCGGCGCCGGCCGTTCGTCCCTCCCAGGCGTCCTGTGCGCTCGCGTAGGCGGGGAAAAGGTCGAGCAGGCCGGTGTGGCGGAAGACCAGGTCGGTCATGTGGTTGTCGTACACGATGCGTACCCAGCCGCGCCGGGCGCGGCAGTCGGACCACGCCTCGCACAGCGCAGACAGGATGCTGGAGTCGGAGAAGGTCACCTCGCTCAGGTCCACGATCAGGAAGAGCCGTCCGGGCCGGGCCGCTCGGGCCTCGGCCAGGGCGCGGACCAGTGGGGCCGCGGATTGCGTGTCCAGTTCGCCGTGCGTGCGGACGATGCGGCACTCCTCGAAGAGCGCAGAAGTGTCATTCACAGTGGGCAACGCCTCACGCGAGGATGGTGGTTGAGGCCGGCCGGTCGTCCCTGCCGCGGGCTCCCAAGGGGCCCCGTGCCTCATTCCGCCTCCCCGGCCGCGCCCACCGGGCGACCCGCATCGGCGAGCGCCAGCATGCTCGGGGCGGTCAGTGGGTTCTCCGGGTCGGCAGCGGCGGCCAGCAGCCGGACGGCTGTTCCGGCGGGCTCCTCGGGCGGGACGACCAGGAGCACCCAGCGTCCCACGGTGCCGCAGTCCAGGGTGATGACGTGCGCGTCGCTTCCGGGTCCGGTCGGTTCCACGGCGATCACCCGGCCTGGGGCCATGACCGTGTGCGGGGCGCCGGGCCACCCGGCGGGGTCCACGGTGACCCGTATCAGGGCCCCCGGCTCCGGCTCCAACAAGTCGACGAGCGAGGGAAGTTCGAGCTCCAGCGCGTTGCAGCGCGGCCACCAGGCACCGTCCAGCGGGCCGTGGCTGACGTCCGGGGTGAGGGTCAGGCGGGGCAGGGGCATGCGGTACGTGTGCGCGTCGGCACCGGAGACGCCTCCGGCCGGCGTACTGCTGGGTTCCATGGTCCGGTCCCGTCCCGGGAGCCGTAGGACGACTGCCCGTTTCGTCCCTCGCCGGGAACGGCACCGCCGGAAGCGCTGCGCGAAAAGCTCTCGGTACGGTCAGGCTACACCTGTGCCGAGGAGAAGCGGGCGGGTCAGCCGTCCGGCTCCGTCTTCTCTGCCCTGCCCTATTCCCCTTGTTCTTCCTCCAGCTCCTCCATCAGGCAGATGCCCTCATGTGTCAGCGAGACGGCCGCAGGGGTCCGGTGCGAGGTCCAGTCCACGCTGATCAGCCCCTCGTCGGCCAGATAGGCGCAGGCGGCGGAGAGGTCCTCGTCGGGCAGGCCCAGCTCGGCGCGGAGTACCGATCCGCTGACCTCGGGGCGATTGCGTTCGACGGCCCCGTAGAGGGATCGCAGGACCGCCTCCCGGTTGTTCTTGCGTTCGCGGAGTCTTGTCATGGCTGTGGTTCTCCGGGGTCACGGCCGCGGGGGACGGACAGGCCGGCGGATCCTCGTGGCCTCGCGGATCCGGGTCGTACCTCGTCGGCGTGAGCGTGCGCGTGCTCTGTCGGTTTGCTGGTCGCGAGCCGGAGCGTGCGGGTCCCACGGCGTGCGCGGTGTCGAGGGGAGATGGAGCCGGGTTCCTCCTTCGCGACCGGCGGGGTAGCTGCTCCATACGGAGCTCCGGACGGGAGACGAGTACGAAACCTAGGGACCACGATTCGGGTCACTGCCCGGCGCAAGCGGGCGACGGTGCGGGGGCCTGCGTCGCGTTTCCACGGCAGCCTCCTCTGCAGGGTATGCCGGGTACGGGTGGCCGTGCGTCCGATGACCGGCCGGGCGGCCGGCCGCCTGACATTCGCCCGGCCGAGCCCGGTGACCACGCGAGCCGGCCTGTGCCGGAGGACAGCGACCGCACGCGGACGGTCGGCGCCGTTCCCGGTGCCGCGACGACCGCCGGGCCGCCGGGGCGGGCCCGGCCGGGAGTACGGTGGACATACCGAGGGCACGCCGCGCACCGCCTCAGGCACCGGTGCCGTTCTCGGCGATCGACGACGCCGGGGCGGCCTTCGTCCGCGCCCGGGGGCAGGGTTGGCCATGACCACGCAGGTGCTCCCCCCGACGACCTTGGCCCTCCCCGCTCTCCGGCCCGCACGGGGCAGGCCGCGTACCCGCGCACAGGGCACGCCGCAGAGGGGGCGCACGTCCTCGCCGCAGGTCGCAGATCGGATCCATCGGCTGACGCGTGGTCAGGTCGCGGACCGTCTGCAGGAGCTGGGCGACCTGTACGCGGAAACCTCCGGTGGTGACCCGTGGGCGTGGAACCAGGCACGTGGCCCCTTCCTGGGCCATCTCACGGCCGACGCACGACGGCCGGGGTTCTCGCTGCTGATCGCGGAGACCACCGCCCTGACCGGTTACGCCTATGGCTTCCCCGCGGGCGGCTCGGGTCCATGGTGGGCGGGCTTCGACGGGCACGTCCGGGGAGGTCTGCTCCGCCGCGCCGCCTCCGGGCGGCTCTTCGTCGTCTCTGGGATCGTCGTCCCGTCTCGCGTGCGCCGGGAGTACCGGGACCATGTCTGGAACCTCGCCCGGCGCCTGCAGCGGCGACTGCTCGCCGACCACGGCGCCGCGCTCGGCGTCGCACTGGTGGACGTCCGGGACGGCAGGACCGTCGAGACGATGCGGTCCTGGGGCTGGCGGTACGCCGGAGACGACGGCCTTCAGTCCGTGTCACCCGGTCCGTTCCGCATTCTGGCGCTTGCTCCGGGGACGTGAGCAGCCGCGCCCCATCACCGCCTCGGCCCGGTCAGGGCACGGGCAGGCGCAGGGCGAGAAGGGCGACGTCGTCCGTGCTGCCCGGGGGCGTCCGGGCCGCCAGCTGGTCGCACAAAATGTCCAGAGGTTCGTGGGCGAGGGCGAGAGCGTGGCGACGCAGTCGGCTGAGCCCTCTGGTCAAGTCGCTGCCGGGGACTTCGATCAGGCCGTCGGTGTAGAGCAGGAGCGTGGACCGCGGCGGCAGCGCGTGAGCGGCGCTCGGGCGAGGATCGCCGGCACACGGGTCGGTTCCAAGGATCAGTCCCTGCCCGGCTTCGAGGTACTGCGCGTTCCCGTCGGGGGTCAGCAGCAGGGGCGGCGGGTGCCCCGCGCTGGTCCAGTGCAGCGTCCAGGGGCCGGTGTCCGGACCTTCCACCCGGGCGAGGACGAGGGTGGCCATCCGCACGATGGTGATGGCGTGCATGGCGTCGTCGAGGCGGTCCACGACGGCTCCGGTCGGCTCGGCATGGTCCCAGGCGAGGGAGCGCAGGATGCCGTGCAGCTGCGCCATGCCGGCCGCGGCGGTCAGATCGTGCCCGACGACGTCGCCGATGACGAGGGCGAGCGTGCCGTCCCTCAGCGCGAAGGCGTCGTACCAGTCACCACCGACCTGGGAGCCGGGCGGAGCGGGCTGGTACCGGGCGGCCAGCTGGAACCGGCCGTGCGCGGGCAGCGGGGGAAGAAGGTTGCGCTGCATGGCTTCGGCGACCGCACGCTGCCGGCCGAACCGGCGCGCGTTGTCGATGACCAGACCGACCCGGCGGCCGATGTCGCCGGCCACGTCGAGATCGCCGGTGTCGAAGGGCCGTGCCGGGTCGGTGCGCACCAGCGTCAGCGCACCGGTGACCTGCCGTCTACTGCCGAGCGGCACCGTGATGGCGGATGCCGCGCCGATCGCTCCGAGGAAGGCGTCGTGCACGCTGGCCAGCGGTGAGTCGGGCGGTGCGTCCAGGTCCACCCGCTTCTGAAGGACGGGAGCGCCTTCGTTCAGTACCTGGACCAGGGGCGAGTGGGTCGCCTCCCCGACCGGGGGCAGATGGCCGCGCCAGTCCTCCTGCCCGGCTGCACGGCCCTCCGGACCGGTCACGGCCACTCGGTGCACCTGACGGGAGCCGACCCGCAGGTCCACCGCGGCCCAGTCGGCGAGGCGGGGGACGAGGACGCGGCTCAACCGGGCGAGGGCCTCGTCCACCTCCAGGGTCTGACCGAGCACGTCGGTGATCTCCGCGACGAGTGTCAGCCGCTCGGCGAGACTCTCCAGAGCGCTCGTACGAGCGGTTCGTTCCGCCTGTTCCACCCGTTCCGACTGCTCGGCGCGTTCCGCTCGTTCCCTGCCGGCACGGCGGTCCGCCGCGGTCTCGACGATCAGCACGACCATGCCCTGGCAGACGCCGGAGACGTCGTCCGCCAGGGGGGTGGCCGACCAGGAGATCGGGACCAGCCGTCCGTCACCACGCAGGCACCTGTCGTCGTCCCCGCGTGCCGCACGCCTCTCGGCCAGTGCCCGCAGCAGCGGGCAGCGCTCCCGCGGGACGAGGCCACCTCCCGGGTCGCGATGGCACAGGTCGTGCAGATCCCGCCCGTACACGGACCCTGCTGCGCGCTGCAGAAGCCGCTCGGCGGCCGGGTTGACAGCGACGATCCGCCCGGCCGGGTCGATCACAGCGAGGGCCGTGCCCAGCTGCTCGACCACCTGCTGCCACAGAGCCGGCTCCCCCGCGGACAGCCGGCGCTCGTGCTCTCCGCCGGACTTCAGGCCCTCCGCCACGTCGCCGCCGTCCTTTCCGCACGGACCCACCGCGGTGGGCGGCCCCCGGGCCGGCGGGTCACAGCGACGTCGGCACCCCGGTGGGTTCCTCTTCGAGTACCCGCACCCGGGAGTAGGTCGCCGCCCTCGCCCGACCGGCTTCGTCAGCCCGTGGAACGCGAAGCGCTCGACCGCAACCGCGCACGGATGCCCGCCATCGGCAAGGCCATGGGCGTCATCGTCGGTCGCCACCACTGCGATCCTGTCAGCGGCTCCCCCGGCTCGTTGGCTGAACCGGAGGAGCCTGAGTCGAGCCAGCTCCATGGATACGCTGCTGAACGCGGCCCGCCTCCGGGTCCCCCCACCCGAGTCCGCCACACCCGGATGCCCTGCCGCGATGTGCGACAGGCGCTCGATCGTATGGTCGTGAGCCGTGATCCGCTCCCGCAGGATCCCTGCAGTGCATCAGGCACCCGCGACCATCAACGGAGCATCCGCGATCCGAGCGGTACCGATCGTCCGAAGGGCAGGTGCACCACCGCCCTGGCCGAGTTGAACCCTGAGTGAGGTCCACGCCACCGGCCGCTGCGCGCCGTGGAACGGGATGCACGAAGACAGCAACCCGGGGTAACAGTCGAATTGTCGTCCTCGCAATTCCGTACGGCATCGGCGACCCGGGCGGGAGACCCGCGGTCTGGGCTGTGATCATGATGGAGAACTCTCGAAACGGCAGCCTCACGCGACTCAAGGAGCACTCGGTTCCGGTACGGACACCGCTCCTGAACAAGATCAGCGAGTTGCAGACGGAAATCAGCCAGCTGCAGGAAGCCGTCGTCTCCCACACCGTCGTAGACCAAGCGATCGGCGTGGTCATCACCCTCGGTGGCCTGCATCCCGAGCAGGGATTCCAAGTGCTGCGAGAGGTCTCACAGCACACCAACACGAAACTGCCGCAGGTATCCGAACTGATCGTGGACTGGGTGCACGGCGAACAGCTGCCGGACGAAATCCGCACCGCTCTGATCAAGGCACTGCCCAGGGCACGGTCATCTGAACGCAGCACAGCTCTGCCGCCCGCGTTCTGAGCTGGACGGCAGGGCGGGCGGACGAATGGAATGCCAGCTCACTTCCGAACCCGCACGCGACACGACCTCCGCCCGACGTGTCCCCGAACCCACCTGGCCAAAACGTCCCACCCCAGACTTACATCGCGTACGGCGGGCATTCGACGTGGCCTCAGGGCGAGACGCCCTCGTCCGACTGTGGCAGTCGCAGGGCGAGCAGGGCGATGTCGTCGTGGGCCCCTGCCACGAGTGCGTTCATCAGCTCGTCGCTCAGCTCGTCGATGTCCTGGTCGACCAGGGCGGCAGCGTGCTGCCGGAGCCGGGTCATGCCGTGATCCATGGATTCGCCGCGCCGTTCGATCAGACCGTCCGTGTACAACAGCAGGGTGCTGCCCTCGGGCAGGGGCAGGCAGGCACTGGGCCGTTCGGCGTGCGGGTCGACGCCCAGCAGCAGGCCGTGTGCTTCCCAGAGGTAGGTGGTGTCGCCGTCCGCAGTGACCAGCAGGGGTGGTGGATGTCCGGCACTCGCCCACTCCAGCTGGTACGGCCCTCCTTCCTGGCCCTTGAGCAGTGCGTACACGCAGGTGGCGGTGCGGTGGCTGTAGAGGGCGTCGACTGCGAGGTCCAAGCGGCGCAGGATCATGCCGGGGGGCTCCCGGCGGTCGCAGGCGATGCCACGCAGCATGTTCCGGATCTGGCTCATGGTCACGGCGGCATGCAGATCGTGGCCGGTGACGTCGCCGATGATCAGAGTGGTGTCACCGCTTTCCGGCAGGACGAAGCTGTCGTACCAGTCACCGCCGATCTGCGCGGTGGCGAGCGCCGGGGAGTAGCGGGCGGTGACGCGAAGACCCGGTACGACGGGCAGGTCCGGCAGCAGAGAGCGCTGGAGGCGCTCGGCGACGGCCTGGGTCTCGGCGTAGAGCCTGGCGTTGTCGAGAGCCAGCGCGATGCGGTGGGTGAGGTCCTCGACCAGCGCCAGGTCCGCCTCGCCCCATGGCGGGTGTCCCTCGCCCCTGACCAGGGTCAGCGCACCCAGCACTCGCCGGCGTGCCCGCAGGGGTGCCACGATCACGGAGTCTCCCCCGAGTCGGGCGAACGGTTGCATGGTTGCCGTGTGCAGCGGATCGGACGCCTCCTGCGCGGTCGGCAGCCGCCCGGCCGACAACAGCAGGGGGCCACCGCCGCGAAGCACCCGGGACAGCGGCCCTCCTGGCGTCTCCGGCGCCGGCGGCAACGGTCCCGTCAGGCCGGTCAGGGCGGTGTTGGGGTCACGGTGTGAGACACAGACCCGCTCGACGGCGCCGTCCTCGTCCATCAGATCGGCCGCGGCCCAGTCGGCCAGCCCCGGCACCAGCACGCGGCACACCCGCCTGAGCCCCTCGACCGCGTCCAGCGTGCTCGACAGCGCCGCCGCGCTCCGGGTGGCGAACGCCAGCTGGTCGAGCGCCGCTCGCAGCGCCGCGGCCGCGTCATCCTCGTCCATGGCGACCACCTACCCGCCTGAGGGCTCTACGGCCGCTTCCGTCCTGGGAAACCACTCCTCGGGTATGCACTGAAGCCGTGCACGGCACGAGGGCCCAGGCAGGTACTTGCCTGGGTCCTACCGGGCCTCGTGGCTTGTCTGTCGGGCACCCTCTGGACGCCTCCCAGCCCCGTTGCAGTTCAGGTCTCGGGCCTGACCGACGTCCAGTCGGCACGGCCACCCGCCCCGAGGACTTCGACATCGGCACCGAGCTCGTCGGTCGATCCCTCCCGTAGTCCGCGCCGGGTGATGCGGCCGACCACGAACGCGAATTGAGGAAGGAAGGCCCTGGCGGTGTTCGCCGCCCCGACCAGGTTGACGTCGACGACGCGTCGCCACAGCTCGGCATCGGTGCGGCTGAAAGGCCCGCCTACAGCGCTGCCGGCGTCGGCCACCACGACACCGGCCGCTCCGAGCCGCTCCTCGACCTGCCGCGCGGCACGGTCGAGCGCGGTCTGATCGGTCACGTCCGCCTCGATGCAGACGGTCATGGTGGCCAGCGACGCCGCCACCTGGGACAGCGTCTCCTTCTCACGACCGAGCAGGGCGATCCGCATGCCCTCCGCGGCCAGGCGCCGCACTCGCCCACGCCGCGCGCCGCCCCCGCGACCACAGCGACCCGGCCCCGCAGTGGGCTGCCTCGCAGGGCGGTAGGCGGGCGGCTGCCGACAGTACGCATGCGAACCTCACCTCTCCCGCTGCCGCGGTCGGCCGCCTCCGCGTACCCGAGACTCACAGACGCCCCTATAACGCAGGGGTGCGGGCAACCGGTCTGACCAGGTTGAAGACCTCGCGGGCCGCGTAGCGCTTGAGGCATCGGATGATCTCGCGTCGGGTCTTGCCCTCCTGTGTGCGGCGTTCGTAGTACTCCTGGGTGCGCGGGTCGTGGCGCAGGCGGGTGAAGACGATGCGGTGCAGGGCGGCATTGGCCTGCCGGTCGCCGCCGTAGTTGAGCCGACGCGTGCGCCGCCGACCGGAGGAGTACTCGATGGGGCTGACTCCGCAAAGGGCAGCAAAGGACGCCTCAGTGTTCAGCCGCTCGGGGTTGTCCCGCATGGTGATCAGGAGAGTGACGGCGCTGTCCGGACCGATCCCCACCGGCACGAACAGCTGTGGGGCGTGGCGTTCGACGAGCCGGGTCAGGCGTTGGTTCAGCTCGTCGATCTGCCCGGTGAGCTGCTCAATGCGCTCGGCGAGCATGCGCAGGGTCAGGTGGGTGGCCTGGGCCACCGCGTCCTCGCCGTCGTCTGGCCCGAGGCGTGCGCAGGTGCGGAACAGCTCGCGGTTGCCCAGGCTGGACAGCTGTTCCCGAAGGGCGGGATCGGCGATGACCAGGGCGGCCTTGAGCTGGTTGATCGCCTGGGTACGGGCCTTGACCGCGGAGTCCTTGGCGAGCTTGAACATCCGGGCGCTGTGCACCGGACCGTCGCCGGACTTGGCCCGGACCCGGGCGCGACCGCTGAGCACGGCCTGCGCGGCGGCCTGAGCGTCGGGCGGATCCGACTTCCCCAGCAGGCGGCGGGCCGAGCGGTCGGGGCGGTTCACTTCGTATACCTCGACCTGCTGCGCCAGCAGGTAGCGGGCCAGGCCCGCGCCGAAGGTGCCGGTGCCCTCCACACCGGCACGGCGCACCGTCCCCCGCTTGCGGGCCCACACGAGAAGCTGCCGATAGCCGGCCGCCGTGGCCGGAAAGGACGCGGTGCCCAGGACCTACCTTCCCCAGCGGGGAGATCACGGCGGCGACATGCACCTCGCCGTGCGTGTCCACGCCCAGTACGACCTCTTTCCGCACGGGAGGGTCTGTGCTCGAGGAGGTGCTGAGCTGTCTGATCGTCATGGTGGTTCGCCTCTCGCATGGTGACGTGCTGGCTGGATGGCACCGGCCTGCTCGGGCGGTCTGAACCGTGATGGCGCCTGAACTCGGCAAGGCCCCTATTGGGACAGTACGTGTCGATAGTTGCGCGAGCTATGGCTGATCGCGGGTTCTGCACGCTGCCGGAGTTCTCGACTTCCGACCGTGCGCCGACAGCAGCACGGAACGGGAAACGTCGACGGGCATCTTCAGCCAGGCAGAAGTCGGCGGCGGCGTCGGCACCTCCGGAAAATGTACGAACGACTGAAGTGGTTGCCACGCAACGGTGAACGCGGTCCATTCGCCGTTCTGCTCGGCCGGGACGGCGCCGAAAACCTCACCAGGGCGACGCGGTCGGAAAAGATCCCGGCCACGTCGGTACTGCGGCGGATCTCCGTGTGCAGCCGCCGCACCGATGAGGTCGGCACGCCCTACCCCGGCGTCTTCTCCGTCCGGGTTGCCCATGCGGCAGGCATGTCAGGCGTGGTCCATTCCTCGGGTGTCCCGGGGATGTTGCCTGCGGCAGGAGGCTGGAGGGCGGCGTTCACTGTGGGGAAGACGGGGAACACTTCCTCGAGCCCGAGCATGCGCCACACCTGCTCGTAGTGGGCGCTGAGAGCGGCCACGCGCAGGGTGCCGGCGCGGCGGTTGAGGGTGCGCGACAGCGTGATGAGCATGCTGATGCCGGAGGAGTCCATGTACTGCACCTGGGATGCGTCCAGCACCAGGGTGGTGCAGCCGCGGTTGACCAAGTCCTCGCACTGGGCGCCGACAAGGGGCGCGTTGTCGTAGTCGACCGTCTCCGGGAGCTGTGCGATCGTCGCGTCCTCGTGCTGCATCCGGACAGTGAGCATGAAGAAGGGACTCCGTTCCAGATCGTTCTCGTCGGGCCGGGTCACAGGTGCGCTGCGGGCCTTGCCTCTGTTCCACCGTCTGCCCCATTTGTCTTGGGGCAGACCTATGCATATGCGGGTGCGATGCCCGCCGCGGGTGGCGGTCTGCCGCATGCAACGCCATCCGCCGTCCCGCCCGGGAGGGTGCCTGGCTTCAGGCCACCGTCCGGGCCGGGTGAGATCGGTGCGGTTTATGCCGTGGGTCTACTCCGGGAGCTCGGTGTGGAGCCTGACCCTGGTCCCCTCATCCGGTGCGGAGCGGATCTCCACGAGGTCGCAGAGCTGATGGACCAGCCAGAGGCCGCGACCACCGACCTGCGTGGCGTCCGGCCTTCTCCGTCCGATCAGGGGGTCCTCGATGTAGCCCGCGTCGCGGAACTCGCACACGAGTCGGCGCTCCTCGCTCCAGGTGCGCAGCACACCGTGTCCGCCGCCGTGACGAATGCTGTTGGTGGCCACCTCCGTGGCGGCCAGGTGCAGTTCTCTCAGGCGTCGGCCGGTCAGGCCGTGCCGTTCGGCGCACGCGGTGATCTTCTCGCGCAGGGCGGGCAGGTCACCGCTGCTGTAGGCGAATTCCTCGTACGGGTCGCACGGGTCGGTGAGCGGTGTGAAGCGGTACGGTGCCTGCGGGTCGTAGTCCGCACACGGCATCGTGCGGCCGTCCTGGCGCAGCTCGGGGTGGCACCGGGCCATTTCCGCCAGTGATGCCTTGTCGTGAGCGATGTCGTAGGGGCACAGCAGCCACCAGGCCGGGCCCCGGGCGAAGGCTTTGTTGAGGAGCCATTCGTGATAGCGCAGCTCCTCGGCTTCGGCCGGGCTGCGGACCTTGTCCCAGGGTGATTCGCCGATCCCGCGCACAGGCCGCCCTTGCGAGGCGTACTCCTGGAGCCATTCCTGCCAGGCTCCGATGAGCCGACCGGGATGGTGCGCGACCCCTGCGGTGTCGACGTAGCGGACGGCATCCTCGTCGCGGATCTCGGCGCGCAGCAGGGACGCCTTGTCCTGCGGGACAGCCACGACGACGGCCTCACCACCCGCGAGGGCGTCCTGGATGAAACTGAGGGCGCCCTCGACGAACGCGTCCCTGCCGGAGTACGGATACAGCTCGTGCCGGTATCCGGTGCCCGGAGCGTCGGAGGGAGTAGAGGAGGTCACGGCGCCATCACCACCGGAATCTCGGGGATCGCGAAGCCGGACAGCTGCCAGGTGAGCCGGACGGTGTCGTTGGTCCCCTCCAAAACGACCTTGCGGTCCGGAAGGTGCCTGGCCGCATCAGCCAGGGCGCTCATGCCGGCGGCGTCGAAGAACTCAAGTGCGTGGCAGAGCAGGCGCACCGTGGCCTTCTGGGCGAGGAGGGCGCACAGGATGGAGCCGAAGGCCACCGCGCCCTCGCTGTCGACGATCCCGTTCACCGTCCAGCCTTCCTTCCCCGTGCGGTACACCTGGAACGCCGGTGCCGTCGGACGGCTGCCCAGACTGTGGGGGTGCACGCACCTGATCTGCTCCAGGAGGGAGGGATCCCGGTCCGCACCGCTGTAGGCGCAGACCACCAGGGCTCCGGTGTCGGCGGCGAACTCCTCGAGATCGAGTTCACTGCGCAACAGTTCCTTCGTCCGCTCCGGACGGCAGTCGGGCCCGACGTGGTGCAGCACCCGGAGCGAGCGGAACCCCTCGCGGTCGGCGTTGGCCGCCTCCCGGCGCACCGCGGCCAGCAGAGAGCCGTCCAGCCGAGCCGGGTCGAGCACGAGCTGCGCGAACTCACTCCCCGCTTCGAGAGGCGGCCCGACGATCACCACCTTGTCCCCGTACAGGGCCCCGTCCGCGACGAAGGACCGGCTGCGATCGATGACGTGGTCGCTCCGGTCCAACACCTGGCAGACGTGATCACCGGTGTCGACCTCGTCCAGAGTGGCCAGAGTGCGCGGCGCTCTCACTGCTCCTCCATCCTCACGCGTCTCACTCTACTGACAGGGTGCCGACACGTGCCCGGCCTCGGAGGTGGCCTCTCGGAGCGGCACTACCTGCCCTCCTGCATGTGCACGACAGGTGAAGCGTTCCCGTTCTGCCGGGATACCCCACGGCGGTAGAGCAGGGCGGTGACAACCAGGCCGGCGACGAAGACGGCCGCCGACCACCAGTAGGCCGTGGAGCAGCCCGCGAGGCCGGCCTGGGCCAGGACCCCGGGGTCCTTGGGATCGCGCCCGGAGAGGTAGCCGGTGACGGCGTCGGATGCCGTTGGCGCTCCCCTGCTCGGGGTGACCCCATACCTGCTCAGTGGTTCTCGCCACCCGTATGGCACCTCATCTGCGAACGGACGTCACCGTCGCAGTCCGGCCGGCCGGGGAAGCTGCCTCGCATGCCATGCCCCGCGGGCACGTGGCATCTCCGGCTGTTTCGATGGTGGAAGGGTGAAGGGAGACGCCGGTGTCTGTGGCCCGGGCGTTGTCGCCAGAGAGTCTGACCGAGCTGACCCGGGCGCTGGACCTGAGCGGAGTGGTCGCCAACGGCACGCTCGGTGGGGTGCTGGCCCGGGCCAGTCGTCTGGACCTGTTCGGCTTCCTGGTCATCGGCATCGTCTTGGGCCTGGGCGGCGGAATCCTCCGCGACACCCTGTTGCAGCACGGCACCCCCGTGGCCCTGACCGACTACACCTAACTCACGGTCGCCATCGCCGGCACCCTGCTGGCCTTCCTGGCCGACCTGAGCCGCCACACCTCCGGTTGGGCCTTCACCCTCCTGGATGCCTCGGCGCTCAGTGTATGGGCGGTCGCCGGCGCGCAGAAGACACTCGCTGTCGGCCTGGGCTGGCTGCCGGCCGTGCTGCTGGGCACCATCACAGCGGTCGGCGGCGGGGGCCATCCGGGACCTGCAACCGATCCATTCCGGGTGCCCTCAAAAACGCCGTCGACTGGGCCATCCGCCCCTGGGGAAGCAACTCATTCGCGCAAGTCGTCGGCCTCGCCAGCACCGGCAGCAAGGACGTCGTCAAGGACGCCTTCGTCCCTGACCAGCGCACCCTGGATGCCCGTGAGGTCAGCGAAGGCATCCTCGCCGAGCGCAACCGGCCCGGGAACCCGCTGTACGCGATGCCGTTCGGCGTCCTGTTCTCCAGCGCGATCAGCGCCGCCGCCCTCGGCATCGCCGAGGGCGCGCACTTGCCGCATTCCTGACCTACACCCGTCAGCGCATCACCATCGCCGACAGCCGCGCCGCTGAGGACCCGCACCAGCCCACCGGTCTGGGCGAGGCCGCAGCCGACCTGGACGCCAGCCGTAGCCACCTGTTGTCCACCATGGACCGGATGTACGAGGACGTCCTCGCAGGCCGGACCAACGGCATCTAGGCCCGGGCCGCGGCCCGCCGCAACCAGGTCCGCGCATCCCGCCGCGCAACCGACGCCGTCGACGAACTCTTCCGCCGCGCCGGCGGCGGCTCCCTCCGCCTCGACCAGTCCCTGCAGCGCCACTGGCGCGACGTCCACGCCACGATGAACCACCTACGTAACGTCGCCGACAGCATCTACGAAGGCTGGTCCCGCGACCAGTTCGGACTGCCGGCCGGCATACGCGTCCTGGTCTGACCCTCCCCTGAACACTCCTGCCGCGACCTACCGCACCGGTGGCGGCAGGAGTCCTGACACGACGCCGGCCGCACCCCTGGCCAGGGTCGACCGCAGCCCGGACTAGTGCCGTTGCCACCACTGCACGAGCTGTCGGAAGCGAGCGGCGAGTGGCCGGCGCCTGTCCTCGGATTGTCCTTGGCCGGACTGGCCGGTGCCGGCGTGTGCCGCTTCGATCTGTCTCGGCGTCCATCGTTCGAGGCGTGTCGGTCGCATAGGCGCGAGGGGGTCATTGGGGACGGCGTCTGAAGACGACCATCCGCAGGACCGTGAAGCGCACCACGGTCACCAGGGCGAAGCTCGGCGCAAGTACCAGGGTCTCCGCTGCCGGTGAGGCGGTGGGCCGGTAGTGACGGAAGAGCAGGACAGCGCCTGAGGTGACCAGGTACGCCAGGACGAACAGGCCGCCTGCGGTCAGATGCGCCTGGAGGACGCGGACCCGGGACTCGCGAAAGGTCAGTCGGCGGTTGGCCTCCGTGTTGAGGACGGTGACGACAAGCAGGGAGGTGAAATTGGCCAGGATGGGCTGCGACCACTGGCGCAGAACCCAGTACAGCATGGCCTGGGCCACAGTGGAGGCGACGCCGATCACGACGAACCAGAACACTTCCCGGGTCAGCGAGGTGCGGCTGAGCCAGGTGGTGGCGCTGCGCCGTGCGCTGAGGCGTCGCACCCCACCATCATGAGGCCGCCGTGCGGCCCGTCGAGTCGTGCGCAGCGCCGGTTGAACCGTTCGCCTGACGACGGACACGCGCATGCACGACAGGCGCGGAGAGCCGACCCGATCTGTGCCGGTTTGTAGCTGACGATGTGACAGGAACTGACGGAGCTGCGGGGTTCGATCCCCAGGTTGAGAGACGGCCCGAGGACAGGGGAGGCAGTCGTTGGACAGTGGCGGACGGCCACCGGCTGCGGGCTCCGGCGGGCCGCAGCGGCGGGGATCGGACGAGGGTCACGCGCAGGGGCGCCTCGATCGCGTTCGCGCTGCCGCGGCGGCGCGGGCCACCAAGGGGGCCGCTCATACCAGGGCCCTCGTGCGCCGGGTCGAGCGGACTCCTCCGCCCCCGGGTCCGTTCCGCCCTGGATTCTGGCGCAGTCCGATCCGCGGGCCTTGGCTGACATCGGTGTTCGGACTGGTCCTCCTGATCGGCATTCCGCTGCTGTTCGTCACCGGACTGCTCTCCTACGCCGCCTACAACCCCGGGCTGAGCCCCTTCAACGACGAGACCCCCGACAAGGGTGTCCTGGGCTTCTACCTCTTCAGCTGGCCCACGCACCCGTACTGGCTGTACCGGCTGCTTCAGGGCGTGCACGTGACGCTGGGCGTGGTGCTGGTGCCGGTGCTGCTGGCCAAGTTGTGGTCGGTGATCCCAAAGCTGTTCGAATGGCTTCCGGTACGCTCCATCGCCCACGGCCTGGAGAGACTGTCCCTGCTGATGCTGGTCGGCGGCGTCATCTTCGAATTCGTCACCGGCATCTTCAACATCCAGCTCTACTACGTCTTCCCGGGCTCGTTCTACCGCCTGCACTTCTACGGCGCCTGGGTGTTCATCGCCGCCTTCGTCGTCCACGTGTGCCTGAGACTCGGCCGGATGACACGGGCACTGCGCTCACGCAACCTGGGCACCGAACTGCGCACCGACCTCGCCCACACCGTGCCCGAACCACCCGATCCCGACGGCCTGGTGGCAACCGCGCCCGCACCGCCCACGATGACCCGCCGCGGCGCGGTGGGCATGGTGGGAGCGGGATCGCTGCTCCTCCTCGTCGTGACCGCCGGACAGAGCATCGGCGGCCGGCTGCGCGGCACAGCGCTGCTCGCGCCGCACAACCGCAACCCCGGCAGCGGGCCGCACAGCTTCCAGATCAACAAGACGGCGGCGAAAGTGGGCATCACCCCCGCGCTCGTCGGCCCCACCTGGCGGCTGGAGGTCCACGGACACGGAGCGCCACGGGTCTTCACCCGCGAGCAGCTCCTGGCGATGCCCCAGCACGCCGCCGCACTGCCGATCGCCTGTGTGGAGGGATGGTCCACCGAGGACCAGCACTGGAGCGGCCTGCGGCTGGCCGACCTCGCCGCTCTGGCCGGACTGCCCGACGCCGCAAGCGTCCTGGTCCAGTCCATTCAACCCCCCGGCCCCTTCACCCGGGTGGTGCTGCGCGGCAACCAGATCCACGACCCGCGAGCGCTGCTCGCCCTCCGCGTCAACGGCGCGGACCTCTCACTCGACCACGGCTACCCGGCCCGCATCATCGTCCCGGCCAACCCCGGCGTGAACAACACCAAGTGGGTCCACCGGCTCACCTTCAGGGCGTGACGATGACACGATTCGCACGCTGGTACGGCTCCGGGCCCCTGCATCTGCTCGTCCTGATCGCCTCGTTCGCCCTGACCGGCTACGCCATGGTGCGCCTGTTCGCCGTCCAGCCCTGGGAGGTGGCGATCTGGTTCGTCGGTGCGGCGATCCTCCACGACCTCATCCTGCTGCCCCTGTACTCGCTGGCCGACCTGTCGGCCTTCTCAGTGCTGCGGCACCGAGCCGTCGACAGGCCGACGGTGCCGTGGATCAACTACCTGCGCGTCCCCGTCTTCCTGTCAGGTCTGCTCCTGCTGGTCTGGTTCCCCCTCGTCCTCCGTCTGGCGGGCCCCTACCCCGGCGACACCGGGCTGTCCGACGGCGTCTACCTCGGCCGATGGCTGGCGATCACCGGCGCACTCTTCGCCGCCTCCGCCGTGGCCTTCGCGATGAGACTGCGCCGCCTGAGGCGGGCCGGCCGCGGCGACAAGAACCGACCCGCCGCAGGGCACGGCGCAGCACCGTGACAACGGACGAGGGCGAACTGTACGACGCCGACGAGGACCCCTACGCGCTCGCCCTGCGCCCCGGCCGAGAACCGGTGTACCTACGGCTGGCCGACGGGCGCCGGATCCGGATGCCGGTACACCGCTGGCACGAGCAGCCCACGGCAGCCGACAAGACCGTACTGGAACGCTGCATCGGCCCCGTCCTCGACGTCGGGTGCGGCCCGGGCCGCATGTGCAGAGCACTCCTGAGCCGGGGGGTCTTCGCCCTCGGGGTCGACATCGCGCCTCGCGCGGTCGCACTGACCACCACCATAGGCGGGCTCGCACTGTGCCGATCGGTCTTCGACCGACTGCCCGCAGAGAGAGGCTGGCAGACGGTGCTGCTCATCGACGGCAACATCGGCATCGGTGGCGATCCTCGTGGCCTGCTGCGCCGCTTCGACGGCCTCGTCGCCCCCACCGGGCGCCTCGTCGTCGAGGTCGACCCCGACGACGTCGAGGAACAGTGCACCGCCCGGTTCGAGGACCTCCACGGCCGGACCGGTCCGTTCTTTCCCTGGGCACGGCTCGGGCGACGAGCCCTCCGCAGGATCGCCGCCAACCTTGCTCTCAGCGTCACCGATCAGTGGACGAGCGGGCACCGCTGCTTTGCCACTCTCACTCACCAGGGAACATCCTGTGACCGCCCCGACACGGGCCCCGCAGTGACGGACGCCGGCCGGACCGAGTCGGACGGCCGGGCCGCTCGATGATGACGCCGCGATGCTGCTGCACTGCTACCACAGTCATGCGGAAGGAAAGTCTGTTCGCATCGAGTGAGAAGGCAGTGGCATCGGCAAGGTAGAAAGGACACATGCCGGAGCGCGAGCCCCCTGTGGGAAGCATGGACGACGTTGATGCGGTCACCCGGGCGGTCCTGACCGCGTCCCGGCTGCTGGTAGCGGTCTCCGCCCGTTCCCTCGCCGAGGTCGAGGAGCGTGTGACCCTCCCGCAGTTCCGGATGCTGGTCGTTCTGGCCACCCGAGGGGAGACCAAGCTGGTCGCGCTCGCCGAGCTGCTCCAGGTTGCGCCCTCCACCGCCATGCGCATGGTCGACCGGCTCATCGCCGCCGGACTCGCCGACCGCAAGGCCAATCCCTCCAACCGCCGCGAGACTCTGCTGTGGCTGACCGAGGAAGGCCGGCGCACCGTCGAGGAAGTCACCGCCCGGCGTCGCGCCGAGATCGCCGACATCGTCGAAAGGCTCCGCCCGACCGAGCGCCTCGCGCTCGTCGAGGCCCTCAACGCCTTCAACGAAGCGGGAGGCGAGCCCTTGGCCCCGGCGGCGGACGACCCCGAGCCGCACCCGCTCGGCTGGATCGTGGACGGAGCGATGGCGCACGACGCCTGACACGGCACGGCAGCCGGTCACGGTATGACCGGGGTCCGTGGCGTCTACCCCGATGAGTCGGGAGCCCGATTCGCGGCGATCACACCAAGCAGGCACACGGCGCCGCCCGTACACGTGTTGCTCCACACGATCCCGGCCGACACGCCATGGGATGCCGTCACGACCGCCGGGGAGAGGATCAGCCAGAAGCCGAGCGGCACCAGGGTCCATGCGAATCGGTGCATCCGCTGGGGCGCGAGGGGGGTTCCGAGAGCGAGCAGGGCGACGCCGAGCCCCATGATCAGGTTGTTCGCCGTGAGATACGGGTTCGTCCTGTAGAAGTGAATCACCCAGGGCGAGACCGCCGTATAGATGCCGGCCAGCAGCATGAGCCCCTCGACGACGATTGCCGGGCTGCTTGTGGTCGCCACCTCGCGGCCAGCCCGGCGTGGATACGACATGGCAGCCACCCCGTCTCACATGGCGACGTTTCCAGTATGCAAAGAAAGTCCGTATTGGTCTGTCCGCAGCTGTCGTATCCGCTCCTTCCAGCCGGATCAGACCAGCCGGCCATTGACCGCCAGGCCGTGAAGAGCCCCGGTGGGTGCTCAGGCGGGCGCGTGCACCGCGCGCAACGCGCTCTGGTGGCTGAGCCAGCCCACCGGCTTGCCCTGCTCGGCGTCGAGCACGGGTATCCCGGTTCCGGCGGCCGACAGCAGGGTGTGCAGTGCCTGTGCGAGGGGCTGGTCGACGGTGACCGGTGCGGGCGGCGCGGCGAGCTGTCCGACCAGTGCCGGGGTGCCTCCCGGCTGTTCCGCGAGAGCCTCGGCCACCGCCTGCGCCGTGACGATGCCGGCGTACTGGCCGGTGTCGTCCACGACCGGGAGGGCACCGTGGCCCGAGAGGCTGAGCAGGTCGGCAGCGTCGGCCAGGGACATGGTCGCGGGCAGGGCGGAGGGGAGCGGTTCCATGACGGTGCCGACGTGCTGGCCGCCGATCGCCGCCCCGGGGGCGGGGCCTTCGAGGTCGATGCCGCGGCGGCGCAGCTTGAGGGTGTAGATGGTGTCGCGGGAGAGCAGGCGGCTGGTGGCGGTGGCCAGCACGATGGCCAGCATCAGGGGCAGGATGATCGAGTACTCGCCGGTCAGCTCGAACAGGATGACCACGGCGGTGATCGGCGCCCGGGCCGCGCCGGCGAATGTCGCGCCCATGCCGATCAGGGCGTACGCGCCCACCGCGCCGGCCGTGCCGGGTATCAGGTCATGGACGCCGACGCCGTACGCCGAGCCGAGCATCGCGCCGATGAACAGGCTGGGCGCGAAGACACCGCCCGAGCCGCCGATGCCGATGGTCAGGCTGGTCGCCAGCATCTTGCCGACCAGGAGCAGGAGTAGGAAGCCGACCGCGTAGCCGCCCTTGGTCGCCTCCTCCAGGACCGGGTAGCCGACGCCGTACATCTCCGGCAAGGTCAACAGCATCAGGCCGAGCGCCAGTCCGCCGACCGCCGGACGCAGCCACTCCGGGCCGCGCCACAGCCAGTCGCAGGCGTCCTCGACCAGGTACAGGAAGCGCGCGAAGCCCATCCCGACCACAGCGGCAACCACGCCGAGCAGGGCGAACAGCCCGTACTGGGCAAGGTGGTCGACGTGGAACGCGGGCAGGTTCAGGAAGGCGACATCGCCGAAGGACGCGCGTCCGATGATGCTCGCGGTGACGCTGGCCAGCACGGTCGCGCCGAAGGCTTCCGCACTGAAGGTACCGAGGATCAGTTCCATGGCGAAGAAGACACCGGCCAGGGGAGCGTTGAAGGTGGCCGCGATGCCGCCCGCCGCGCCGCAGGCGACCAGGAGCTTCGTGCGGCCCTCCGTCGCCCTCGTCACACGACCGAGGGTGGAGCCGAGCGCCGAGCCGATCTGCACGATCGGGCCCTCGCGGCCCACCGAGCCGCCGGAACCGATGGTCAGCGCGGAGGCGAGTGTCTTGACGACGGCGACCTTCGGGCTGATCCGGCCGCCGCGCTGGGCCACGGCCAGCATCACCTCCGGCACACCGTGCCCACGGGCCTCCTTGGCGAACCGGTTCACGAGCGGGCCGTAGAGCAGGCCGCCAATCACCGGGGTGAGCAGCACGAAGTACGGGCCCAGCCACGGCACGTGCGGATTGCTCGCGCCGGGGGACGCGGAGTAGTCGGAGTGACCGGACAGCAGACCGGTGAAGGTCTTGATGCACCAGCGGAAGACGACCGAACCTGCGCCGGCTCCGGCGCCGACCGCCACGGCAAGCGCCATCACACCCCAAGGGGCGTTCCGCGGGCTCGCGATCGTCGGCGCCGGTGTAAGGCTCTTTGCCGTCGTGTCGGCTCCTTGCTCTCTGTCCGCTGCTGCCCGTATGCCGCTCATCGATTCACCTTCCTTACTTTTGCATTATGCAAAAGATGTCAAGGGTGCGCATCACCTGCCCGCCCCTTGGGACCGAACGGCCCTCGAGACCCGCTCCCGTCCGCGCCGACAGCGCTTTCGCCGGCATTCCCTCGGTTCGGTCGGCCAATGCCGGGTGCGGCATGCCGCCTGCCTGGTCCTCGCATCCGTGGCGACGGCAGGCGACTTTCATCCGGTCGTCAGTCCGCTCCGGTGCGCGCTCGCTGTCCGCGGGCATTCTTGACGCCCGAGCTTTGCATGGTGCAAAACTTAGGTGACGGAGAGAGGTGGTGCACACCGGATGAGGGTCGTCATCTGTGGGGCCGGGATCGCGGGACTCGCGCTGGCCGGCCGGCTGCACAACGTGCTCGGCTGGGATGTCGTCGTCCTGGAGAAGGAGCCGCGGCCACGCACCGACGGTTACATGATCGACTTCTTCGGGACCGGATACGACGCGGCCGAGGCCATGGGCATGCTGCCCTCCCTGGAGGAACTGAGCTATCAGGTTTCCGAGGCGGCCCTCGTGGACGAGAACGGCGAGTGCCGGGTCGGGCTCCGCTACGACCGCTTCGCCCGCTTCCTGAACGGGCGCCTGCTGAGCATCATGCGGCCCGACCTCGAACTCGCCCTGCGGGAGCGGCTGTCCCTCGCGGTGCGTCTGCGCTTCGGCGTGGGGCCCGCCCACGTCGATGTCCGGCCGGACGGAGTGCGCGTCACCCTCACCGACGGCGACAGCATCGACGCCGACCTGCTCGTCGGCGCCGACGGCATCCACTCCACCGTGCGCGCACTGGTCTTCGGCGAGGAGGCGCGGTACGTCCACCATCTCGGCTACCACACCGCCGCGTTCACGTTCAACGACCCCGAGACGCACGCGGAAGTCGGCGACCGGTTCTGCCTCACCGACACTGTCGGCCGGCAGATGGGGCTGTACGCGCTGCGCGACGGCACGGTCGCCGTGTTCGCCGTGCACCGCGCCACGGACGCCCCTCGCCCCAGGGACGCGCAGGCGGCGTTGCGCCACGAGTACGGCACGCTCGGCTGGCTCGTACCTCGCGTCCTGGCGAACTGCCCGCCGTCTTCCCGGATTTACTACGCCCATGTCGCACAGACGACCCTCCCGGCCTGGAGCCGCGGCCGGGTCGTCCTGGTCGGAGATGCCTGCCAGGCAGTCTCCCTCCTCGCCGCACAAGGCGCCTCCCTGGCGATCGGCGCCGCATACGTCCTGGCCGACCAACTCGCCCGCACCTCCCACATCGAGGACGCACTGCACGGCTACGAACGGCTCTGGCGGCCCGTCATCACGCACAAGCAGCGCGCCGCCCGGCGAGTCGCCCGCTGGTTCGTACCCGAATCACCACGACACCTGCGGATCCGCCGCGCCGCCCTGCGGCTCTCCAACCTGTCCGGCGCGCAACGCCTCGCCGGCATCTCACTCACGGGGAGGCAGGGGCCGCCCCTGCGTCGACTCGCCTCGATTCCGTCGTGGGTGACCGAGAACCGTGGCTCCGGCGCCGTCCGGGAGGGAGCAAGACCCCGCAGACCGTGAACACGTTCGGGGTGTCGCCGGCCACGCGCCCCGGAAAGGTCCCGATGTCCACCAGCCCGAGCACCATGACCGCCCGCCTACGCAGAGCCGTCGAAGCCGCCCACTGGCGGTCACTGGCCGGACTGCTGCATCCGGACGTGGCCGCGTTCGTCTTGTCGGTCGGCGCTGAGTAATTCCGTGCAGGCCCCTGCTCACCGTGGCCTCGCTGGAATTCCTCAACGGCGTGCTCGCCGCCTTCACCACCCCGGCGCTGCGCGGCGTGGTGCCTCAGCTGGTCGGCCGGGACCAGCTGAGGCAGGCGTACGCCACGGTGGGCTCGGTCCGCAACGCGACGAAGATCCTCGGGCCGAACCTCGCAGGCGTCATCGTCGTCACCACGGGCAGCGGCATAGCCCTCGCCTTCGACGCCCTGACCTATCTCCTCGCGGCGGTATGCCCGGCCCGCCTCCCCCTCACCGGCACACCGCCCAAGCCGCGCTCGGTCACTCTGTGGTCCGACATCCGCGACGGCTGGAGCGAGTTCCGGCGCATTCGATGGGTGTGGATCGGCACCGCGTCCTTCTGCGTGATCAACCTCGTCCAGACCGGAACCTGGCAGATCCTGGGCCCCACCCTCACCAAACAGCTCAGCGGCGAGACGACATGGGGATTCATGCTCAGCGCCCGCGGTATCGGACTGCTGGCGGCCAGCGCGCTGCTCTACCGCCTTACGATCACCCACCTGTTGCGCCTCGGGCAGCTGGCCAGCGCGCTCACCGCGCTGCCTCTGCTCGCCCTCGGCACCCGGATGGACACCCCCTGGCTGATCATCAGCCGCCCTGATCTCCGGTCTCGGCATGTCCATCACCGGCATCGCCTGGGAGACGTCCCTCCATGAACACGTCCCCCAACACGTGCTCTCCCGCGTCGCGTCCTACAACGACCTGCTCTCCTGCCTCACCATCCCCATGGGCCAAGTCAGCGTCGCACCCCTCACCCACGCCGTGGGTGGCTACCACCTCGCCGCCATCACAGCCGTGACCCCGCTGGCCTCCACCACCGTGCGCCGACTACGCGCGCACGGACATACACAGACCAACACGACGTCCCAGCCTGCTCGGGATCTTCGAATCGGAAAGCGGAGTGCGGGCCTCCGTAGGCCCGGCCCTGGCAACCACCTCACGCGCGGCACACACATGGCTTCGAGAGCGCGACGAGCGTGTTCAGGATCTCCGCGTGAACGACGAGCTGAACACCCTCGTCACCGGTCTGTACGTGAAGATCGACGGCCAGATGAGCCCCAGGGCACCCGCCGCAATTTAAGGAAGGGTGACCGATAGGGGTGAACCGCACGAGGGCGCGTTCCTGCCGGAGCTATGTGATCTGTGCGGGGAGGAGATCTCAGAGCTGTGGCAGGCAAGATCGGCCGTGCGATCGAGACTCACCGTGGAAGGATCAGCCCGGAGGAGCTGGCCGAGGAGACCAGGCTCACCCAGGCGCAGATCGAGCTTGGGATGTGGTGGCAGGAGCTGGACGCCCAGCGCTGGCACCAGCGGTTCGGGAAGTATGACGGCCC
The DNA here is from genome assembly GCF_006715785.1 of Streptomyces puniciscabiei. Lineage (NCBI taxonomy): Bacteria > Bacillati > Actinomycetota > Actinomycetes > Kitasatosporales > Streptomycetaceae > Streptomyces > Streptomyces puniciscabiei. Next base: position 473,355 of record NZ_VFNX01000001.1, read on the forward strand.
GGAGTCCGCTGGGTGATCACCAAGAGACTTCACCAGCCGCGACACCACCTTCATGACCTGGAATGTGCTGCCTTCGGTCCGGGTACTGAAGGATCTTGGTGGCATCCCCGGCTAGGGGAACCAGCGCACCGCCCGGGACGCCGGTCGCCGGCGCGACCACGAGAACCCCGAACACGGATAGGAGCTCAGCGGCAGGGGCAGCCGCTCGCAGCGCGGCGGCGGGGAGACCCGACGTACACCGACCGGACGCCGAGCGCGGCACCAGCTCGTGCCACTCGGTCGGAGCAACCGTCGGCAACCGGCACGTGCGATCCACCGGTCGTGCTGATTGGCTGGAGGGGAATCCGCTGTTCAGGGAGGCTGGGATCCATGTCACCCGTCAGGCACCTGGAGAGACCTGCGGCGCGGGCGACTGCTCACGTCGTCCCGGCCGGGCGGCGCTCGGCCCGAGGTGGACGGGCTGCGACGCATGAGTGCGCGACCGATCGGTGACCACGCCCTGCTGTCCGACTGCCGCACGGCCGCGCTGGTGACCTCCGACGGCTCGGTGGACTGGCTGTGCGTGCCCCGGTTCGACAGCCCGGCGATCTTCGCCCGGCTCCTCGACGAGGACGCCGGCCACTGGTCCATCCGCCCTGTCACCGGCCCGGTCGACATCAGCCGCCGTTACGTGGAGGACACCCTCGTTCTGGAGACGGTCTTCCGCACGACCGGGGGCACGGCGGTCCTGCGGGATGCCCTTGCCCTGGGACGGCGCGAACGCGGGCACGCGCTCGGCACCGCTTCCCCCGGAATGCTGCTGCGGCAGATCACCTGCACCGAAGGGCGGGTGGACATCGAGATCGCCTACGCGCCGCGCCCGGAGTTCGGACTCGTCCACCCACTCCTCTCAGCCGTGCCGGGTGGGCTCGCGGCGTACGGGGGCGCCCATTTTCTGCTGCTGTCGAGCCCCGTCGACCTGCGGCTGAGCGGCTCCACGGCCCACGGCCGAATCCCGCTCAGGGCGGGGCACCGCCTCGGATTCGCCCTGCACGTCGGGACGGCGTGGGAGAGGGAGTCGGCGGCCTGGCGGACGGGACGGATCCGGCGTCGCATGTCCGACACCGTCGAAGGCTGGCGCTCGTGGTCGACGCTCCACCGCGGCTACGTCGGCCCCTGGCAGGACGAAGTGAGCCACAGCGGACGCGTGCTGCGAGCCCTGACCTTCGCACCCACCGGGGCCATCGTCGCCGCGGCCACCACCTCTCTGCCCGAGAAGACGGGCGGAAGGCGCAACTGGGACAACCGCTACACATGGGTTCGCGACGCCAGCTTTACCATTCAGGCACTTGCCACGGCCGCCTGCGAGAAGGAGAAGAACCGGTTCTTCGGCTTCCTCGCCCGGGCCGCGGCAAGCCAACTCGACCGCGGCGCCGACCTGCAGATCATGTACGGCATCGGCGGAGAACGTGATCTGAGCGAGCGGCCCCTGCCTCACCTGACCGGCTGGCGCAACAGCAAGCCCGTTCGGATCGGCAACGACGCCTGGCGCCAACGCCAACTCGACGTCTACGGCGAACTCCTCGACGCCGCAGCCCAGACCCTTCCACCCGATGAGCCTCTCGACCCAGCCACCCGCACCTTCCTGCTCCAGGCAGCCGAGACAGCCGCCCAGCGGTGGACCCAACCGGATCAAGGAATCTGGGAAAGACGCGGACCCAGCAGACACTTCCTCCACTCGAAACTGATGTGCTGGGTCGCCCTGGACCGCGCCATCAGCATGGCCCCTGCCCTCCAGGCCGACGAACGCCTGCCCCACTGGCAGCACGAGCGCGACCAGATCCGCCAAGCCATCGAACAACGCGGCTGGAACCCCTACCTGGGCGCCTTCACCCAGGCATTCGACACTGACGACCTCGACGCCTCCGCACTGATGCTCCCCATCGTCGGCTTCCTGCCACCACACGACCCCCGCATCCAGTCCACCGTGCAGGCCGTCGCCACCCAACTGACCGACCACAACGGCCTGGTCCGCCGCTACCTCACCGACGAACTACAGGAAGCGGAAGGCACCTTCCTGCTGTGCACCTTCTGGCTTGCCCAAGCCCTCGCCCTCACCGGCCACACCACCCGTGCACGACACGCCTTCCAAACCGCCCTCGCACACGCCAACGACCTCGGCCTGCTGGCCGAGGAGACCGACTCCACCACAGCAGAGGCCCTCGGCAACTTCCCCCAAGCGTTCAGCCACATCGGACTCATCAACGCCGCTCGCGCCATCCGCGATGCCGAGCGACAAGACACCCACGCCTAGGTCCTGTCGTCAAACTCCCGTCGTCGCCCGGAGGGCGGCCCTGCGGCGTCAGGTGCGTGCTCTCGGCGTGCCGGGTGCTGACCCTCGTACTGGATGTACTTGGGTCTGCGCCCGGTGCGGCGAGAGTGCGTGCATGGCGTCGCGGGGCAGACGGGAGTTTGACGACAGGGCCTAGGAGCTGTTGTCGACAGGGCGGCCCGTGGCCAGTGATCGCTCGAAGTCGCGTCAGCCACATGCTGAGGTGGCCAGGTGGCTTTGCCGGCCCGGCAGAGGATGCCCGCGTGGGTCAAGGCGCCGATGATGCCGTGGGTTCGGGCGGCCTTGATGTCGTGAACTGCGCCGGGCCGGGCAGCTGAGGCCCGGCGCAACTCAGCGGGGGCTGCGTCGGCTTCATGCCTCTCAGGCAGGCACCCAGTGCGACAGTGAGAGCGGCAGCGCCATAGGCCCATGCCTGCAGGGGGAAGCCGGGCCACAGTCGCCCTGCGAGGTAGAGGACTGTGCCGGCCACGGTGACGGCGAGCCACTCCCAGCGGCCGTCCAGAGCTGCGAGGGCGATGACGAGCATGGAGTACCAGGGGTAGTTGGGCGAGAACAGCAGCAGGGCCGTGCCGGTCAGCAGTAGGGCACCGCTCCAGGGGCGTGTCGGGTCGCCGCGCCACCATACGAACAGGGCCGTCAGGGCGAGCAGGACAACAGCGGCGATTCCGGCGGCCGAGTCCGGCAGGATCAGCCGTAGCAAGGCGAAGCGGCGTACGTCGCCGGGTTCGTAGCCCTCTTCGTTCAGGTAGCCGGGGAGATAGCCGAGGACGCTGGTGCCGGAGGCCAGGACGTAGGGCAGGTAGGCGATCGCGACCGCGCCGACGGCACCCGCCGTCACGCTCCCGATGCGTCGTGCGCTGCGCTGTCCGGACAGGGCGCCGGGCAGCGCCAGTACGGGCAGCAGTTTGACCGCGATGGCCGCGCCGAGCAGGGCGCCGCGACGCGCCCCGGCGGTGGCGGTGCCGAGTGCCAGCACGGTGAGCAGGACGCCGAGGGCGTCGACGTGGGCGTTGTTGACGGCTTCGAAGGGGACGGCTGGGCACCAACCCCACAGTGCGGCGCGGGCAGGGGCCCGTTGCGGGTCGCCGCGTCGCCGCAGGACGGCGAGCAGGGTGACGGTGGTGCCGAATGCCAGTGCTGCTCCCCCCACTTGGAGCGGTTTGTGACGAGTACCCGGTGGCGAAAGGGCGTGAACGGCGAGGAACCAGCCCTCCGCGACGGGCGGGTAGATCGTCGGCACGGTGGGCCGGTTGATGCGGACGCACGCGCCGCTGTCGGTGCGCCTCAGTCCCCAGCCGTCGCAGGCTCCGCTGGTGGGAAAGAGCCACTCGTCCCGCAGACGAGCGAGTTGGGGGGCGGCCGGCGGGTGGGCGTAGGGGGAGATACCGGCCGCCTGCACGCGGCCGTCCCAGGCGTAGCGGTACATGTCGTCGCTGGTGCGGGGCGGTGCCGCCAGGCCGGACAGTGCGACGGCGGCGGAGCCCGCGAGCACCAGGAAGGTCGCGGCGCGAGCGGGGAGTTTACGCACGGTCCAGACCCCGGCGGCGAACAGTGCCCAGGAGATGGCGTATCCCACGAGCAGGCGGCCCGGGTCGCTCTGGTTGTCGCCGGCGTGGAGGGTGCCGATGACAACGGCGCTGAGTGCGACGAGCACCGCCACGACCAGGGTGGTACGCGTACGACCGGCGTGGCGGATCACCGGCTCTGTGGGGTGGTCGGGCAACGGCTCGGCGGGCCGGGGCACCGACCGACGCGTGGGGGCGCTGCCTGTCATGAGTGGTGGGGCCTTTCGGTCATCGAGGGCTGCGTGTCGGGGTGACTCGCGCGTCGGCGGCGTAGTTCCACGAACGGGCGTCCCACGGCCGTCCACCTACCGGTCAGGATCCAGCCGGCGGAGTCTGCGGCGTTCAGGAGCGCGGTGGTGCCGAGCCTGGCCCAGGGGAAGGCCCTGCCGTGGTGACCGTGGGCGTCCTCGACGCGCACGGTGAGGCGCTGGTCCACGTCCTGCGGGGCGGCTTCGGCCAGCAGGAGCCCGCCGGGGGCGATGAGTTCGCGCATGCGGCGGAGCAGGGCGACGGGATCGCCGCCGATGCCGATGTTGCCGTCCATCAGCAGCACGGTGCCCCAGCGACCTTCGCCCGGGAGGCGGTCGAAGGCCGAGCGCTGGATGGCGGCGCCACCACTGCGCCGGGTGCGCTTCACGGCGTCCCGGCTGAGGTCCACGCCCAGCGCCGGTACGCCGCGGGCGGCCAGTGCGGCCACCATGCGTCCCGGCCCGCATCCCACGTCCAGGACGGAGCCCGTACATCGGCGCAGCACGCTCGTGTCCGCCGCGTCGGGAGGTGCACACCAGCGCTCCACGTCCAGCGGCAGCACGTGCTCCTCGCCGAAGCCGTCGGGGTGATCAGGGTGTGACAGACGGCGCAGGAACAGCGGGCCGCGTCCGGTGCGCAGGGCGTGGGCATAGGGATCGTCGATCCACGGGGTGCCCGGTTCCACGGGCACGGCGGGGCGGACGGGGAGCGTCGGCATGCGCTTCCTGGCCCTGACCACCGTCGGGTTCTCCGCCCGGGGCTCCGCCACGGCCGGTTCCGGCCGCTCGGCCACGGCGGAGTCGATGCCGACCGCCGTCCCGCTCATCGGACCACCTCTGCCATTGAGTTGAGGACGGCGGCGAAGCGGGAGCCGCGTGCACAGAAGGCGGCAACCGCGGCAGCGTCGGCTGCGGTGTCCACGTCACGCAGTACCGGCAGGTCGTTCACGGCCAGTCCTGCCTCGGCCAGGCGGATGCGCTGGATCGCGCCCGTACAGTCCGTGGACATGGGCACCCCACAGACCAGGGCACCGGCCCGGGCAGGATCGGCGAGGCCGAGCGCCCAGAACCCGCCGTCCGCGGCCGGACCGAACCAGGCGTCGTGGCCGTCGTGGCCGGCGTCGGCGATCATGTCGGCGGTCAGTTGCGGGGTGTCCATGCCGACCAGCAGCGTCGGGCCGTCACAGTGGGCGAAAGCAGCGACGATCCGCTGGTCCAGGCCGCCGGGGCTCTGGGGTACGACTTCGTAGCCGGGCGGCAGCCAGGGACCAGGGGTGCCGTCGAGAGCGAGCACGCGACGGCGTGCGGGGGCCTGCAGCAGGGTGTGGAGCGTGTCGGTGAGGGCGGCCTCGGCCAGGGTGGCTGCTTCCTGAGGTGTGTACGGCGGGGTGAGCCGGGTCTTGACGCGGCCGGGCACGGGTTCCTTGGCGATCACCAGCAGGGTCACCGGGGGCAGGGCGTTCATCGTCCGACTCCCCGCACGCCGGTGACGGCGGTCGTGGTGGCGGGTGTCTCGGCGAGCACGGCGCGCATGTCGTGTACCGCCTGCCAGGTGCCTCGCCAGGTGCCGGTGACCTTGGAGCGGCCGGTGCGCGGGTGGTAGGGCACCTCCGTCTCGCGCACCCGCCAGCCGGCGTCGGCGCCGCGCACCACCATCTGCAGCGGGTAGCCGGAGCGCCGATCGGTCAGGTCGAGGGCCAGCAGGGCTTCGCGGCGGACGGCGCGCATCGGGCCGAGGTCGTGCAGGCGCACCCCGGTGCGCCTGCGGATGAGCCGGGCCAGCTCCAGGTTGGCCAGGCGCGCGTGCACGGGCCACGCCTTGGGGGACGTGGGGCGCCGCCGGCCCAGCACCAGATCGGCGGTGCCGCCCAGCACGGGTGCGGCGATGTCCGGCAGTAGGGCGGGGTCGAGGGAGGCGTCGCAGTCGCAGAAGCAGACGACGTCGGCGGTGGCGGCCATCAGGCCGGCGTGGCAGGCGGCGCCGAATCCGCGTACCGGCTCGGTCACCACGTGGGCGCCGAATGCGCGGGCGATGTCCGCCGAGCCGTCGGTGGAGCCGTTGTCGACCACGATGGCGCGCCATCCGGGCGGGATCCGGTCGAGCACCCACGGCAGGGCCTGGGCCTCGTCCAGACAGGGCAGCACCACATCGACCCGGGCAGGAGAAGAGGGGGAAGTCGAGATCACCCCACTCACCCTACGAACGCAAAAGGGACGTAAGGGACTTGGCGTCCTTACAGATCTCTGACGTCGGCGGCAGTCCTTACGGATCTCTGACGTCCGCCACCACTCCCCCTGACAGCCGCGGGGCGGTGTGAGACTCGATACCGTGAAACGCGTACTCGTCGTGGACGACGACCCGACCGTCTCCGAGGTCGTCGCCGGATACCTGACCCGGGCGGGCTTCGACGTCGATGTGGCCGCCGACGGTCCCTCCGCCGTGGCCAGGGCCACCGCGCAGCCGCCGGAACTGGTGGTGCTGGACCTGATGCTGCCCGGCATGGACGGGCTGGAGGTCTGCCGCCGAATCCGCGAGACCGGCCCGCTGCCCGTGATCATGCTGACGGCGCGGGGTGACGAGGAGGACCGCATCCTCGGCCTGGAGGTCGGGGCCGACGACTATGTCACCAAGCCTTTCAGCCCGAGGGAGCTGGTCCTGCGGGTGCAGTCGGTGCTGCGCCGTGCGGGAGCGCTGGCGGCGGTGCGGAGCGCACCGTCCGTACCGCGCCTGACCGGACTACGGGCCGGACCGCTCGCTCTGGACGCCACGGCTCGCCGAGCCACCCGCAGTGGTCGGGAACTTGCTCTGACCATCAGGGAGTTCGATCTGCTGGAGTTCTTCCTGCGCAATCCCGGGCGGGCCACCAGCCGGGAGGAACTGATGCGTCGCGTGTGGGGCTGGGAGTTCGGTGACCTGTCCACCGTCACCGTCCATGTACGGCGGCTGCGCGAGAAGATCGAGGACGACCCGGCCCGCCCGCGGCTGATCAACACCGTGTGGGGCGTCGGCTACCGCTTCGATGTACCTGAGGCGAACGGGGCGGACGATGCTGCGTGACACCTTCCTGATCGCCCTGTACGCGGCGATCGGCGCGGGCGCCGCCGGACTGCTCGGTGTGGCCGCCCTGAGGCTGCTGCGCAACCGCTCGGTCGCGCTGTCGCTGGCCGTGGTCACCGCCGTCGCCGTGGCGGCGATGCTCGCCGGGACAATGCTCGTGTCGTGGGCGATGCTGCTGTCGGATCACGACCTGTGGGTCGTCACCATGGTGTGCTCCATAGCGGCGATCGTCTCCCTCGCGGTGGCGCTCGTCCTCGGCCACAGCGTCGTCAAGGGCAGCCAGGCCCTCACCGAGGCCACCCGCGTCCTGGGTGACGAGGGCCGCTTCACCCCGCCAAGCATCGCTCCCACGGCTGAACTGGCCCAACTGGTCCGGCAGTTGGACGCGACCAGTGCGAAGCTGGCCGCCTCGAGGGAGCGCGAGCGGGCCCTGGAGGAGTCCCGGCGGGAGCTTGTCGCCTGGATCTCCCACGACCTGCGCACCCCGCTCGCCGGGCTGCAGGCGATGACCGAGGCGCTTGAGGACGGCATGGTCGCCGATCCCAGCGTCTACCACGCCCGGATCCGCACGGAGGTCGAGCGGCTCAGCGAGATGGTCGGCGACCTGTTCGAACTCTCCCGCATCCAGGCCGGCGTGCTCGCCCTGAACACGGCCCGCATGTCGGTCTACGACCTCGTCGGCGACGCGATCGCGGGCGCCGACGCCCTCGCCAGGGAACACGGCGTGCGGATCATCGGCGACGGAGTCGAACCGGTGCCGATCGAGGTCGACGGCCGCGAGATGTCCCGCGTCCTGGCCAACCTCCTCGTCAACGCCATCCACCGCACGCCCACCGACGGAACGGTCGCCGTCTCCGCCCGGGAGGAGGGCGGCAGCGTCGTCGTCTCGGTGACCGACGGCTGCGGCGGCATCCCGTCCGAGGACCTGCCCCGCGTCTTCGACCCCGGCTGGCGCGGCACCGACGCCCGCACCCCGCCCGCCGGTGCGGGCCTGGGACTGGCCATCGTGCGGGGCATCGTCGAGGCCCACAGCGGCCGGGCCGCCGTCCACAACGTGCCCGGCGGCTGCCGCTTCGAGGTCCGCCTGCCGACAGCCGCCTGAGTGCATTTCCCGGTCCGGAGAAGGGCCGTCCCTGTGGAGTACAGGGACGCCCCCCCGAGTTGTCACCGGGGAAGGCTCAGCCTGACCGCAGCGCAGCCTTCGCGAACTCCGCCATTCCCTCGGCGAAGTCCACCACCGGTTTCCAGCCCAGCTCGTCGCAGAGCCTGCGCGAGGAAGCGGTGATGTGACGGACGTCGCCGAGCCGGTACTCCCCGGTGACGACGGGTGCGTCGCCGCCGTGTGCCGCGGCCAGCGCGGCGGCCATCTCCCCCACCGTGTGCGGCTCGCCGCTGCCGACGTTGTACGCCCGCAAGCCGCCCTCCGGCAGAGCGGGCAGCCCGTCCATGGCCGTGAGGTTGGCCCCCGCGACGTCCCGCACGTGCACGAAGTCCCGCCGCTGACCGCCGTCCTCGAACACACGTGGCACCTCACCGCGCGCGAGCGCGGACCGGAACAAAGAGGCGACTCCCGCGTACGGGGTGTCCCGCGGCATACCCGGCCCGTACACGTTGTGGTACCGGAGCGCCGCCACCCGTCCACCGGTGGCCCGCGCCCACGACGCGGCCAGGTGCTCCTGCGCGAGCTTGGTGGCCGCGTAGACGTTGCGCGGATCGGTCGGCGCCTCCTCCCCCACCAGCCCGGCGGACAAGGGCTCATCACAGTGTGGGCACGGTGGTTCGAAACGGCCCGCGTCCAGCTCGGCGATCCGTCGCGGCCCCGGCCGTACGACGCCGTGCTGGGCACACTCGTAGCGGCCCTCGCCGTACACCACCATGGAACTCGCCAGCACGAGTCGGCGCACCCCGGCCGCAGCCATGCCTGCCAGCAGTACGGCCGTGCCGAGGTCGTTGCAGCCGACGTAGGCGGGCGCGTCCGCGAAGTCCTTGCCGAGCCCGACCATCGCCGCCTGATGGCAGACTGCGTCCACGCCCCGCAGAGCGTCCACCACCGCCCCCCTGTCGCGAACATCCGCGTGGCGCCAGTCGACACCATCGGGGACGGGCGGCGGCGTACGGTGGGCGGCGGGCAGGAGCGCGTCGAGCACACGTACCTCGTGCCCGGCACTGGTGAAAGCGCTGACGATTTGCGAACCGATGAAGCCCGCACCTCCGGTGACCAGGATCAACATGCTCCGACGCTAAGCCTGACCGCGCGTCTGCGGATGCCGGAACGGGGATCCGTCAGGGGTTCGTAAGCCTTCCGGACCGGCCGGACGCCGCCACACTCAGCAGACCGAAGCCCGCGGCGAAAGCGAGCATGGTGAACACGCCGCGGGGCCAGAAGATGTGACTGTCGAGAAACGACCAGCACGCCCCCAGCACCACCACGGCCCCGGGCAGCACCCGGACGCCGTGGCGCCGCAGCAGTACCGCGCCGGCGGCGAGCGCGGCGACCGTCAGCCCGTACACCCCTGCCCGTCCCAACTCGTCACCGGTCGAGAACAGCCACCCCACCGCCCCATGCACCCCATGTACCGCCACCGTCCCGGCAGAGATACCGGCCACCGCGTCCAGCCCCGAGTAGTACGCCGCGTAACCAAGACACCCGGCCCAGGCCACCAAGGTGAGTGCGCCGTCGACGTCACGCCCCGGTCTGCCCCACAGCGGCACCAGCAGGCCGAGCGCCAGCAGCGGAAAGGCGGGCAGCAGGGCGACATGCAGCCCCGCCCAGTGAGCGGCCGTCGACGCGGTGAGATGCCGCGGGTGGACCAGGCCCGCCACAGCCAGAAACAGGGGCGGAGCCGTTACGAGGACCACCGTACGAAGAGTGCGCATGGCGCCACCGTAGGAATGACCTACGCCAGGCGGGGCCCGTGCCGGCGATGCGTAAGACACCCGTAAGACGCCGCCGTCACGAAGGTGGACGCCGTCGGCTGCGTCGGACCTCCTTCGCCACCACCAGCAGAGCCGTGAACGTGGCCACGGCCACCAGGATCAGCAGCCAGTTGCGCGGATAGTCGAGCGGCAGCACCGTCGAGTTGGCCCGGGGCCCCGGTCGCAGCAGCACCGGCAACGCCACCGCGGTAAGGGCACCCCCTACGAGCAGCGCCCCGCGGATGGGCCCCCGCACCCCGCCAGGGACCAGCACCAGCCCGACGAGCAGCACCAGCGGCGCGACCAGCGCGTCGTGCAACACCACCGCCCCGCCGAGCCACTCCAGCACACCCATCAGGTCCTGCTGCCTGTCCAACAGCAAGGACGCGCCGACACCCATCAGCGCCAGCCCGGCGGCACCGGCCAGCAGTCGCAGCACTTTGACCCTCATGACAACACCTCCAGTCGGCCGACCCACTTGGTCTGCAGTACGCCCGGACGGTTCGGAGCGATCAGGCGCACCGGGTAACCGTGGTCGGGCGACAGTTCCTCACCGTTCAGCCGCAGTGCGAGCAGGGTCAGCGGGTCCCGGGCGTGCTCGTGACCCATCTCGGAGACCCGGTAACCGCCCCGGGTCTGCAACGACACCACCCGTACCCGCGCGTGGACCGGGGCTCCCACCCGCTCCAGCAGGTCCACGACGCGCACGCCTGTCCAGTGCGCCGACTTGCTCCAGCCCTCCACGCAGGCGATCGGCAGCTCGACCTCGTGCTGGGGCAGTGCGCGCAGCTCGTCCAACGTCAGCGTGCAGGGCCGCGGTCCGGCGATGGTCAGGCGGTAGCGCTCGGCATGGATCAGGCCGACCCCGGCCGCGGCAGCAGTCCGGTTGACCGGCAGGCCCTCGGAACCATGGTCAGGGTGGCGGGGTGCGAGGAGGGTCAGGCCCTTCAGCGGGGTGAAGGACTGCCCCACCGTGGTCACAGTGACGGCGCCGACCGCCGCTGCCACCGCGGCGAGCAGCGAGCGCCGATCCGGGGCGTCCTCGGCGGGCAGGGACAGCGTGCCCGCCGAGCGACGGCTCCAGTGTGCCGCGATCTCAGGTGCCTTGACCGCGATGTGCAGCACCAGCGCTCCTATCAGCAGCCAGGCCACGGCGTAGTGCACCTCCACGAAGGAGAAGGGCCACGGGTACCACTGCGCGGTGTTCAGCAGGCCGGTCGCCAGCTCGAAGAGGGCGGCTGCGACCAGGAAGGCCACCGACACCCGTTCCAAGGCGTGCCGCACCGAGCGCACCGGGGGCCACTCGAACAGGCGGGTATACACCGTCCACAACTTGGCGAGCAGCAAGGGAATCGCCGCGATACCGGACGCGACGTGGAGCCCCTGCGTGAACCGGTAGCCCCACACCGGACGGCTGGGCAGCTCGCCCGCGAGCCATCCCGGCGGGTGCTGCATGAAGTGACTGATCAAACCGGTGCAGAAGCACACCGCGAACGCCAGGCCGAGCCACCGCCCGATCGAGGTCGCCGTGCGGGCATCGTGCAGTCGGCCCTTGAACACGGGCGGAAAGAAGCGCGATCTCATGCCTTCCATCCCACCGGGAGGAAGGTCGCCATGGAACGTCCGACCGCCTTACGGAACTGGGACGTCTCCCGGCCACAGGGCACGCCCAACATCCGCGACACTCCGCCCGGCGCCGTCCTGACCACCCGTGTGACAGGCACGTGGCGGAAGCTGGGAACCTGTCCGGCGTCCGCGCTTCGCAACACAGCCGACACGCCGTCCAGCACCTCGAAGCCTCCACACGGGCCTTCCAGGAACACCTCCTGCGAGGCGGTCGAGCCGGTGCACAGCCTTGCCTGAGCAGGACAGCCACAGCGTGAGGACGCACACGCGTCGCTGCCCGGCCAACGCCGGCCACGTGGCCGCGAAGTCGACCTCCGACTCCTCACCCGCAGCTTTCGACCGAGGGAGCGTGCCCTCCAGGGACCGCCGGGCCGCCGTGGCCTCCGCCCCAACGGCCGTCCCTCCCGCAGCGGTCCTGACAGCCCGGAACAGGTCAGTGCGTACCCAACTCGACGAACTGCCGACTCCAACGGCGGGCACCTGCGCTGGGCGGCCGAATTCCTTTCGAGAGCATGACGTTTCCCGATGCCGTGATCTCGAACTGTGCCGGCGCGGCTAGCGTGCTGGGCATGACGAACGCGGAGATCGGTGTCATCGGCGGGTCCGGCTTCTACTCCTTCCTCGACGAGGTGACCGAGGTCCAGGTCGACACCCCGTACGGAGCACCCAGCGACTCCCTCTTCCTCGGCGTGATCGCCGGCCGACAGGTCGCCTTCCTCCCCCGCCACGGACGCGGCCACCATCTGCCCCCGCACCGCATCAACTACCGTGCCAACCTGTGGGCGCTGCGCTCCGTCGGCGTACGTCAGGTTCTCGGCCCGTGCGCAGTGGGCGGACTGCGCCCGGAGTACGGGCCGGGCACACTGCTGATCCCCGACCAGCTGGTGGACCGCACGAAGACCCGGGTGCAGACGTACTTCGACGGGCTGCCGCTCCCGGACGGCACCGTGCCGAACGTGGTGCACGTGTCCCTGGCCGACCCGTACTGCCCCGCCGGACGGGCGGTCGCGCTCAAGGCCGCGTGCGGACGGGACTGGATGCCGGTGGACGGCGGCGCCCTGGTCGTCGTCGAAGGGCCACGGTTCTCCACCCGCGCAGAATCGCTGTGGCACCGGGCGCAGGGCTGGTCCGTGGTGGGCATGACCGGTCATCCCGAAGCTGCGCTCGCCCGTGAACTGGAGTTGTGCTACACGTCGTTGACTCTGGTCACGGACCTCGACGCGGGGGCGGAGACCGGGGAGGGCGTCTCGCACGACGAGGTGCTGAAGGTCTTCGCGGCGAATGTGGACCGGTTGCGGGGCGTGCTGTTCGACGCGTGGCCGCGCTGCCCACCATCGAGGAACGGGATTGCCTGTGCGTGAACGCGCTCGGCGGAATGAACTCAGTTCGGTGTCGATCGGGCCGGTTCACCTCATGCACCTGAACGTACTGGGCGAGGAGGTAGTGGGACAGGCTCGCTCCGAAGGTGCCGGTGCCTTCCACCCCGGCACGGCGCAACCGTATCCAGTTTGGCGGGCGCAGACGTCAGCAGCCGGCGGCCGTCGCCGGAGAGGATTCGGTGCCCATGAGCTTCCCCAGCCGGGGGGCCGGGGCGGCGACGTGAACCTCGCCGTGCGTGGTCACGCCCAGGTCGACCTCACCCCGATTGGTCAGATCCGTGCTCCAGGAGGTGCTGCACTCTCTGACGGAAAGTGCGAGTGCAATCGCAAAGTAGGCGCACCTCGAAAACGTTACAGGGACACGGGCCGCATGAGGCGCCGACCGCATCGTGTCCGACAGCGCAGCCGATCTCATGACGAAGCCGCGCCGGAGCTCTCCGGTGCGGCCTCGTCGTCCCACGGCTCCGCGCAAGCCCCCAGGCGGGGCCCCGCCGTATCACTGACGCCCCTATAACGCGGGGGCGCGGGAAACCGGTCTGACCAGGTTGAAGACCTCTCTGGCGGCATACCGTTTGAGGCATCGGATGATCTCGCGTCGGGTCTTGCCCTCCTGGGTGCGGCGTACGTAGTACGCCTGGGTGCGCGGGTCGTGGCGCAGGCGGGTGAAGACGATGCTGTGCAGGGCGGCGTTGGCCTGCCGGTCGCCGCCGTGGTTGAGCCGGCGCGTGCTCCGCCGGCCGGAGGAGTACTCGATGGGGCTGACTCCGCAAAGGGCAGCAAAGGACGCCTCGGTGTTCAGTCGCTCGGGGTTGTCTCCCATGGTGATCAGGAGAGACAGGCCCGCGCCGAAGGTACCGGTGCCCTCCACACCGGCCCGGCGCACCGTCCCCCGCTTGCGGGCCCACACGAGCGGCCGACGGTAGCCAACGGCCGTCGCCGGAAGGACTCTGTGCTCAGGACCTTCCCCAGCAGGGAGACCACGGCGGCGACGTGGACCTCGCCGTGCGTGTCTACGCCCAGGACGATCTCAGGAGTCCGACCTCACCGTAGGACAGCACCCACATGGTGTTCTCTGTCTATCCGGCTTGCAGCCACGTCAGCCGGCTCCGGGCGTGATCAGTGGGCGCGCGTTATGGGCTGTTCGGACCAGATGGTCTTGTGGTTCTGGCCGTGGCGGCAGCCCCAGCGCTCGGCGAGTTGGGCGACGAGGAACAGGCCGCGTCCGCCCTCGTCGGTGGTGCGAGCGCGGCGCAGACGGGGTTGGGCGGTGTTGGAGTCGGTGACCTCGCAGACCAGAACGTGGTGCCGGATCAGTCGCAGCTCCGCCGGCGGACGACCGTAGCGGATCGCGTTGGTGACCAGTTCACTGACGATGAGCTCCGTGGGGAAGAGGAGGTCGTCCAACCCCCATGCGGTGAGTTGGCGGGTCGCCCATTCCCGGGCGTCCGAGACGGCAGCCGGATCAGCGGGTATTCGCCAGCGAGCGGTGTGGTTGGCGGGTACGGCGCGGGTGCGTGCCAGCAGCAGGGTCGCGTCGTCACGTGGTGCTTCGTCCACCAGGTTGTCGAGGAGGGTCCTGCCGGTCTCGTCCAGGGCGCGGTCCGGGCGGCAGGAGGTGGCGAGCGCATCGGTCAGCCGCTGGAGTCCGTCGCCGGCGTCGTGCGCGCCTTGGTGGACCAGGCCGTCGGTGTAGAGCGCGAGTACGCTGCCCGGTTCGACGTCGATGGTGGTTGTCTCGTACGGCATGCCGCAGACGGCGAGGGGCGGCCCCGGGAGTATGTCGACGGCTTCGGCACTCCCGTCGGGCCGCACGAGCACGGGCGGTGGGTGCCCGGCACTGGCCATGGCGCAGAGTCGGGTGACCGGGTCGTAGACCGCGTACAGACAGGTGGCGCCCATGATGTCGTGGTCGCCAGGGGGTGCTTCCGCGGCGAGGCGCTGAACCAGGTCAGCGAGACGCGTGAGCAACTCGTCCGGCTCCAGTTCGAGGTCGGCGAGGGTCTGGATGGCAGCGCGCAGACGGCCCATGGTGGTACTGGCGGTTATGCCGCGGCCGATCACGTCTCCGGCGACGAGGGCCAGCCGGAGAGCGGGCAGGGGTATGGCGTCGTACCAGTCGCCGCTGGTGCCGCCCCCACGGTTTGTGGGCAGGTAGACGCCGGCGGTCTCGGCTGCCGGAGTGTCGGTCGTGGCCGGGGGAAGGAGTCTTTGCTGCAGGGCCATGGCCGCTCTGTGCTCGCGTGTGTAGCGGCGGGCGTTGTCGATGGCGAGTGCTCCCCGTGAGGCGATCTGCCTCATGAGATCCACCTCGTCCTCGGTGAACGGTTCGGACGGACCGGTGCGCCAGACCACGATCGCTCCGAGGGTGAGGCCGCGGGCGTGCAGCGGTGCCACCATCACCGCCTGGACGTCGTGCGGGAGGAACTGCTCGGCCGGATGTGGGCCGCCGATCAGGGCGATGTAGTCGTCCCGGCCGTAGACGACCGTCTCGCCGTGCTGGAAGCGGCGCAGGAGGGGGTGGTCGGACAGGGACGGGACGAGGTTGCCGCGCTGGATGCCAGACGGCCAGTCCGCGGTGGCCGGCGCCAGGGCAGCGTTGCGCAGATGCGGATCTCCGCCACCCAACCGCTCTGCGGGTTCGCCACCGTCAAAGACGGCTTCTGCGAGGTCGACTGCTGCGAGATCACCGAAGGTGGGTACGAGGGCGTCCGCGAGATCCTGGGCGGTCCGCACGGCATCCAGGGAGCCCCCCACCCGCTCGGCGACCGCGCGGGCAAGATCCAGCTGTCGGCGGGCACGCAGTTGGTCGGTGTCGTCTATGTACAGGGCTGCGACTCCTTCGGGGCGTCCTCGCGCGTCCTCCAGCCGGAAGGCGGACAGCGACAGCGCGTGCCGCCGCACCGGATGGTGTCGCCAGCTCACTCGCTGGTTCCTGTGGATCACCGGGACGCCCGTCTTGAGCACCTGCCACAGTACCGCCTCGATGGTCTCGGCGTCCTCGGCGCACAGCACGTCGCTCAGTCGGGCGCCGGGCTGTATGGGACGGCCGTCGGGAGTGTCCGGCATGGCGTTCGTCTGCACGGTGGTGAGATCCGTGTCGTGCAGGGCGATCGTGATCCGGTTCTGTGCGGACAGTGCGCGCAGGAGGGCTGCGCCGTGCCGGTGGTCGGTGACGTGAGGAGTGGGGGCTGCGAGTACGAGGAAGTTCGCCGAGCCGTTCACCCGTGTGGTCCGGAATGTGACGTCGATCGTGTTGCCGCACTGGTGACGCAGTCGTACCCGGCCGGTCGCCGGCACGTGTGCGGCCCTGTGCGGGTCGTGCGGGAGGTCGGCCACGAGCTCCCGCACGGGGCGGCCGTGGACCTCGTCGGCGCAGAACCCGGTCAGGTCCTGTGCTGTGCCGGTCCACCCCACCACCGTGCCCCGATCGTCGAGCACGGCCGCGGCCAGACCGTCGAAGGCGGGCGGCCGGCCGCCGGCGCCGGCACCGGAGATGCTCGTCGCACCTCGAAAGGCGCCTGGCGGGTTGGCGTTTTCAACATCCGATGGGTCCATGTCTCTGGCTTTCATTGCGAGGTTCCGCGGCTACGGGAGATGGGGATCCTGTGGCGGCTTTCGGCGCTCAGCGGGCGCCTGTCGGGGATGGCAGGTCCTGTTCGGCCCAGAC
This sequence comes from Streptomyces puniciscabiei, assembly GCF_006715785.1. Lineage (NCBI taxonomy): Bacteria > Bacillati > Actinomycetota > Actinomycetes > Kitasatosporales > Streptomycetaceae > Streptomyces > Streptomyces puniciscabiei. The sequence goes on from NZ_VFNX01000001.1 coordinate 490,146, forward strand.
GACCTTGCCGTCTGTTACGGAGCGGGAACCGCACCTGCGTGACAGCCGACCGACGAGGTAAAGGCCGCGGCCGTGCTCGTCGAGATTGCCGGGATGCCGGGGGCGTGGCCGACCGGTGTTGGTGTCGGAGACTTCGCAGGTAAGCACCCGGTGCTGGATGAGCCGTAGGCGGATCGGGCCGTCGCCGTGGCGGATCGCATTGGTGACCAGTTCACTGACGAGCGACTCCACGGCCGTCACCAGCGGCTCCAGACCCCATTCACGGAGTTGACGGGCGGCCAGACGCCGGGCCGTCGGGACGGTGACGAGTTCGTTCGGCAGATCCCAGGACGCGACCTGGGCAGGCGGCAGGGCGCGCGTCCGCGCAAGGAGCAAGGTGACGTCGTCGGCCGGTGCCTGCGCCGACAAGGTCTCCATCGCCCGCGAGCACAGGTCCTCCAGGGCGGCACCGGGCTGTGCCAGGGCGGCGCCCAGACGCCGCAGGCCGACGTCTATGTCCTCGCCGCGGGACTCCACCAGGCCGTCGGAGTAGAGGGCGAGCACGCTTCCTTCGGGCAGTTCCAGTTCCACGGACTCGAAAGGCACCAGGCCGAGACCGAGGCCGAGCGGGGCTCCGGCCGGCAGGTCGGGGACGGTGACCCCGCCCTGTGCGTCGACGACCAGGGGCGGCGGATGCCCGGCCCGTGCCAGCGTGCAGCGTCGGGACACCGGGTCGTAGACGGCGTACAGGCAGGTGGCACCGACGACCGCGGGAAGCCGGTCGGTGTCGTCGGTGTCCTCGTCGTTCAGGCGCCGGACCGTGTCGTCGAGGTGCGCCAGCAGTTCGTCCGGGGGCAGGTCGAGGTCCGCGAGCGTGCGCACGGCGGTGCGCAGCCTGCCCATGGTCGCCGCGGCGTTGATGCCGTGTCCCACCACATCGCCGACGACCAGGGCCACCCGTGCGCCGGACAGCTCGACCACATCGAACCAGTCGCCCCCCACGCCGTGGTCCATGTCGGCGGGCACATAGCGCGAGGCGACCTCGACGGCAGCACCGCCCTGCACCCGGTGAGGGAGCAGGTCGCGTTGCAGCGCAAGAGCGGCGGTGCGCTCGCGCGCGTACTGGAGCGCGTTTTCCAAACAGAGCGCGGCCCGGGTGACCAGCTCCTCGGCGAGGAGCAGGTCGTCCTCCTGGAACGGCGTCTGTTCCGCGGAACGGCCGAACAGCGCCAGTCCCAGCACGCAGCGCCGGGCGCGGATGGGTACGACCATCAAGGAGTGGACGCCGCTGTCGCGTACCTTCTGCGCACGCGTCGGATCGTGGTCGACCCAGGGGCCGGCGTGAGTGTCCAGCACCGGTTCCAGGTGAGATCTGCCCGTGCGCAGGACGGCGGCGAACGACGAGGTCGGGGGGACGTGCATCACCTCTTCACGCACCGCTGGCATCTCCAGGACACCCTGGTCGACGGAGGCCACCCCGGCACGGCGCAACACAGGGCGGCGTCCGCTCGTCGTGCCGATCCGTGCGGCGGGCTCGAGTCCGAACGGAACCGACTCCACCAGGTCGACGACGGCGTGGTCGGCCAGTAGGGGCACGGTGAGCTCTGCCAGTTCCTGGGCGGTCTGCATCACGTCGAGGGTGCTGCCGATGTGCGTGCTGGCCTCGCTGAGGATGGCGAGGCGCTCGCGCGCCCGCTTGTTTCCGGTGACGTCCACGGTCATGGAGCACACGCCCAACGGGGTGCCGTCCGCGCCCTGGAGGCAGAAGAAGGAGGCGGAGAACGCGTGCTCGCGGGGTCGGTCCGCAGGCGGCCACGCACGGTACTCGTGCACCGTCGTCGTGCCGCTCTCCAGCACCTGTCGCATCACCACCTTGAGCGCTTCGGCCTCGACGGCGGGCAGCGCATCCTTCAGACCGCGCCCGAAGCGTCGGTGACGAGGCACGCCGTCGTGCCGCTCCATGGCGTCGTTCGCCCAGACACAGCGCAGCTGCGCGTCATAAACGACGATGCCGATCGGGGCTCGGGCAAGGAGCGACTCCCGCACCGGTCCGCCGGTCGCTCCCGAGGACAGGGAACCTATGTCCGTCACGGACGCCAGCCACCGAGTGTCGTCGCCCTGCCCCCGTAGCAGCGAGACCTGCAGCGTCATCCTGAGCGTGTGGCCGTCGCGGTGGCCTATAGCGACGGTGCCGGACCAGCCGCCCCGCGCACGGCACTGCTCGGCGAACGCCAACGCCCTCCGGGCGTCCTCGGGAGGCGGCAGCACGTGTACGGCGGACCGGCCCACCACCTCCCCGGCCGCATAACCGACGAGCTGTTGGGCGGCGTGCGTCCACCCCACGACGATGCCCTCGGCATCGATCATCGCTATCGCGGCATCAGGCACCTCGGGGAGGCTCACCGGCTCGGCGAGGAGGGTGTGGTCAATGTTGGTCATTCGCGGTCCATCCCATCGGTGCGGAAGTAGGAGCGTCGGCATGTGGTCCGGCGACCCTGTGTGCAGCGGTGGTGAACAGCGATGTCCCGGTGAGCGGCACACGGTGCGGTATGTGTCATATCCGAGCAATTCGCCCCTTTCTGATGAAATCATCAGATGTAAGGGCTTGGCCGTCAAGACCCTCATAGGTGATCGAAAGGGCAGATAAGGGGGCTACAGGTCACGCTCGCAGGTGAACGGGCGGGTAGCGGGTTCCGCCGAGCATGCGCGGTGAGCGCGAGCGGCTCCCCGAGGTTCAGACCACCCGCCGGATGGCGACCCACCCTGGCGATCGCTCGGCAGGCTGGGCGCCGGGACGATGCCGGGGAATCCATGCAGGCCGGAGTCCAGGTGCGCACGCCTGTTCCGGCAGGGTCATCCGCTTGGTGCGGATGGCAGCTCGCACTGAAAACGACATCTGTTGGCGCTCGCGTCAGCCGGTCAACGGTTACCTTCGCCACTTCGACATTTCCATACGGCGTATGGTAACAATGGAGGCGCGCTTCCATACGACGTATGGAACTGCTCGCTCGGGCCACGCCGGGCGTCATACATCGCCTGGCAGAACCGCCGTTGGCGCAGATCACCCCCTCAGGAAGGAGAGATCATGAACAAGCTCGCGAAGCGCATCGCCCTCACTGTCTCCTCCGTCGCGGTCGCCGGTGCCGCCGTCCTCGGTGCCGGTGGCACCGCTTCGGCCGTGCCCCTCGCGTCCACGCACGCCCGGCACCCGACCGACGGGGCCGTGGCCGCTGATTACAGCTGGGACCACGGTGTCGGCTACCTGCTCGAGCGGGGCTACTCCTGCGACGAGGCCCGCGGCTGGCACCAGGACCGCCACGGCAGCGATTCGACCCGGCACGACTGCGACGGGCTCCACTACCGCGATGGCCACTTCTACCGCTGGGAGGGCGAGGGACACGGCTGGACGTCCGACAGGTCCTACCGCCACGACGGGCACCGCTGCGAGCACGACGGCGGGGGCAGGCACCCCCACGACCTGACCCGCGACGACCGGTGAGACGGGTATCGGCCAGGTGCACAAGCAGTTCCCCTCGGCCCCGTCCCTGCCGGCGGCGGGGATCCCGCTGGCGGTCGGGGGGCCGCGTCCCCGACCGCCGGCTGAGTGAGTGCAGCACCACTCCTCATGCGGTGCGCCGGTGCCGTCCGGCGCCCGCGCCCTGCTGTACCGCCTCCGCCCGCGCCGCCTCTTCGCCACAGGCGGAGTGAGGCACCGCCGAGCCATACCCAGGAGCGGAAGCCGATGAAGAAGTCCTTGAAGGCCGTAGAACGGCGGGTGGTCGTGCAGCTGGTCGTCTCGCACGCCTGCTCATTGCCCCTCTGCGTACGTCTGCGCCACGAGCCCCACTGGGATGCCGAACTGGCACACCTCCTCCCCCAAGGCTGACCGCCGACCATCCATGCTCAGAAGTAAAGGAACCAGTCTCATGTCCCAGTACCAGCTTCGCGTCTACACCCTGCGCAGCTCCGACGCGCTCTCCGCCTACGAGAAGATCTGGGCGCAGCACATTCCCGGTATGGCCAAGCACCGGATCACCACCCATGGCGTCTGGACGGTGCCCGCGGCGCCGGGAAGCGAAACTCCCCGGCTGTACGCCCTCGTTTCCTACAAGGACGCCGACGACGTGCGGGAGCGGCTGGAGGCATACCTGTCGAGTCCTGAATTCCGCGCGGACATGGAGGGCTTCGACATCAGCCAGATCGTCGGCCTCGACGAGACCCTCCTGACGCCCACCGTGGACTCACCCTTGCGCTGACGGTCGGCCTGCGACGAGTGACGCGGCCAGAAAGGCCAGTATCCGGCGGCCCTGCGATGACGGTTCCGGTGCCGTCGATGGCGACCCACCAGTGGTGGCCCTTGCCGGCATCGATACCGACCCATACGCAGGGCACCTGTGTGGTCATGTGCGTCTCCTCGGACTCGGACAGCGTGCACCGGTACAGCGTCGATCGCTGAGACCAAGGGCGCCCTTTGTCCGGCAACCTCCGTTGGCCACATCTCCGTGATGGCCCCGGCCGGCAGTGGTGGCCTCGCGACGGCACGAAGAACTGCTCCTGCGGGTGTCCTCGTGCCGGCCGCCACCGGTCCTCACAGTAACCGCTTCTCTGTGCAGCCCCTTTGAATCCGACGACAACCCTTCCGATGGCCCTCCCCGGATGACTCGAAGCACCAGGAGTAAGACCCGATGAAGTCATTGAGAACTGTGATCCAGGGGCTACCTGTGAAGCTTGTCGGCGTGCATGCGACGTCCTTGTCCGTGATCATGAATCTGCGGTACGAGCCGAGTGATCCCTACGTGGTCCATGCCGCTTTCACACCGATGTCGACAGCGACGAGCCGGTGGAATGGATCATCGGGCGCGACTTGCTGATCGACGGCCTGGAGGGCCCCGCCGGCGAGGGAGACGTTCGCATATGGCCCACCGGCGAGGAGGGCTGCCGCGACTTGTACATCCTTCTCAACCCGCCGTCCGGTACGGCCCTGCTCAAGGCCCCAGCGCAGGAATTCAAGGCGTTCCTGCAGGAAACGGAGGCAGTGGTGCCGCGGGGGGCCGAGCTCGGCCGCAGCGACTTCGACCGCTCGCCGGCGCACTTCCTCGCCGAAGGGTGAGTCCTTGCAGGGTGCGACCTGAGGCAGGCACTCGCCGCCAGGGCGGCGGCGGCTGTCGACAATGCCCGCCGCTACACACACGCGCGCGACTGCCCTCACCCTGCAGCGCAGCCTGCTCCCGCAGCACACCGCACAGCAGTCGGCCATGGAGACCGCTTGTCGCTACCTGCCCGCAGGGGCCCAGGCCGGCGCCGGCGGCGACTGGTACGACGTCATCCCACTGTCCGGAGCCCGCGTCGCCCTGGTGGTGGGCGATGTGGTCGGACACGGCATCCACGCCGCCGCCACCATGGGGCGACTGCGGACAGCCGTCCGCACCCTGGCCGACATCGACCTGCCGCCCGACGAACTCCTCACCCACCTGGACGACGTCGTGATCCGCCTGTCCGCAGGCCGGGGACATCGGCGCCACCTGCCTGTACGCCTTCTACGACCCCGTCTCCCGCCAGTGCGTCCTCGCCCGCGCGGGGCATGTGCTGCCCGCCGTGGTGGGCCTTGACGGAACCGCCGACCTCCTCGAGCTGCCACCCGGCCCGCCGCTCGGCCTGGGTGGACTTCCGTTCGAAGCGGCGGAGTTCGACCTTCCCGAAGGCAGCGTCCTTGCCGTCTACACCGATGGCCTGATCGACGGCCGCGACCACGACGTCGAAGCGGGTATCACCCTGCTTCGCCAAGCCCTCGCACAGCCCGCTTCCTCCCTGCAAGCAACCTGCGACACCGTGCTCGAAGCCCTGCTGCCGGCTGATCGACCACACGACGATGTCGCGCTGCTCCTGGCACGCACCCACGCCCTGGGCGCTCGCCAAGTCGCCAGCTGGGACTTGGACGCCGACCCCGTCTGCGTGTCCCGGGCCCGGTCGAACGTCGCTCGACAGCTGAGCAGCTGGGGCCTGGAGGAGGTCGGGTTCTCCACCGGGCTCATCGTCAGCGAACTGGTCACCAACGCCATCCGCTACGGCCGTCCTCCCATACGGCTGCGCCTGATCCACGACCGTGCCCTCGTGTGCGAGGTCTCCGACGCGAGTGGCACGACCCCTCACCTGCGCCGGGCCCGCACCTACGACGAGGGGGGGACGGGGTCTGCTCCTGGTCGCTCAGTTCGCCAAGCGCTGGGGAACGCGGCACGCCCGACACGGCAAGACGGTCTGGGCCGAGCTGAGCGAGAAGGAGACCGCTGGATTCCCGGCATGGGATTCCCTGTAGGCGCGACGACGAGCTCTGCGGTGAGCGGATGCGCTCTGGCTGTGGCGGCAGCCCCAGCGAGCGGTGAGGCTGGGTGCTGCTGGAGTCGGGGACCTCGCAGACCAGAAGGCTGTGGCGGCAAAGCAGCAGCTTCGCCGGCAGACGGCAGAGCCGCCCGAGCAACCCAGACCGCGGTGCTGCTGTGACGACCGCGGTCGTCAGACCCACTTGCTCACGACCGTTCCTTCAGGTCGGGCGGTCACCGTGCATCGGTGTCGAACAAGCGGCGGGCATTGCGGGTGGTGAGGTCCCGCCAGGTGACGGTGGCGGACGGCTGCACCGCGGAGTCGATGGAGGTGACCTGAGCGAGCACCGCGTCCATGGGCGTCCAGCAGTAGTCGCTGCCATAGAGGAGACGCTCGGTGCCGAAGGCCGCGCCGAAGGCCGGGACCTGCCGCGGGAATGGGGTGCCGGCCATGTCGTACCAGAGTCGGCCGAGCTGCTCGACGGCGCTCGGAGCGTCGACGGCGCCGCCGCCTACGTGGGTGCGGAAGAGTTCCATCCGGTCGGCGAGCAGCGGCAGCACACCTCCGCCGTGTGTCAAGATCCAGCGGATCCGCGGACGGCGGGCGAGGACACCGCGCAGGAGCAGGTCGCTCGCAGTACGGGCAGTGTCGAAGAGGAACTCCAGCATCGGCCGTGGCCGGCCCAGAGCAAGCTCGTCGGCGTGGGGCGCTGACGTGGGGTGAACGAAGACTACGGCGCTGCGGCGGTCGAGCTCCTCCCAGAGCGGCTCGAACCGGGGGTCACCGAGGTAGAGGCCATGGTGGTTGGTTTCCACCACCACTCCGTCCGCACCGAGGACGTCGAGCGCGTAGGCGGTCTCCGCGAGCGAGCCCTCGACGTCCGGCAGGGGCAGGGAGGCGAAGAGACCGAACCGCTGCGGGTCCTCCGTGCGGACCCGGGCGCCGAACTCATTGACCTCACGTGCGAGAGCGCGGGCCTCGCTGTCGTCCCCGAAGTGCACTCCGGGCGAGGAGATCGAGAGGTAGGACCTGTCGATCCCTGAGCGTTTCATCATGTCGAGATGCTCTTCGACGCTCCACGCGGGCCAGCCGGGCATCCCGTCGGGATGTTCGACACCTGCGGCTCGAGCCGCCGCCACATAACTGTCGGTGACGAAGTGGGCGTGCACATCGATGAATCCGGTCGCGGCCATACAATTCTCCCTTTCTGCGGGGTCCCTGTCAGTGCCAGCCACCGTAGGAAGCGTGCCGTACATTGGCAGCGGTGATTCCGATGAATGAAATGTCGACCACCGACGGTGGTGCCCCCAGGAGACGCGGGGGCAGGCCGGCTGAGGGACAACCGGTGATCGACCGGGCTTTCGCCCTGCTCGGCAGCTTCGATGGTGACCACCGTGCGCAGACGCTTGCCGAACTCGCACAGCGAAGCGGCATCCCCCGCAGCAGTGCTCTCCGGCTCGCCCGGTCTCTGATGGAAGTGGGCGCTCTGGAACGCCTCGGCGACGGCCGCTTCGTCGTGGGTCTGCGGCTGCTGGAGACCCCTTCCCTGGCCCCGCGCGGTCATGGGCTGCGATCGGTGGCGATGCCGTTCATGAAGGATCTCTTCCACGTCACGCGTCAGCATGTCCTGCTCGCCGTGCGGGACCAGGGGGAGGCGCTGCTGGTCGAGCGGCTGTCAGCGCGTGATGCGAGCCCCGTGCGCTACCGCGTGGGGGGCCGCCTTCCTCTGACATCCACCGGCGTAGGACTGGTGCTTCTCGCCTTCGCCCCACCGGCCGTCCAGGAGCAGGCCATCTCCGCCTATGCGCCGGAGCACGGCGACGACGACATCCGCACCCCCGCCGACCTCCGTCGCGTGCTGGCGGAGGTACGACGCGGCGATCACGCTGTCGGCCACCAGAACCGTCCATGGCCGGTGAGCACCGTGGCCGCGCCGGTACGTGACGGCGGCGAGGTGGTCGCGGCGTTGTCGGTCGTGGCGCCCGGCACCGATTCGCCGAACCCGGGGTACGGACCGGCCGTGCGCGCGACGGCGCGGGCGATCTCCCGCCGTCTCGTCGAGGACGGTGGTCGGACCATGCCAGTCGAAGCCACAGACGGGCACCAGTAGCGTAACCGGGCCGCCCGCGCCGGCTGCCGTTGTGCGCCCCGCAGCTCTCCGGCTGGGCGGTGTGCAGGGCCTCGTGGATCGTGTTCAGCGCCGCGGTTGCGGCGAGGACAGAGGCGGGGGTGAGTCCGCGGGCCCGGGGATGGGCTGATCGTCAACGGGCATGTGGCCTCCGACACGTGGTGTCGTCATCTCGACGACCGTCCGGGCATGTTCGGCTGTGCGACGGACGCCGCGATCGCAGGCGTGGAACACCATGTCGCACGAGTCCGCGACAGCAACTGACAGAGAGGAGCGATTGCCACAGGCTCCGCTGGACGCACGGTTTCTCCGCCGCTTCGGTCATGGCTCGCTCAGGATCGCACCAGAGATCGCGGCACCTTGATGCTCCGTGAGCGCAGCCATTCGCCGAGCGCTTTGGCCTGCGAGTCGAGCCGCAGTGTCGAGGTCGCGCCGGTCCCGAGCAGTCCTCGAATGAGGAAGTTGACCGCGCCCAGGTGGGGGAGTTCGTAGCGTGAGATCTCCAGTTCGCGCGTTTCGGGAAGAAGGCGCCGCAGCTCGTCGATGGTGAGGGTGGACTTGAGCCAGTCCCATGCCTCACGGTCGCGTACCCAGACGCCGAGGTTCGCGTCGCCGCCCTTGTCGCCGGAGCGGGCGTGCACGATCTCACCGAGTGGGGCGACGATGAGTTCGTCCGTCCGCGGTGCAGGCACCGATTGCGGGAGCGCCGGCTCGGCCCGTGGCGTCACCTCGCCACCGGTGTCGTCCGGGTTGCCGGGGGCGATGGTCTCCGTCGTGCCGTCGTGGTGATGGACCGTGTGAGTCGTGGTGATGGACCGTGTGATGGAGCGTCCGCTGGTCGAGCAGTGCGGGCCAGTAGGCACCGAACGCGGACCCCGGTTGCAGAGGGCCGAGGGCGTACAGCCCGGGGTAGCCGGACAGGGTCAGCTCCACCACGCGCGAGGAGAAGGCGCGCCCGGCGGCCTGCTGCGTCCCCTGCACGGTGATCCTGAGCAGCTCGGTTCCCGCGTTCTGGGTGTCGGGGTCGTGCTGGGCCTGCCCGATGCGCTCGACGGCGATCGCGTCGAGCCCGCGGGTGGCCTCGGCGTAGCGCTGGACGAATCGCTCGACCAGGGCGGCCTTCGCGTCGAGGTCCGTGCCGGTGAGCGCGAGGATCGCGCTGTTCGTCCAGCCTGCCACCCCTGTGATCGCGACCTTGGTCGTCTCGGGTGGCGCCGAGCCCCGCACGATCTCGTCGTCCGCACCGGGGAACTGGGTCAGGTAGCGGCACGCACTGTGGTCCAGGGCGCTGGCGAGGGCCGGAAGCGTGGCGTGCTGGTAGGCGGCCTCCTGGAACGCGCCCATCAGCGCGGCTGCCTCCCCGACCGCGGCCAGCCCTTTTCCTCTGACATCGCCGATGAGCAGTGGAACACGGCTATGGTCACCTGAGCCGCTACCGCCAGTGCACCGACCAGTCCGGTCAGCCAGGCCCCTCCGAATGAAACGGTGATGGGGGAGCACCACCAAGCCCCGGGTGGGATACCACCGGTGCCGGGTGAAGGCGGAGTGCTGCCTAGGAGGGTACATATTTCCAATGTGTACCAATTATCCGTGAAGCGGCACAGGCGAAAAGCCCCCCTTATGGTCGAACGAACGATATGCCTCCGGGCTGCCACGCCTCCGCACCCTGGATGGCCGGCTCATCCTGTCCCTGGACCGGGTAGGGCAGCACATCGCCGACGCTGAACGTGGGGGCAGGAACGGCAGCGCGGTGCAAAGGCTCGGCCGTCGGCGCCGGACTGCTTGGTGAAACGCGGCCGGAGCGACGTCACCGTCGGCCGGACGGGGAAACCGAAGGCACCGGGATAAAGTGGTGTCGAGGCCGGCGACCGCCCGGGAATTTGGCGAAGAACCTTTGCCCACCACAGCCCGCGGCAGTGATGTCGCGAGATTCTGAGTTCACTCGAATGGCCTCTGCGCCAGGACGAGCCGTCAGGTGCCATCGAATATGGAATCCCGGGCGTCGTCCGACGTCCCCGCACCGAAGGACCGGCATGCGAATATCCCGCGAGTCCCTCCGTATCGTGCACACGGCCCGTTGGGCTGCGGCTCTTCTGGCCGTATCGGGAATCACCTCCGCACTGACAGTCGAAACGGCGCAGGCCGGTGGTCCGGGCGGCGATCCCGGCGGGGAGAAGCCCACCATCGTGCTCGTGCACGGCGCCTTCGCCGACGCGTCCAGCTGGAACGGGGTCGTGCAGCGGCTCCAGCAGAACGGCTACACGGTGGACGCGCCGGCCAACCCGCTCCGCGGTGTCGCCCAGGACTCGGCCTACCTCGCGAGTTTCCTGAAGTCCGTCAAGGGACCGATCATCCTGGTCGGACACTCCTACGCCGGAGAGGTGATCTCGCAGGCCGCCGTCGGAAACGACAACGTCAAGGCCCTCGTCTACATCAACGCGATCATGCCGGACAAGGGAGAGTCGCAGGCCACCCTCGCCGCGAAGTTCGCTCCCGCCCCCCTCACCAAGGTCCTGAAGCTGGTGCCCTTCCGGGGCGGTGACGGCACCACCGGCACGGACGTGTACATACAGCCGGACAAACTGCGCCAGGTCTTCGCCGCGGACCTGCCCACGAGCCAGACCACCGTCATGGCGGCCACTCAGCGCCCGATCGCGATGTCGGCCTTCGCGGACAAGCTCACCGGCGCCGCCTGGCGGAACAAACCCGTGTACGCCCTTGTCGGCAGGCAGGACCGCGCGATCAACCCGGCCCTGGAACTGTTCGAGGCGAAACGCGCCAACGCCCGGAAGACGGTGGAGATCAACTCCTCGCACGTGTCCCTCGTCTCCCACCCACAGGCGGTCAAGAACCTGATCGTCGACGCCGCCGAGGACTATATGCGGAAGAAGTGAAATGGAAGGGTCGTTTTCCCGGACACCTCCAGATCTTCCACGTTGATGGCGCGTACCACAAGGAAGTAGCGGTCCGGACCGTTGCCTGGAGGCGTTGCCGGACCGAGGTACCTTCTGTAGCCGGCGTCGGCCGACGCGCATCCTATTTTTCGGCGCCAGAATTCCATTATCGTTTCGACGCTCACATAGGATACGCGTAAACCAATCGGTCGCAAGTTGCAGTTTCCGAGTTTCCTGCTCACGCTTGTTATGTAAGTCTCAAACTGGCCGTACTGCACCCTCCCCGATTGGCATCTTCCAGAGGAGCATCCCATGGCCAAGATCTTGTGCGTGATGACCGGCGCAAGCTATTGGACCTTGAAGGACGGGCACCGGCACCCCACCGGCTACTGGGCCGAGGAGTTCGTGGCGCCTTACACCGTGTTCACCGACGCCGGACACGAGGTCACCGTGGCAACTCCGAGGGGGGTCATTCCCGTTGTGGACACGATGAGCCTGCGGCCCGGTATGGCAGGTGGCGAGGAGAACTCCCTCCGGGAGGAGGCCGTCATCGAGAAGGCCGAAGAGCTGCGGCACCCCATCTCCCTCAAGGACGTGCGTCTCGATGACTACGACGCGGTCTACTACCCCGGAGGCCACGGCCCGATGGAAGACCTTTCGGTCGACCCGGACTCCGGGGCGCTCCTGCGGGAGGCACTCGCCTCCGGCAAACCCCTCGGCGTCGTGTGCCATGCCCCGGCCGCCTTCCTCGCGACCCGTGACGCGAACGGCGAGACGCCTTTCGCGAACTACCGGGTGACGGGTTTCTGCAACGAGGAGGAGGCCGGTGTCGGTTTCGCCGACAAGGCAAAGTGGTTGCTGGAGGACGAGCTGAAGAAGCTGCCCACCGACTATTCGCGGGGCCCTGCCTGGGAGCCCTACACGGTCGCGGACCGCAACCTCATCACGGGCCAGAACCCGGCGTCCTCGGGGCCGCTCGCCAAGGAACTCGTCAAGGCTCTGTCCTCCTGAAAGCAAGGGGCGTCGGCGGGCGCCTGAGCCCCGGATGCCGGACCGTGCTCGCGCCACCCGGGGGCGACTGCTGCCGGCGGCAGCGAGCGGATCGCCGACGCCTCAGCAGCCGAAGCTCCTTCCTGCCTGGGGCCTGCATTGGGGGACGCCACGCAAGCCGCACACCGGTCCGCAGTCGGCACGGGCGCAGTTGAATTGATCGATCTACGGAGGTGGAGTCCGGCCGCGCAACTGTCGGTGCCTTGTCGTAGGTGACGGGCCGTCCGCCGACCGAGCCCTTGTGTTCGTCCCCGGGCACACCCGGTTGCCGGGCTACATCCGCGTACAGACCGGAGTCGTCGACATCATCCAGCCCGCCCCATGTGCTGCCGGACACCAACGCGCACTTCCTGGGCGAGAACCCGCAGCACGTCCACACGGTCCGGTTCGACTCACGCGAACTGTGGGGCGCCGACGCCGAACGCTTCGCCCTCACCGTGGACATGTACGAGAGCTACCTGGAGACCACAGCACGACCACCACCGTCGGCGGCCCGGACCTCCTTCCGTGGCCTTGCGCACCGAGGCACTGGAGCAGCTGCTCACCGAGCGGGGGGCCTGATCGACCCACAGGTGATGAACGGGATCATCCGCCAGTACGGGACCAACGCGGGCCCGCTCAACGGGGCCAAGGTCGTCGCCAGGGCGTGGACAGACCCCGACTACCGGCGGCGCCTGCTTCAGGACGGCACCGCCGCCATCAACGTCTTCCCCGGCTGGCTCCACACCTACTGGCTCACGCGCGCCGTCCGCACAGGCGCGGTCGCGCTGCACTGACGCCCGCGATCAGCCTGGCCGCAATGGACGGCTTGGTGATCACCGGTCCCTGAAATCCCCGGCGCGAGCGAGCCGCCTGTCCCTGGATTTGAGCGGGAGAGGCGCTTTCGGCCCAGGACTCGGATGCCTGGTGTGACTTCGGCGCCGAGGTGCCGGACCACTCCGAGCACATCCGCTCCGCCGTCCAGGGCGGCCAGCGTTGGGCCGCGCACATCCGGCGGGTGCCCACGGCGAGCCCAGGAGGAAGGTGATGCCGCTCTCGACGTCGAGGAGGCCGCGCTGTTCATCCTCAGCGCCGTGGAGGGCACGCCAATGGCGCCCGCGGCCGCCAAGTCTTCCGCTCTTCGATGCCGTTCCGCCTGTCGGAGAGTGCGTACACCGCACCACGAGGAACCGGATTCACAGGCTGAACAGGCTGGGGTTGTCACGGACGTAATCGGCCACCCCCGATGGCGGCCGCCCGGTGACCTGCTCGACACCGTCCGCCTTGCGGTCGTATCGATTCTCGGCGTGAAGACGAGCCATGGTGGAGATGTGCTGAAAGGCATGGTCCGGCAGGCCCAGCGGTCTGAGATCGTCGTTGATCCATTCCTGCAGCGGGACGTCGGTGTACCCGACCGGTCGTCCCAGAGCTGCGGAAAGCTCTGCCGCCATGGCCGCGGTGTTCTCCGAGCGCGGGCCGGTCAGCTCGTAGATTCGGCCGATGTGCGGGCCCGGATCGGCCAGGATCTCCTCAACAACCGCGGCGACGTCCCGAGCCGCCACAGGGGAGGTTTTCGCCCGGCCGAAGGGCAGTCTGATGGTTCCGTTCTTCGCGATCGAGGAGAAGCCGACACGGAACAGCGGGTTCTCCATGAACACGGTGGGCCGGATCTCGACGACGGGCAGGCCTGACCAGCCGAGGACCTGCTCCACCAGCCAGTGCTGCCGCTGCTGCACGGACTCGGAGGTGCTGGCGAGATCCATCTCCGAGACAGTGAGCTGCGACATGTTCACGAACACTTCCAGGCGTCCGTACGCGCGGGCGACGGCCGCTGCCGTCACGGCAGCCTCGAGATACTGTGCCGACACGCCCATGCCGAAGTACATACGTCCACAACCGGCCAGGGCGTCGGCCACGTCGACCGCGCGCGTCAGGTCTCCGACGACGACCTCGGCTCCCGTCGCGCGCAGCGCCTCCGCTCGCTCGTCCTCGCGATGCACCATGGCGCGGACGCGCAGGCCCCGTTGCCTCAGCCCCTCGACCACAGATCGTCCGACGGCACCGACACTGCCCGCCGCGCCCGTCACCAGTACGGGCAGCGCACTGGCTTCCGGGGTGCCGTCCATAGGAGCAGACTGGGGTGTGCACCTCCCCGGCGCAAGCGGAGGCGGCCGTCCTCGCCGAGGTTGTGCCATGCAGTCACCGTCTGGCAAGCAGGTCGGCCAACCGGCCCAAGGAGGATGCTTGTCGCGTTGGCTCCGTCATGCCGGCAGTTCGCAGCACTCGTTCTCAGGTGCTGAGCCCGAGGACGTCCAGCGCAGCCGCGACGTCCTGGCGCGCCGACGTGTCCGGACCACGCAGGGGACGCGGCAGATTCGGCTCTTTCGTCAAGCCGAGGTGAGACGCAACGGCGGACATGACGCGTAGGGCGCCATGACGGCGGAAGAGCACCCACAACGGCTCGAGTTGATCGGAGAGTTCCGTGGCCCGCCCTGCGTGGCCGGCCTGGGCGGCGCGGGTGAGCATGAGAGCGGTCTGGGGGAACATGCCCCCGAGGACCGAGTACCAGGCGTCGGAGCCGGCGTTCAGGCCGCGGACGGCCGCCCAGTCGCCGCTCACACCGATGGTGACCGTGGCCGGGATCAGCGCCCGCAGCGCATCGATACGGGCCTCGGCCCGGGCGGGTTCGTCGGGCACAGCCGGGGTCTTGATCGAGCCCACGTTCGGCAGCCGGGCGATACGGCCGTGCAGGTCGTCGGTGAAGTGCACTTGCGTGGTCCGGGGGTTGTCGTACACGCACAGCGGCACGGACAGCTCACGGGTGACCTCTTCGTACAGGCCGAACACTTCGTCTTCCGTGAGCGGCTGATACGTCATCGGGGCGAGCAACACTGCGTCGGCCCCGGCCTTCTGCGCATCCTCGGCCAGGGCGAGGACCTGCGAGGTACGCAGCGCACCGATACCGACCATGACGGGGACACCGTCGGCTGCCTCAACAGCGATCTTCGCGGCACGTGCGCGCTGTTCACGGGTGAGATACGCGTAACCACCCGTGGAGCCGAGCGCCCCGATGGAGTCCACCCCGGCGGCCGCGAGGCGGGCGACGAGCGCCGCGTACGACGTGTAGTCGACGCCCTGCTCGTCGGTGGGCGTGAGAGGGAAGGCGCTGAGGCCGCGGAACATGACGGCTCCTGGAAGCGATGAGAACGGGCGGTAGTCGTTCGGCAGCCGTGTGCCGCCTTCGGCGTGGCGCCTGCAGACGCGACCCGGACCAGGATGCATGCGGCATCCACCTGAGGGTGTCTGACCACGCATTGCCGGGCGTGCCAGCATCCTGACCATGGTCGATTGCGATGCGCAGGAGGATGGCCGCGCCGTCCGCGGCTTCAGCATGGCTGACGACCACCTCACCGGAGAGGTCCAAGCCGCTGCTGGACTGCGGCTCTTCGGAGTGACGGTCGTTGATCTCTTTGAGGGCGTCCCATACCTCGCCACCGGTCGACCGCTGTGCGGGATCCTTGGCCAGAAGACGGCTGACGAACGGCGGTGAGGCTCCCCTGCAGAACTGCGGGTCGGCGCGCAGGTTGCGCAACCGGTGGAGTCAGCCTGACGAGCGGAGGCCAGCCCCTCGCCGACGGAATTCGGGGTGCCGCGGGAGTCGGCCGGCTTGCCGTGGCGCATCCGGGCGGTGGCGATCACGGGCCGGGAGGTGGGGGTGCGGTTTTCGTGCCCCGCCCGGGCCGGCGACCGCCCCCGGCATGGCGTCAGCCCAGCGGGTTGGTCGTGTCGCGGAGCAGGGTGAGGACAGGGGCGTACATGCGCGTCTTGATGGTTCCGAGGCTGTCGCCGGCCTTGCTCGCGTGCGCCAGGGCGAGTTCGAGGGCGGCGGTGCGCAGGGCGTCCTCGTCCACTGCCTGGTCGACGATTCCGGCGGCGGCGGCTTCCTGGCCGCCGAAACGGCGGGCGGAGACCATGGCGTGCTGGGCTGTCTGCGGGGTCAGCCGGGACTGGATGAGGGCGGACATGCCGGGAGTGAAGGGGATGTTGATCTCTGCCTCGGGCAGGCACCAGAAGCCCCGGTCGGCGCGCATGAGACGGAAGTCGTGGGCCAGGGAGAACATCGCTCCGGCGGCGAAGGTGTGTCCCTGCAGCGCGGCAACGGTGATCAGCGGGAGGGACAGGAACCTTGCGAACAGGCCGTGGACGGAGCTGACGTAGTCCAGGCGTTCGTCGCTGTGCGCGGCGAGCCATTCGAGATCGAGACCGTTGGAGTAGAACTTCCCGGTCGCAGCGGTCACCAGGGCGCGGGGGGCCTTCGGACTTCTCCACCTCGTCGAGGGCTGCTTCGACTGAGGCGATCCAGTCGGGATGGAAGCGGTTCTCCCCGTCACCGAGGTCGAGAACGAAGACGGCGTCGTGGCGGTCGAGCGTGGGCATGAGGGCTCATCGGAAAGGTGTCGGTGGTGCAGGGCACATTGGCCGGGTGGGGTCGGAGTCGTCTGCTGGGCCGCAGATCCGGGACTGCGGGCTGTCACCCTCCGCTGAAGCGGCCGGTCGGCGCTCGAGGAACACGGTGATGCCTCTGGTATGCGCCTGTCCGTCGCCGGAGCGGAAGTCAGCCGGCAAGCACTCGCCGGGCCCGGTGGCGCAGGCTGGCCGCGGCCAGCAGACACAGCGCCGAGGTCGCGCCGGCAAGGAGGATGCCGGTGAGTACCGGCCCTGCGGGAAGTGCGGACGCATGGATCCAGCGGATGGTGAAGTTGGTGGAAGCCGCCACCGGGAAGCTGAAGATCCACAGGCCCGGATGGAACGCGGTCTGGCGCAGCTCGGGGACCAGGAAAGCGACGAGGAGGACGGTGAAGAGCAGGGTCCCGGCGAAGCCGTAGCCGACGGCGTCGAAGACGCCCTTGTGGACGGCGGTCCAGGCGATTCCGCCGGTCGCCGGTGGGATGGTCAGGACGGTGAGGGCCGGGCGGGCGGGCCCGGGCAGGGGGCCACCGGTGACGAGGCCGCCGAGGATGACGGTGCCGAAGGCGAGCCAGTACAGCAGCCCCACCGCGAAGGCGGCGTCGGCGATGCCGGGCAGTCTGAGTGTGGATGCGACGGCGCTGGCGACGAAGGGTGCGGAGGAGACCGGCAGCAGATAGCCCGGGTGCAGAGCGGTGGTGCTCAGGGTGCCCGTGAGCCAGTGGGCGAGCAGGCGTGCAGCGATGAAGGCGGCCAGGACAAGGAATACCGCGTAGACCCAGCGTGCTTCGGTGAGTTCGAAACGGGAGAAGTGGCCTGTGATCAGCATGCCGATGAGGGGGACGTACCCGAAGGTGAAGCCGTCGCCGGGATGACGCAGGTCGTGGCGCAGGTTGTGCCATCGGGCCCCGCCATGGCGCAGGTACTGGACCAGCAACACCAGCCAGATCAGCCCGCTGAAGGTGAACAGCGCGTCGCTGACCTGCAGAGCGGCCGGAAAGGTGGTTACCGCCGCCTGCCAGGCTCCCCCGAGGCCGGCGGTGCCGAGGGAGATGGACAGGAGCCTGATCCGTGCGGCGCGGGTCGCATGGGGACCGTGTACGTCGGGGACGATGTCGGCGGCTGGGCGTACAGGGCCGCTGTCGCGCGGGGCCGTGCTGGTGTGCTCTGTCGTGTCGACCATATCGGTCATGGGGGAACCTCAAAGGGATTGCCGGGGGTGCGGGCCGGGACTCGCCTGCCCGGCGGCGCAGGGCGTGGCGGTGGTCAGGCGGCCATGTCGAGGACGACGCGGAAGCGGGCCTTGCCCGAGAGCATCCGCTCGTAGGCGTCCATGGCGTGGGTGAAGGGCATGGTCTCGGTGGCGGGGCGGATGCCGTGGGCGAGGCTGAAGGCGAGGTTGTCCTCGTTCTGGATCGAGGATCCGGTCAGGCTGCCCACGATGCGCCGGGTGCCGAAGATCAGGTCGGCCGTGGCGACCGCCAGTGGGTCGGGGGCGGCGCCGACCACGACCAGGCTGCCGCCCGGGGCCAGCCCGCGGACCAGTGGGTTCATGGACGTACCGCTGGACGCGGTGGCGACGATCAGCGACGCGCCGCCCAGGTCGGCAAGCGCCGTGCCGGGGTCGGTGACGGTACTGTCGATGTACTCGTGGGCGCCCAGTTCCCTGGCGAGTTTCTCCTTCTCCTGGCCGCGGGCGATGGCGGCCACGCGGTGTCCGAGGCTGCGTGCGTACTGCAGGGCCAGGTGACCGAGCCCGCCGATCCCCTGTACGGCGACCAGGGCGCCCGCGCGGGTGGGGGCCTGCTGGAGCGCGGTGAGGGTGGTCAGTCCGGCGCACAGCAGCGGGGCGGCCTGTACGGCGGGCATGCCGTCAGGGATGCGCACCAGTCCGCTCGCGCGGGCGTAGGTCACCTCCGCGTATCCGCCGTCGATGGTCGTTCCGGTCTGTTCCTGGTTGAGACAGTTGACGAAGTCGCCGCGGCGGCACGGTTCGCACTGCCAGCAGTGCCCGTTCAGGAAGCCGACGCCGACGCGGTCGCCGGGCCCCCAGGCGGAGACGCCCGGGCCCACGGCGTCGATCACGCCGACGATCTCGTGGCCGGGGACGACGGGGCGTGACGGGTCGGGGCGCAGTCCCTCCACGGCCAGTACGTCGGAGTGGCAGACGCCGCACGCCTCCACCCTGAGCCGGACGTGTCCGGGCTGCGGGTCGACCAGCTCGCGCTCGACGAGCCGGAGCTGGTGGACACCGGTGGCCTCGAAGGCTCGGTACGCGGACATGGTGCTTCTCCTCGGTGCTGCTGCCTCTGCCGACACGGGGAGGGCCGAGGCGGGGGTGGGGACCGGCATCCAATATGACCGGTCACTTCAATATGACCGGTCGCTTTAAACTTAGTCAAGCGGGTCCGAGGGCCGAGCTGTGGGCCGCGAGTCGTCGCGCGCGGGATTCACCTCTCGGTGACCTTGGTTTGACCTGCGGCAAGGCGACCGGACATATTGACCCCGAGGTGGTGGTGAGGATGGCACGCGCGTCCAAGCGCGAGGAGATCGCGCAGGCGGCCCTGGAGCAGTTCCGCACGCGGGGCTTCCATGCCACCGGCATCAGCGACATCACGTCGGCGGCCGGGGCTCCCAAGGGCTCGTTCTACAACCACTTCACCAGCAAGGAGGAGAGCGCCCTCGAGGCGCTGAGCCGCTACGCCGCCGGGTTGCGGTTCGACCTGCTCGACACGCCCGGGCGCCCTGCGCTGGAGCGACTTCGGGCGCACTTCGAGTTCCTGGGCGCGGACACGGTCGACAGCGGCTTCACCCGCGGATGCCTGGTGGGCAACCTGGGCGCGGAGGTGGCGGATCACTCCGAGGAGATCCGTTCCGCCGTGCAGGGCGGCTTCCAGCGGTGGGCCGCGCACATCCGGCGGGTGCTCACCGAAGCACAGGAAGCAGGTGAGCTGGATGCCGCTCTCGACGTCGAGGAGGCCGCGCTGTTCATCCTCAGTGCCTGGGAGGGCACGCTGATCGCGGCCCGGGCCGACAAGTCCTCCGCTCCCTTCGACGCCTTCTTCCACATGGTCTTCGGCGT
Source organism: Streptomyces puniciscabiei (assembly GCF_006715785.1). NCBI lineage: Bacteria > Bacillati > Actinomycetota > Actinomycetes > Kitasatosporales > Streptomycetaceae > Streptomyces > Streptomyces puniciscabiei. The sequence continues at coordinate 510,043 of NZ_VFNX01000001.1, forward strand.
CCTCCTGCGCTGATCACGGGCGGCCGCCGAACACTCGCAGGCACCGCCACCAACACCAAGGCTCGACCCGGACCGCGAGGCAGGCGTGGGCGAGCCTGGGCGCCCCGGATCCCACCCGCACGCGTGCGGCGTGCGGCGTGCGCGGGCCCGATGCCAGGCCCCCCGGACCTCGGACTGCTGCTCATGCAGCGATGGGGAAATGGAGCGCTCGCCGAAGCGCCCACCTGCGACATTCGCTCAGGGGTTCCTCGGGCGGTTCCACGACCTGCGGAAACGCTTGAGGCCGCAACGGCGGCAGCTCAAACACGTCTCGGCATGCGAGGGAGCGGCGCGCAGGAGCCAGGAGCAGGCTGGATGGGGGAGGTGGGTTGCCGTGGCGCACAACGAAGCTATTTCGCCCGTCGAGGGTGCGGCGGTACTGGAAGCTCTGTTCCACCAGTCCCCGACCGGCCTGATGGTCCTGGACAGGGAGCTGCGAATCCTGCGGATCAACGTCGACACGCCGTTCCTTCACACAGCGCCTCCTGAACAGATCATGGGCCGACGCGTCACCGACGTGTATGACTTTTCCACGCCCGGCGAGGTTGAGGCGATGCTGCACGGCGTGCTGGAGAGCGGCGCGCCCGCACGGGGGCGACTGGTGGCGGTGCGTCCGAAGGGTGCGCCGGGCCCTGAGTACCTGTTCTCCGTCTCGGCGTCCCGCCTTGAGGATGCGCAGCGGAGGATCTTGGGGGTGCTGACGGAGATCCTCGATGTCACCGAACGCGAAAAGGTACGTGCCCGTCTGCGCGTCCTCGGCTCGGTGCGCGAGCGCGTGGGACAGACCCTGGACGTGGTGGCCACCTGCGAGGAACTGGTGCGGGCGGTGGTGCCAGACCTTGCCGACATCGCCGTGGTGGACGTGGTGGACGCAGTGGTGCGGGGCGAGGAACCTCCGCCGAGTCCTCTCGGGCGGGAGGTGCCGCTACGCCGTGCCGCCTTCGGCCGCAGTGGCGGCGAGCAGCAGCTTCAGGCACATCCGGTGGGTGACGTGCGCGCTCTGCCGTTCCCGACGCCTTACGCGCGGACGCTGAGCGACCTCAAGCCCCGCCTCGTCGCCCTGGGCCCCGAAACACCCTGGCTGGCGGCCGTCCCGCAGCGCGCCGAGGCGATCCGCGCCTCCGGCGCCCACAGCCTCATCACCACACCCCTGACGCTGCGGGGAACCGTGCTGGGACTGATGAGCCTGTACCGCACCGACCAGGGCGACCCCTACGACCAGGGCGATGTCACCCTCGCCGTCGCAGTGGCCGCTCACACCGCGCTGTGCATCGACAACGCCCGCCGCTACACCCGCGAACACACCATCGCCTTGACCATCCAGCGCCACCTGCTGCTTCCCCACGCTACGACGCAGACCACCGTTGAAACCGCGCACCTGCACGTGCCCTCCGAGGTGGGCGGAGGCAGCGGGTTCGACACCTTCGCCCTCTCAGGCGGCCGTACCGCACTGGTGGTCGGTGAAGTGGCCGGCCAAGGCATCCATGCGGCCACCACCCTGGGACAGATACGGACCGCCACGCACTCCCTGGCCGCGCTCGACCTGGAGCCCGACGAACTACTCGCCCGCCTCAACGACACCGCCATCAGCCTGGCCGAGGAACGCGCAGCTCTGCCGCCCGGCGATCCCATGCCGCTCACGGGAAGCTGCGCGTACGCGGTCTACGACCCGCTCGACCAGACCTGCAGCATCGCCCTGGCCGGTCACCCCCCACCCGTCGTCGCCCATCCCGACGGGAGAACTGAGATCTTTCACCTGCCGAGCGGACCTCCCCTGGGCAGTACGGAAGGACCCCCCTTCGCCGCCACCACGGTCTCTCTCACCGACGGCAGCGTCCTTGCCTTCTACACCCCGTCGCTCCTGCACGCCTCCCAGCCCCCCGAGACCCTGCAATGGGTATTGGCCCACACTGACCGGCCACTGCAGGATCTGTGCGACGACGTGCTCTACCGCCTGCGGAACGACACCCGCCACGGCGACGTCATCCTCCTCCTCGCCCGCACCCACGCGTTCCCCGCGGACCAGGTCGCCATATGGCATCTCGACCACCACCCCAAAGCCGTCGCCACGGCGCGCACCCAGACCCAGGACCAGCTCACCCGTTGGGGAGTGGATGACGAAACCGCCTACACCACGGAAATAATCGTCAGCGAACTGGTCACCAACGCCATCCGTTACGGCACCCCGCCGGTGCGGTTGCGGCTCATCAAGGACCGCACGCTCACCTGCGAAGTCCGCGACAGCAATTCCCTCGCGCCTCGACTGCGCCACGCGAAGACCATCGACGAAGGCGGGCGCGGCTTGTTCATCATCGCCCAACTCGCACAGAACTGGGGCGTCCGTTACTCCCTCGACGGCAAGACCATCTGGGCCGAGCAGACTCTCCCGCCCTCAACCTCGCCCAGTCCCCAATAGCGGTCGTAGCGAACCCGAGGCCGCCCTGATCGTCGTCGGCCAGCCGTATGCCTCCCGCTGCGACCGATGGCATCGCGTTCCCCAGGACGACGAATCCGTCCTCCGTGAATGCTCGCGCAGGGTCTGACAAAAGGGAGAGCACCTGGCCGATGCCGCCTGGACGGGTCCGCCAGTCCCATGGGCCCCTCTCTGGCGCCGGGCATGGTGATCAGCGGGTCGGGCGCAGGAATTTCAACGTCAGGCCGATCGAGGCGTACCGCATGCCCTGGGGCAGTACGGACTGCACCGCGCAGCCGGCCGCCGAGTCGAGGAGCGTGGCATGGACGCCGCCGTGGACGCCGTCGATCGGGTTGTAGTGTTCCTCGCCCGGCACCAGGACGAAGACCGCCCGGCCGTGCTCGGCCTCCTCCAGGGCGAAGCCGAGGGCGGCGGCGATCGGCGGGGCGGGCAGGCGCCCGGCCAGGATCTCGCGGAGGAAGTCCAGACCGCTGTGGTGAGGGAGGGCGCCGGCGGAAAGGGCGGGGTCTTCCCAGCCGAACACACGCGATCTGTGAGTTGCTGCCTTGCCGCTCCTGTCCCACCGGTCGCGTCGGCACGCAAAGACCTCTTCGACGTTTCCGGCATGCGGCAGTTCCTCAGGGGTGTGTTGTCGGTGTGCCGTGCCGGGCGGCCATGGCGGGGTCCCACTTCCGCGGTGGCATCGTCCTGCGGGGCGTTTCAGCCGCCGCTGGGTTCAGGGCTGTCCTGGCCGACGCGGATGAGGCCCGGGCCGGCATCGACGAACGAGTCCCCGACCGGCACGTCGTGGCCGTCGTCGCAGCGGAGCACCGCGTGCACCCCGGCACCGCATTCCTTGTGGCGTACGACCACGGGGGGACCTTGTTCGTCCGTGGCCCACCTGTCGCCCCATTGCCGAAGCGCCACGATGACGGCCCGGAAGTCCCGGCCCTTCTGGGTCAGTTGATAGGCGTACCGGGTCCGCTGGCCGGGCTCCTGGTAAGGGACGCGCTCCAGGAGACCGGCGGCAGTCAGTTCTTTCAGGCGCGCCGCGGCGGCGGGTTCGCCGATGCCCACGCGCTTGGCGAAGTCATCGAAGCGGCGCGTGCCGAAGAACGCCTCGCGCATGATCAACAGCGCTGTTCTGTTGCCGACGATCTCCAGAGTCCTGGCAATGGAGCAGTTTGCCATGGACCAGGCGTCCCGTTCCTCCAGCAGGTCCTTCATCTCTCCACCTCCACCTGACTTGCCTCGTTCAAAGTCAGCCTATACCGTCGTGGCTGACTTCTAAAGACGTAAGCCAGCCGGGGTGTGCGCATCCCGAGGGAGGAATCATGGACATCAGCACAGCAACCGTCCTGGTCACCGGAGCCAATCGCGGACTCGGCCGGGCACTGACCCAGGAACTGCTCGCGCGTGGCGCGACCGTGTACGGGGCGGCCCGCCGACCCGACCAGATCGATCTGCCCGGCGTGAAAGCGATACAGCTCGACGTCACCGACCCCGCCTCGGTCGCCGCGGCTGCCGAGGAGGCCCGTGACATCACGGTGCTGATCAACAACGCCGGCAGTTCCACGGGCGCCGACCTGCTGACCGGCAGCTGGGACGCCGTCCGCCTGGAAATGGAGACTCACTACCTGGGCACCCTCGGCATGATCCGGGCTTTCGCCCCCGTGATCGAGTCCCAGGGCGGAGGCGCCGTCCTCAACATCCTGTCCGTGCTGTCATGGATCAGCTTCCCCGCCGTCGGCGCCTACGCCGCCGCCAAGTCCGCGGAGTGGAGCCTGACCAACGCGGTGCGCCAGCAGCTCGCACCGCGGGGTATCACCGTGTCCGGACTCCACGTCGGCTACATGGACACCGACATGGCCCGCCATGTCGACGGGCCCAAGACCGCCCCGGCGGACGTCGCCCGCGCGGCCGTCGACGGCATCGCCTCCGGGGCCGCCGAGATCGTCGTCGACGAGCGCAGCCGCCAGGTGCAGGCCGGCCTCCCCGGTGGCGTCGCCGCCCTTTACCCGCAGCTCGGCTGAGACGAGAACGCCATGACTTCCACTCCTTCCCCCGCCCCGGGCCGGCTCAGGCCGACCGGCCGGCCAACCGGCCTCCGGCCCTCCCCCGACCAGCCTTCCCGGCTCGCCGCCGCCGTCACGCTCATCGCGATGTGCCTGGGCGCCATGACGACCTTTCTGCTGATCACCGCATCGGTATCGGCTCTGTCGGCCATCCAGGACGACCTGCACGTCTCCCCGACCGGCCTCGTCTGGATCCCCTCCGCCTACACCCTGCTCGTGGCCAGTCTGGTGATGTCCGCGGGCACCATCGGCAACCTCTACGGCCGCAAGCGCACCTTCGCCACCGGTGCCGCGATCATGATCATCGGCTCGCTCATCGTCTACGCGGCGGGTTCGGTGGGAGGCGTCATCGCCGGCCAACTCGTTTCCGGCCTCGGTGGCGCGCTCATCCTGCCCAACAGCCTGGCCATCCTGGGAGTCACCTTCCCGGACCCTCACCGCCGCACCGAAGTCGTCACCATCTGGGCCGCCTCCTCCGGCATCGGGCTTGCCGCCGGCCCTCTGATCGCGGGCACACTGCTGGACCACTTCCACTGGAACACGGTCTTCCTGTCGACCGCCGTCCTCGCCGTGGTCACCCTGGCCGCCGCCGTCCTCGTCGCCGAATCGCGCGGCCCCGAGGGCAAGTTGGACATCCCCGGCCAGGTCCTGGCCGCCCTGGGCATCGCCGCCCTCGTCTACGCCCTCATCGAAGGCGGACACGACGGCTACACCAGTCCCCGCATCCTCACCGCCTGGATCATCGCGGCCGCGGCCCTGACCGGTTTCGTCCTCGTCGAGCGCGCCGCCCGCACACCCATGCTGGACATCACCCTGTTCCGGTCGGCGTCCTTCAGCGCCGTCATGTTCGTCGCGGCCGTCTCCCTGTTCGGCTTCACCGGCCTGGCCATCCTGACGGTGCTCTTCTACGAACGCGTCCAGCACCTGTCCGCCCTGGCCGTCGGATGGCGGCTGCTGGCCTTCTTCGGCGTCTACGTCATCGTCAGCTACGCGACCGGACGCGTGATCCGCCGCACCGGCTTCAAGCTCCCGCTGACCCTGGGCTTCCTCATCGGAGCCGCCGCCACGGCCGGACTCACCACGCTGGATCCGACCGCCCCCTACGCCCGGGTGTGGTGGCTGTTCGCGCTCTTCGGAGCCGCAAGCGGGATGGTGGCCGCGCCCAGCACCGCCGCCGCCCTGGTCAGCGTCTCCCACGAACGCGCCGGCATGGCCTCCGGAGCCGTCAACGCCTTCCGCCAGATCGGATCCGTCACCGGCTCCTCCCTCCTCGGCGCACTCCTCGCCAGCCGGCTCCAGTCCCAACTGCCAACCCGGCTCGCCACTCATCACGTCCCCCGAGCAGCCTGGCCCGCCGTCGAGCACGCCGTCTCCACCGGCAGCAGCGGCCACCGAGCGGCCCCGCCGAACGTGACCGCCGCCATCGGCGACGCCTTCACCTCCGGCATCCATGTCGGCATGACCGTCATCGCCGCCGTATTCCTGTGCGCGGCCCTCGCCTCAGCTCTGCTGGTACACAACCGACCGCACCAGACCAGGGTCATGACGAACTGACGTGCGACATCCGCGAGGAACGCCGAGAACCGTGGACTCGCCTGCGCCGCAATGCCGACGAGGCAGGGATGGACGGTGCCGGGCGGCCGTAGCAGCGCGTGGCTCGCTGGGAAAGACCTACCGGGCGTGCCAGTTACTGTGAGCGGCCGCGACGGGGCATGCGCAGGGCTGTGGGCCGACGAGTGGACGGCCCGCGAGGGACATGACGTGGTCGCGGCGGCTGGGCTGTGGCCGACGAAGCGCTGTGAGACCAGGGTTTGCTGATCGTCTCCCCCACCGAGGACGGCTTTGCGGAAGAGCTTGTGGTGCAGCGAGCACAGGCACAGCACGTTGTCGATCTCGTCGGGACCATCGGACGCCCACCAGCGCACATGGGCGGCCTCCAGCCCGACCGGCACCGCGCCGACCCTGCCGTCGCAACCACAGAACGCGCACCGGTACTCGTAGGCGGTCAGCACCAGCTCCCGCATCCGCCGGTCCCGCTGCCTGCGTGCCGCCGAGAGCTGCCCGGTCTGCGCCGGCTCCAGTTCCAGGCCGACGGCTTCGCACAGTTCGCCATGAGGGGAGGGCGGGAAGTGCAGGTCGGGCAGCAATCACGCGATCCTGCCCCGCAGTTGCGGCCCGCGTCGCAGAGCTGCTCTCAAGTCCGGCACGAGCCGGTCAGCGACGGCGTGGGGGGAGTGCGCACCGATCGCGGGCCCGGCAGCCCCGGAAGCGGAGTGCGGGATCTCAGGGAGACCGGTGCCACCGGGCGCCGGCGCAACGCGCTGAGACTCGGCAGGAACACGTACTCGCCACCACGGGTGATGACGTAGCGCTCGACGTCGTGCAGGCGACGCCGGACGGGCGCTGGGGATCGTGAAGACGCTTGTGCCGACGACCGCGAGAGGCCGACGTCGCCGCCGGCGGCTGCGATGCGGCAGTGCGCTCATCCAGCGCCGAGCGTGGCGGCCTGTGCGGTCGCTCGGCTGGCGGGGTGACGTGCACGCCACACAAGGAAGACCGACGAGGCGACCAGGCACCACACGGCGAGCACCACATACGGCTCGACGTGCTGGTTGTGCGGGAAGTAGATGGCGTTGCGCTGGGCGTTCACCGACGCGCCCGGCGGCAGGAACCGCCCCAGAAAGCCCAGGACCGGAGGGAGCAGCGGCCAGGCCACCGCACCCCCGGACGAGGGGTTGCCGAGGATGACCAGCAACAGCCACGTCGGCAGCATCGCCCAGCGGCCCAGGAACGTGTGGAACGCGGTGAAGATCATGCCCGCCGTGATCATGGTGAAAGTGCAGATTCCCCATGACTGGACGAACGGCAGCCGCACCACACCGAGCACCCAGTCGGCCATGACGCAGATCCACAGGCCACCCAGCACGGAATAGCCGGCCGTAGCGGCGATACGCTCGGCGGGGCGCAGCGCCTGAGCATGCACTCCGAGCTGGATGGCACCGACGAAACCGAGGATGGTCGACCCCAGGGCGATGTAGAAGAGAGCCAGCCCCTGCGGGTCCGTGGCCGGAAGCGGTTTGACGTCCCTGACCTGCACCGGGATGCCGAGGGACCGGCCCACCGCCGGGGCACTCTGGCCGAGAACCCGGGCGACCGACGCCCCCGCCGCGCTCGCCACATCGACCTCCACCCCGGCCGGTCGACGCTGCAGGATCGCGAACTCCCGCTGGGCGTCGACCGCGGCGAGGGCACTGCCGTAGTCAGGGTACGGATGAAGGACCAGCGACGTGCGGAGCGTGGTCTCCAGCGCGTTGGTGAACCGGCCGCCCGCGACCGACTTTCCCGTCACCGCGACGGGGATGCGATGCGGTACGGGATTGGCCATGGCCCAGCAGTAGGCGCCGACGAAGAGCCCGGCCAGGGCCGCGATGATCAGCGAGATCACCACCGCCGGCAGGAAACGCGACGACGTCAGTCGCGGCCATCTGCCGTGTCGGGGCGGCTGAGGCGGCGCCGCCGCAGACCACCGCTCTCCCATGGCCGTGATCGTACGGTGGGCGCCGGGCGAGACCCGGCTGCCGCACCGCACGCGTCACCGGCATGCCGCAACGCGAGCGAGCGCCGGCTCACCATGGTGCAGCGGTGCGCAGCATTGCCCCCGTCCGCTCAGCTCACGGGTCCACAGACCCCTCGCCATGCGGTGCGGAGTGAGCGTGCCAGTGCCTGGCGGCAGGCGCCGGCCAGGCGGAGCGGTGTCCGTGGCGCCGCGGAGGTGATTCAAAGCAAACGAGCTGTCCAGGAGGTCCCACCCACATGCGCGGCGCCCCGTCGTCTTGGCCGTAGCCTGATATGGGCTTCCGCCTCGGGCGTGACGGCCTGATCCGCGGGCGCTGAGAGCGGTCCAGCAGGCCGGACACGCCCCTCCTGCTCGAACCCGCCGCCAAGTGTGCAAGTCGTAGCGAGAAGCGTCGTCCTGGATCTCGGCGGCGTTTTTGCCGTGACCGTCAGGCTGCCTGGTAACGGCCGGGGGGCGCGGCCGCCGGAGTCGACGCCCTGACGGGTGCGACACATGGGTCAAGGGCTCAGGACGGGTCCTCCGCATCGGCTTTGAGCCGGAGTCGAGTCGACGGCGGCCGTCGGGGGGCGGCACGTGGTGTGCGGTCGGTGGAGATGGTGGGCGCCGTAGCGTTCGATGGCCAGGGGCGCGGCGTCGTCTCCCGGTTCGTGGCCGACGTGCTCCAGCAGATCGCGGTGGATGTGGCGGAGCAGGGCCTCGGGTCCGGACGTGGGCGCGGAGGCGGCGCGCTCGGGGAGTGGAGGTGCTCCGTGTGGAGTGGTCGCTGAACCTGACACGGGAGCCTTGCGGCCGGGCGTCGTCTCACATGCGTCGTCGTGGCATTCGATGCACGCTGGCTATGGAGAGGCTTCTTGTGTGGGCAATCTTCGTACGCGACGACCCTGCCGTCCCGGCGCGGCCCGAAAGAAGGTGGGGATCGAGGACCGGCCTTCTGGTCATGAGTCGCCATGGGTGAGAGTCGCGCGTGCACCTGGGGGCGCCAGGACGCGGTCCGGCTCAAAGCCTCCCATCGCCGGGTCGACCCTCACCGATCGGCAGGCGGCAGAGGGAAGGAGCGCGATGGAGGCCACCTACATCGCCGCCTGGACCGTCTCCGGGGCCTTCGTTCCCGTCCTGTCGGGCAACGGCGGCACCACACTGACCAACATGCTGTCGGCCGCCTCCTTGGCCTCCTGGCCGGGCTTCCCGGGGATGCGGCCTCCAGCAGCCCGGCGGTCACGGACGGGCGCGATGTCTGAAGCACTGCGGGAGCACTCGTGATCGCACTGGCGAACGACCGGGTCGAAGTCCTCACCGACCAGCGCACCCGGCAGGTCGAGCATGCTGCGCGGCAACCCGTCCAGCGGTGAGGAGGTGCCGGCCCGGTCCGGCGGGGCTGCCCCCACAGGATCAACGCCTGGTTGCCTGCGGCAGCTCGACGAGGTGCTGGATCAGTCCTCAGGACAACCTAGGCAAGACCACAGCGCGGGAGGAATCATGACGGTTGAGCCGACTGCGGGTTCGGAACCCGCGACCAGGCCCTGCACGGGCAGACCCTCGTCGTCATCGGCGGGAGCGCGGGCATCGGGCTGGCGACCGCACGGCTCGCCCGTACCCAGGGCGCCGGCGTGGTCCTCACCGGACGGGACCCCGAACGCCTGCACACCGCCGCCAAGGAGGCCGACGCCCTCAGCACCGCCGCCTTCGACGCCCATGACCCGGAGCAACTCGAACGGTTCTTCCAGCAGCTGCCGGGGCCGCTCGATCACGTGATGATCACCGCGGGCGGCCCGTCCTACGGCCGTCTTCTCGACATGGACGCCGCCCAGGCGCGCCGGGCCATCAGCGACCACATGGTGCTCGCCCTCGAGGTCGCACGCCACTGCGCCGGCACCGTACGGCCGGGCGGCACGCTGCTGCTCATGGGCGGCACGGGAGCCCGCCGCGTCCGGGCCGCCCTCGGTGTCGCCCCCGCGGTCACCGCCGCGGCGCCCGCGTTCACGGCCAGTCTCGCCCTCGAGCTCGCACCGGTCCGCGTGAACCTGATCGCCGCCGGCTTCGTGGACACGCCATTGTCGGCGCGGCTGCTCGGCGACGCACTCGACGCCCGCCGCGAGGAGCTGCGCGCCATGCTGCCGATCGGCCGCGTAGTCGTACCCGAGGACGTGGCGGCTCTCGCCGTGCACATCATGACCAACACCGCCCTCACCGGTGCGACCTTCGACGTCGACGGAGGCCAGCAACTCGTCGGCTGAGCCGCACGTCGTTGGCGGTCATTCGCCACGCATCGCGATGGCCCGGATTTGTGTGCTCCGCACTTGTCTGCGGGACGGGACCAACAACGTCATCAGTGCCGCGAGTACTTCCTGGGGCCGGCCACCCAGTGGCCGGTGCCAGGAATGACTACCCTCCGCACCGTCGTGGGCGACGAGTAAGCGGCCGTCCTCGTCGCAGCGGTCGGGTGCCACCGATGCCGGTGGCGCCCGCCCGCACCACTCATCCTGGCCTATCGCGATGGCGGCGTCGGGCATCTCAGGCGGGCTCACCGGTGAAGAGAGCGTGCGTCGGCACGTAGTGCCGCGGCTCTGTGTGCAGCGGTGGTGAACGGCGTTGTCCGGTGAGCGGCACACGGGGGGCATGTGTCTTTATGAAACATTCTGCCTACTTATGATGAAATAGTCAGATGTAATCCTTTCATCGTCAAGCCCCCTCTCAGGATTGATTGAACGATCGCGGCGGCGTCCGGCGCCCTCTTGCCGCTGCGGCCTGACGAGGGCGCCGTGCCCCTCGGCTTCATAGGTGGATGGGCAGGTGGCGGGGTCCGCGGAGCATCGCGTTCTGCCGGTACCGGGGCGGGTCTTCCACCAGGCGAGCGCTGCCGAGATGGGGAAGCAGCGCGCCGAGCGCGGCGTAAGCCTCGACGCGGGCCAGGGGTCCGCCGTAGCAGGCGTGGATGCCGCTGCCGAAGCCGAGGTGCTGGTTGTCCGGGCGGGCGGGGTCGAACCGGTCGGGATCGCGGAACCGCATCGGGTCGCGGTTGCCCGAGGCCAGCACCAGAATGACGGACGCGCCTGCGGGGACGAGGGTGCCGGCGATGTCGATGTCGGCGTGCGGGATGCGCTCGCGCATGTGGACCGGGGGCTCGTAGCGCAGCAGTTCCTCCACCGCACGCGGCAGCAGCTCCGGTTCCCGGCGCAGCCGGTCCAACTGCTCGGGCCGGCGCAGGAAGGTGAGGGCACCGTTGGCGATCAGGTTGACCGTGGTCTCATGTCCGGCGATGAGGAGCAGTACGGCGGTTTCCGCGAGTTCCTCGTCGGTGAGCCGCAGGGACGGGTCCGGCTCGTTGACGAAGGCGGAGAGCATGTCGTCGCCCGGCTTGCCACGGCGCTGCTCGGCCAGGTTCAGCAGGTAGCCGCCCATCTCCATCCGTGCCTGGTCGCCGGCCTTGTCCGGCTCGGCGGTGTCCTCGTCGGGCCTGACGTCGGCGGCTGCGACGATCGCGTCGGACCAGGCCCGGAAGAGCGGCTCGTCCTCGTGCGGCACGCCGAGCAGGCGGCAGATCACGGTGACAGGCAGCGGGTAGGCGAAGTCGTCGACGATGTCGACCTGCCGGCCCGCCTCGAAGGGCTCCAGCAGTTCCTTGGTGATCCGGTCGATCTCGGCGCGCATGCCGTCGACCCGGCCAGGGCTGTGCGGAGGCCCGAAGGGCCGCATGGCGAGCGTGCGCAGCCTGTGGTGCTCGGGGTCGTCGAGCCGCAGGAACGGCGGCTTGTGGGTCACCTCGCCGCGGGTACGGGGATCGGCACTCATCCGTGGGTCGTGGAGCAGAGCGGCGATGTCGTGGTAGGTGCCGATCAGGTAGCTGCCGTCGGCCTGCGGCACCACAGGACCGGCCTCGCGGAGTTCCGCGTACAGCGGATAGGGGTTGGGGCGGCTGGCGTAGTCGGTGATCCGTGCCAGCAAGGTCGCGGAGTCCATGGTGGCTCCTCGTAGAGGGCGGGAGGTGGGCTACACCACCGTCAGCCGGCGGTCGGGAAGGTGACCGGTGAGTGCGACGGTCGGGCCGTGGGACAGCACGGAGGGGTCCGGTACGGCGGAGGGGATCGTGATGTCGGCGGCGATCGCACGGTCCTGCGCACCGGGCGGGGGCGGGAAGGGAGCGCCGGTCTCGATCAGGTGCCGGTAGTAGTCGAGCGCCTTGGCCATGTCGACGGTGACGGCGGCGGTGACCCGGCCCTGGTAGCCGTAGACCATCGCGAGCCGGCGTGCCTCCAGGGAGCCCTGGGCGATGACCACGTGGTCGGAGTAGGTGGGGACGCCCACCGACTTGATGTTGAGTCCGAACTGGGTCGACCAGAAGACCGGGATGGCCAGGTGCGGGCGCTGCAGCGGACCCGGGTTGACCATGTTGTGGGCCGCGACCGCGGCCTGCTCGACCGCGTTTCCCCAGTGTTCCAGGGACAGCATCTGGTAGCCGAACAGCGGGTGGGGGAAGCGGGAGACGTCGCCGGCCACGAAGACGTCGTCGGTGACGATCCCGTACATGTTGAAGGCCCGGCAGCCTGCGTCGCAGGCGATGCCGCGTGGGCCCGCCGCCAGCCCGGACTCCGCCAGCCACTCCACGTTGCGGATCGCGCCCAGCGCCACGACGCACACGTCCGCCTCGACGCGGCTGCCGTCGGACAGCTGCGCGCCGGTGAAGGCGCCGTTACCGTTCAGGGCGGTGACTGTCACTCCGGTGCGCAGGTCCACGCCGTGGTTGCGCTGCATGACGGCGGCGAGCTTGGACAGGGTGCCGCCGAGCGCACCTACCAGGGGTGCGGGGCCGCGTTCGGCGACGGTCACCTCAAGGCCCAGTTCCCGGCAGGCGGAGGCGATCTCGGAGCCGGTGAAGCCGCCGCCGATCACCAGTACCCGCTCTGGTCTCGCGGCCAGCCGCTCGGCCAGTCCCGCGCCGTCCTCGCGCGTGCGCAGGGTGAACACCCCGTCCAGCGCGCCTTCCTCCGGGTTGGGCCAGGGCCGTGCCCGGGTGCCGGTGGCGATCAGCAGCCGGTCGTACGGCAGCGACTCGCCGTCTTCCAGCAGGACCCGTTTCGCCAGCAGGTCCACGCCGGTGGCGCGCACGCCGAGGCGCCACTCGGCGTCCGGGTCCCGCCGCATCGGCAGCTCGAGGGTGTGCGCCGTCGCCTGGCCCAGCAGCACCTGCTTGGACAGCGGCGGCCGGTCGTAGGGCGCATGGGGCTCGTCCCCGACCACGGTCAGAGACCCGGTGAAGCCCTCCTCGCGCAGCGCCTCCGCGGCTCTCAGCCCGGCCAGCGACGCGCCGACGATGACGATACGGCCGTCTTTCGGGTCACCGGGCACCGGTGCTCACCTCTTCCCCGAGGAGGATCGCCTGCACCGGGCACGCCGCCGCGGCCTGGCGTACCCGCTCCACCTGGTCGTCCGGGACGGCCGTGGCGTACAGCAGCCCCTCTTCCCCGTGCAGCTCGAACACCTCCGGGGCGAGGAACACGCACTGTGCATAGCCCTGGCAGCGTGTGAGGTCGACAACGGTCCGCATCTCCACCACTTCTTCCTCCGTTGTCACACCCCCCTCCTCTCCAGCATGGGGCCAGACCCGGGTGCCTGCATGCCTTGCGATCGAGAGCGGGGATTCGGGCCAGCACGATGAGAGAGAAATGGATGAACTCCCGGTAACCACCCTCCAGTTGTTCATCAGCCTTCAGCGGTGACACCTCACCGAAGCAGGGGTGCACCCTGCGGTCAGCTCGTGCAGGTGACCCGAGTCACTGTCGCCGCCCCACCATTTCCATACAACGTATGGTTATCCTGGCAGGGTGATTCCATACAACGTATGGAATCGTTGCCCGGACAACGCCAGGCGCCTCACATCGCCTGCAAAGCAGCCGTTGCTGCAGCTCGCACCAACCGGAAGGAAAGATCATGAAGAAGCTCACGAGGCGGATTGCTGTCGCTGTTTCCTCCGTGGCGGTCGCGGGTGTCGCCGTTGTCGGTGCCGGGGGCACCGCTTCGGCCGCGACTCCCGCATCCGTGCACGTCCAGCGGTCGGCCGTCGGCGTCAACGCCGCCGACTACCGTTGGGACCACGGCGTCGGCTACCTGATCGAGCAGGGCTATTGCTGGGACGCACACCGTGGCTGGCACCACGACGACCGTGTCACCGGCTCGTCCTGGCACAGCCGCGACGGTCGCTGCCACCGCTGGGACGACGAGGGGCGCGGGTGGAAGTGGGACAGGTCGTACCGGCACAACTGGAACCGCTACGAGTGCGACGGCCGGGACTGGGGCCACCACGACCAGTACCACGGCGACCGGGACTACCTCGGCTGGGACCACTACGACCGGAATCGCGGTGACCGGTGAGACAGGTACTGCTCGTGCCCACATGGGCCGAAGCCGTACCCCTCGCTCTGATCCCTGCCGCCCGGGCGGGCGATTGGGTGAGGGCCTGTTCCTCTTGAACCTGCCTGCGGACACCTACCCGTGTCGCAGGCGCGCGCCGCCACGCTGCCGCGCCGCCACGAATCGCATGGTCCGCCGATGCCGACCGGCGCCCGAGCCCTGCTACAACGCCTCTTCCTCCGATGCCTTTTCGCTGCCGCAAGCGGCAGGACGCAGCCGAGACAGGGGATGCCTTGGAGTGAATACCGATGGAGTCTTTGAGGACCGTGGTTCAAGGACTGACCGCGCAGCTCGTCGTCTCGCGCACCTACTCGCACCCCCTGTGTATGCGTCTGCGGTACGAGCCCGACGACCCCTATGTCGTCCGTGCCGCCTTCTTCCCCCACAGCGACGAGCCGGTCGAATGGGTCCTGGGGCGTGATCTCCTGACCGATGGTCTGAAAGGTTCCGCAGGTCATGGGGACGTCCGGATCTGGTCGGCCGTCGGCCGTGGCGACCAGGCGATGTACATCGCTCTCGGGTCTCGCGCGGGCACCGCCCTGCTCGAGGTTCCCGTGCAGGACGTCAAGGCATTCCTGGAACGCACGGAGGCTCTGGTGCCACGGGGCACCGAGGCCGGACGCATCGACTGGGATGCCGAACTGGCGCACCTGCTCTCGCAAAGCTGACCACTGACTATCCATGCTCAGACAGAAAGGGAACGAGTGTCCATGTCCCAGTACCAGCTCCGTGTCTACACGCTGTGCAGCCCTGAGGCGCTCGTCGCCTACGAGAGCATCTGGTCCAAGCACATCCCCGGTATGACGAAGTACCGGATCAGCACGCACGGCATCTGGACGGTGCCCGCGGCTTTCGGAAGTGAGACGCCCAAGCTGTACGCCCTCGTCTCCTACAGGGACGGCGACGACGTGCAGGAACGGCTGCTGGCGTACCTGGCCGGCCCGGAGTTCAGCGCCGACATGGAGGGCTTCGACCTCGGCCAGATCATCGGTGTCACCGAGACCGCGCTGACGCCCACCTCCGACTCACCCTTGCGCTGACGGGTCCCGCGCGACCGGCGCTTCGGCCATTGGGGCCATAGGGGCCATTGGGGGCTCGGCCAGTGCCGGTAGACGGTTACCCGGCCGACGCCGGCACGAGTGGCAACCGTTTGATGTGTCACGGATAGAACCCGAGTCGCAGCCACTATGAGACATCCATTGAGCAGGGGAGGGGAGCCGCAAAGGCCCTGTGTTCGCCCCCGAAGGTGGGTGGCCCACACAGCACTGCTTGTCCCGCTACATGTGCACGACAGGTGCGGCGTTCTCGTTCTGCTGGAGCACACCCCGGCGGTAGAGCAGGGCAGAGATGACCAGACCGGTGACGAAGACGGCCGCCGACCACCAGTAGGCCATGGCATAGCCCTCCAGGCCGGCCTGAGCCAGCACGCCGGGGTTCTTGGGATTGCGGCCGACGCAACGCCGGCATCGGCGGCAGCCACCCCGGAGGTCGCCAGCTCATGGCGGGCGCGATGACCGTGCCCAGCCCGATGCCGACGAGTACCAGCTGGGGCAGTACCTGCGTCATGTATCCGCTGTTCAGGTCCAGCGTGGTCATCCAGATCAGCCCTGCGGCCGCAATGGCCATGCCCAGCGGTACCACCGGCTTCGGTCCTATGGGCGCCACCAGGACGTTGACGGATGACGCGGGTGATTCAGCTCGGAGAGGCCGACGGCCTCCCCCCTCAGGAGGGAGACCAGGAACAAGCCGACGACCATGGTCATTGCACGTTCAGCGCCGGCATACGGCTGCCGTGCAGAGGCTGGATGTGGAACCACCCCGCCGGGCGGTCTCACCCGATGCGACGGGGTGGCTCTCCTGTGTCGCAGCGTGATATCGCCCGACTGCCGGCGCGCCTCAGGCGCCGGCGCTTGGGGCGCAGCGTCTCAGGCCGACCGGCTCAATGGCCGGCGTGCCGGCCGTCACGACCGGCGGTGAGGCGGCCTTCCAGGCCCGTGATCAGCGTGTCCATCACGAGACGGAACATGTGGTCCTGGTCAGGGCCTTCAGGGGCCGCACTCGCAGAGCCAGGGTCTGCGTCCGCGGCCCCCTCCTCGTCGGCTTCAGGGCCGTGGGACTTGAGGGTCGACCACTGGTGGAGAGCGCCGTTGAGTTCTGCGGTGAGGACACCGATGACGACGGCGACCATCAGCGCGGCGATCTCCGAGACCTCTGACTGCGGCACACCGGCAGCGGCCACGATGGCGGTGAGGGCGGTCCAGAACGGGTCGTCGGGCTGGATGAAGTCCGGCTGGTGGCTGAACGAGTACGCCAGCAGCTTCGGGTGACGGTGCGCCAGGGTCCGGAAGTCCGTGGCGAGCAGGCGGATCCGCTCCTGCCAGGGCGCGTCCTCCAGTGTCACGGTGCGGAACTGCGCTCCGACCATTCTCGTCACGCCGCGCAGCACGGCTTCCTTGTTCGGCACGTGGTGGTACAGCGACATCGGGTTCGCGTCGAGCGCGGTGGCGAGTTTGCGCATGGTGAGCGCCTCGACCCCGTCCTCGTCGATGAGCCGCAGGGCGGCGGCGTAGATCCCGGCCTCGGTCAGAGGCACGTCCCTCTTCCTCGTTCCCCGCGGGGGACGCCTCACCTTCTTTTCCATACCTCGTACGGTATCAGTTTCGTACGCCGTATGGAAATGACCTGAATCACAGCGCCCACCAGGGCGGCCGGACTTGCTTCACGTTTCCATACGCCGTACGGTATCAATTCCATACGGCGTATGTTTCCGTACGGCGCCACGGCATCGACCTACGCAGCGCGCCCTTGCCCATCCCCCTCCACCCCCTCCGCAGAGGAGCAAGACATGAGCACGAACACCGCGAACGACCTTCGCCCCATCCGGTCCCCGCGGGGGATCCCTCTGCTCGGCCACACGCCGCAGATCCCCGACACCAATCCGGTGGAGTACTTCGGTGAGCTGTCCAAGCAGTTCCCCGAGGGCATCTACGGCATGGACATCGCCGGCATCGAGCAGGTCTTCGTCTACGACCCGGACCTGGTGGCCGAGGTCAGCGACGAGACGCGGTTCTTCAAGCAGATCGACAAGACGCCGCTGCACCACATCCGGGACTTCGCCGGCGCCGGCCTGTTCACCGCCCACCAGCACGAAGAGGAATGGGGCAGGGCACACCGGATCCTGCTGCCGGCCTTCAGCCAGCGGGCCATGAGGAACTACTTCGGGCAGATGCTGGAGATCGCCCAGAACCTGGCGGGCAAGTGGGAGCGCCGGGAGGGTCAGCCGGTCAACATCACCGACGACTACACCCGCCTGACGCTCGACACCATCGCCCTGTCGGGGTTCGGCTACCGGTTCGACTCCTTCGACAAGGAGGAGCTGCACCCGTTCCTCAACGCGATGCTGGGCGCGCTGACCGAGTCGATGCGGCGCTCTCAGGAGCTGCCGATGATGACCAAGCTGCGCAGGGCCGATGCCAAGAAGTACGGCGAGAACATCCAGGCGATGCGCGAGCTGGTCGAGAGCGTGATCAAGGAGCGCCAGGAGGGCAAGGGCAGCGCTGAGGAGGACCTGCTGGGCCTGATGCTTGAGGCCACCGACCCGGACACCGGCAAGCGGCTGGACGTCGACAACGTGCGTGACCAGGTGCTGACGTTCCTGATCGCCGGGCATGAGACCACCAGTGGTCTGCTGTCGTTCGCCACGTACTCGCTGATGCGTAACCCGCACGTGCTGGCCCAGGCGTACGCCGAGGTGGACCGCCTGCTGCCCGGTGACACCGTCCCGGACTACGACACGATCATGCAGCTGGACGTCATCCCGCGGATCCTGGAGGAGACCCTGCGCCTGTGGGCTCCCATCCCGATGATCGCCAAGGCGCCCATCGAGGACACCGTCATCGGCGGCCGCTACGAGCTGAAGAAGGGCACGCGGGTCAGCATCCTCGAGGGTCCCCTGCACACCCACCCCAAGGCGTGGGAGCGGCCCGACGAGTTCGACATCGACCGGTGGCTGCCGGAGAACCGGGCCCAGCAGCACCCGCACGCCTACAAGCCGTTCGGCAACGGTGTGCGCGCCTGCATCGGCCGGCAGTTCGCGCTCACCGAGGCCCGCCTGGCCCTGGCGCTGGTGCTGCAGAAGTTCAAGCTCTCGGACACCAGCGACTACAAGATGGACGTGCGGGAGGCGCTGACGCGCAAGCCCGGCAACTTCGAGCTGATCGTCCGTCGCCGTCAGGAGCACGAGCGGACCGTCTTCGGCGCCGCGGACCTGCAGACCGGCGACACTCAGGCGCAGGCAGCGGTCAGCGGTGTGGGTGTGAACCTGACGGTGGCGTATGGCTCCAGCCTGGGTTCGTGCGAGGACCTGGCCCGCACCATCGCCGACCGCGGCGAGCGCTCCGGCTTCGGCACCACCCTGGTGAGCCTGGACGACCTCGGCGACAACCTGCCCACCGAGGGCCTCCTCGCCGTTGTCGCCGCCAGCTACAACGGCAAGGCTCCCGACAACGCCCAGCGCTTCGACGACCTGCTCGCCGCCGGGCTGCCCGAGGGCTCGCTGGCGAATGTGCGGTACGCGCTGCTGGGCGCGGGCAACACCCAGTGGGTGGCCACCTACCAGGCGTTCCCCAAGCGGATCGAGGAAGGTCTGCTGGCCGCCGGCGCCACCCCCATCGTCGAGCGCGGCATCGCGGACGCCGCCGGTGACTTCGACGGCATGGCCACGCGGTGGATGAACACCCTGTGGGCCACTCTGGCCGAGGAGTACGCCGCCGACACCTCCCAGGCGAGCGGCCCCCGTTACCAGGTCCAGCTGCTCACCGAGTCCGACGTGCGCCCCGCCATCGTCTCCGAGCAGGCCTACCCGCTCACCGTGGTCGCCAACGAGGAGCTCGTGGCCGACGCGACCGGCCTGTGGGACTTCGCCATCGAGCCGCCGCGCCCGTCCGCGAAGTCCATCACCGTCGAGCTGCCCGAGGGTGTCACCTACGACACCGGCAACCACCTGGCCGTCTTCGCCAAGAACGAACTCGCCCTGGTGGAACGCGCACTGAGGCGGCTCGGCGTCGACTACGACCAGGTGCTCCGGCTCGACCAGCCGGCCGGTGGCCGCACCCACCTGCCGGTCGGCACCCCGGTCACCGCCGGCATCCTGCTCACCGAGTTCCTGGAACTGCAGGACGTGGCCACCCGCTCCCAGATCCAGACGCTCGCCGAGTACACCGAGTGCCCGTGGACCCGGCCGCAGCTGCTGGCGTACACCGCCGACACCCAGGAGGCCGAGGAGCGCTACAGCAAGGAGATCCTCGGCAAGCGCATCTCCGTCCTGGGCCTGCTGGAGCGCTTCCCGGCCGTCGAGCTGCCGCTGGCGGTGTTCCTGGAGATGACGGGCCCCATCCGCCCGCGGTTCTACTCCATCTCCTCCGCCCCGTCCGCCAACCCGCGCCACGTACGCCTGACCGTCGGCCTGCTGGAAGGCCCGGCCCTGTCCGGCGACGGCCAGTACCGCGGCACCTGCTCCGCCTACATCGCCGGCCTCGAACCCGGGGACGTCGTCTACGGCTACGTCCGCGTCCCCTCCCCCACCTTCGCCCCGCCCGCCGACCCCGCCACGCCGCTGATCCTCATCGGCCCCGGCACCGGCATCGCACCGCTGCGCGGCTTCCTGGAGGAGCGGGCGACACAGCACGCCAACGGCACCCAGGTGGGCGCGTCCCAGGTGTTCGTCGGCTGCCGCCACCCGGAGCACGACTACTTCTACCGCCAGGAGATGCAGGACTGGGAGCAGGCCGGCATCGCCCAGGTGCACACCGCCTACTCGGCGGTGACCGGCCACCCGGCCCGGTTCGTGCAGAACGCCATCGCCAACGCCGCCGACACGGTGTGGCAGGCCATCCAGGACGGCGCGTACATCTACGTCTGCGGTGACGGCCGCCGCATGGCCCCCGCCGTCCGCGAGGCACTCGCCGCCATCCACCGCCAGAAGACCGGCAGCGACGACGACACCGCCCAGCAGTGGCTCGCCCAGCTCGAGGCCGACGAGCGCTACCAGCAGGACGTCTTCGCCTGACCGCCGCAAGGCGCACTCCCCCAGCCGCCGGGAGGCGTGCGGCATCCCCCGCTGCCGGCCGTACGCCTCCCGGCCACCACCAGCCCCTCACGCACCCCATGGCACCCAGCGTCCCGGATCATCGGGCGGTGCCGCTCATAGAAAGCAGACTCATGGACACCATGCTCGCCGGACGCTTCCACCTGGACAGCAAGAAGTTCGCCGTGGAAGAGGTCCCGATCCCCGTGCCGGGCCCGGGCGAGGTCCTCATCGAGGTCAAGGCCGCCGGCGTCTGCCTCTCCGACGTCCACCTCCTCGACGGCTCCCTGTCCCCGCTCTTCCTGGACTCCGACACGGTCACCGTCGGCCACGAGGTCTCCGGCGTGATCCACACCCTCGGCCCCGACCTCAAGCGCGGCCTGCCCGTCGGCACCCGCGTCACCCTGGAGGCCGGCAAGACCTGCGGCACGTGCGCAGGATGCGTGCGCCACCGCCCCTGCACCCAGATGCTCACCGCCGGCATCGACTACGACGGCGGCTGGGCCGAGTACGTGATCGCCCGCGAGGACACCCTCATCCCCATCCCCGACAGCCTCCCCTTCGACCAGGCCGCGATCATCCCCGACGCGGTCTCCACCCCCTACGCCGCCGTCGTCGCCACCGCCGGCGTCCGTGCCGCCCAGTCCGTCGGCGTCTGGGGCGTGGGCGGAGTCGGCGCGCACAACGTACGCCTCGCCCGCCTGGTCGGCGCCGCCCCGATCATCGCCGTCGACCCGCTGCCCAGCGCCCGCGAGCGCGCCCTGGCCTTCGGCGCGGACCTCGCGCTCGACCCGGCAGCCCCCGACTTCGCCGACCAGGTCCGCGCAGCCACCGGCGGACGCGGCCTCGACTTCGCCTTCGACTGCGCCGGCGTCCCCGCCGTCCGCGACCAGGCCGCCTCCGTCCTCGGCCTGGGCGGCTCCCTGATCCTGGTGGGCATCACACCCCGGCCACTGACCATCACCGAGGGCCTGACCTTCAACTACCTGCAAAAGCAGGTGCGCGGCCACTACGGCGGCTTCCCCGAGTCCGTCTCCGAGCTGGTGCAGCTGACCGCGGCCGGCCGCCTCGACCTGGCCCCCTCCATCACCGACCACATCCCGCTCATCGAAGCCGCCGACGCCGTCCACCGACTGGAGAACAAGATCGGCGACCCGATCCGCCTCATCCTCGTCCCCTGACGCCGTCAGCGGGACAACAAGCCACCCTGGGCAGGGGTGAGTGGGCGCCGGTGCGTGAGGGAACACCGGCGCCCACGGCTTTCCGGCCACCGTGGAGAGACAGAACCATGCAGACGACCGACACCCCTGGCCGTACTTCGCGGCGCAAGGACGCTCACTCCAACCGCCGACGGATCCTCGCGACCGCCCGAAAGAAACTGCGGGAGGACCCCGACGCGAGTCTCGACAGCATCTCTCAGGCGGCCGGCGTCGCGCGGCGCACCCTCTACGGCCACTTCCCCAGCCGGCATGCGCTGATCGCCGACCTGGCGCGGGAAGCAGGCCATGAGCTCCGGCAGGCGTTCGCCGCGGCGCGGACCAGGGATGCCGACCCGATGGAAACGATGACACGGATGGTGCTGGCGGCATGGACGGTGGGCGACCACTACCGCGTGCTCATCACCTTGGGACGGCGTCATCTGGGAGAGGACGAGATCCGCACCACCCTGGCACCGGCCCGCGCAGAAGCCGTCGCAACCCTACGACGTGGTCAGCGCGAAGGCGTCTTCGCGGACCACCTTCCCGCACCCGTCCTCGCACAAGCGCTGGAAGCACTGATGCTGGCCCTCGCCGAGGAGAACACCACGTCCACCTGGGCGGACCCCACGGGCGAGGCCGCGGCAACCGCGTTCCTCGTCGCCGCCGGCGTAGCACCGCGGAGGGCCGCGCTTCAGGTGCAGGAGGTCATCGGGCGAGATCGGGCAGCGGGCGACGGGTGACCTCGTGGGCCTCGTCCGCAGCGAGGCCGAGCATGCGCAGGACCATCTCGGCCAGGTCGGAGGCGGCCTCGTCGCCGTCGAGGTCCGGGCGGTCCAGCCGGAGAGCCACCAGGGACAGCAGGGTGCCGCCCAGGGCCGACAGGGCGGTGGTCGCGTTGCCGCAGGTGAAACGGCCTGAGGCGATGCCGATCTCCAGGTCGCGCAGGGCGCGTGGGGCGAGGCCGCGGTCGGAGTGGATGTGGGACAGGCCGCGGTCGCGCAGGATTCGCATGAGTTCCGGGTGGGAGTCGGCCATCCTGGCGGTGAGCCGGAAGCCGGCCGCGACCAGCTCGGCCGGGTCGTCGATGCCTTCCACGCACTCGTCGATGACCTGCCCGAACTCCTCCAGGGCGTCCGTCACTGCCGCGTCGAACAGCTCCGTCTTCGACTCGAAGTGGTTGTAGAAGGACCCGAAGCCGACATCGGCGCGCTCGGCGATGGCCTGGATGCTTGCGCTCGTGTCCCCGGTTTCCGCGAGGATCTGCCGGGCCGCGCGGACGAGCGCCTGGCGGGTCTCGGCACGGCGTCGCTCGAAGCGGTTCTTGGGCGGGGCTGACGTCGGCATGCGGCCCAGTGTAACCGTCGCAACGATGACCCTGCCATTACTGATGAGATCCTCAATTATTTGGGCTGCACCTATTGACGGAGAGAAACGGCAGAGTTGATGATTTCCTCATTACGGCAGTGTTGCTTGGAGGACACCATGTCCCACATCCCCGTTGACAAGGGCGGTCCTCTGACGCCCCACCAAGACCTCCACAGTGAGCAGGGCGCCCTACGCGGTGAACACCCCGGACGAGCCCGTAATCCGGTGATCAAAGTGGCGGATCTGGCCTGGCTGGAGTTCGAGAAGCCGGACCTGGACCGGGCCGAGGCGTTCGCCCGCGACTTCGGCTTCTCGATCGCCGCCCGCACCGATCATGAGCTGTGGCTGCGCGGCACGTTCGCGGGCTCGCCCTGCATGGTCATCCGGCGCGGCCGCGCGTCCCGCTTCCTCGGGCCCGCGTTCCGCGCGGCCGAACGGACCGACGTGGACCGGCTGGCCGCCGCCGTCGGCCACACCGTCCGGGACATCGACGTCCCCGGCGGCGGCCGGTCGGTCGCCCTGTTCGATCCCTCGGGACTCCCGGTCCGGGTGGTGCACTGCGCCGAACCGCTTCCCGCGCTGCCCGGGCAGCAGCCGCTGATCCTCAACACCGGCGTCGAAGGCCGTCGTACGAACACCACCCAGCGCCCGCCCCGTGAGCCGTCCCGCATCCAGCGCCTCGGCCACGTGGTGCTGGAGACGCGGACGTTCACCCGCACCCTGGACTGGTACCTGGACACCCTCGGCATGATCGTGTCCGACTTCCTCTTCCTGGACGGACAGCGCCGGCGCGGGCCGACCATGGCGTTCATCCGCTGCGACCAGGGCAGCCTGCCCGTGGACCACCACACCCTCGCCCTGCACCTCGGGCCGGGCACCGGCTACGTCCACTCCGCCTACCAGGTCACCGACCTCGACGCGATCGCCGCCGGCGGGGAGTACCTGGCCGAGCGCGGCTACCAGCGCAGCTGGGGCATCGGCCGGCACATCCAGGGCAGCCAGCTCTTCGACTACTGGCGCGACCCCGACCACTTCATGCTGGAGCACTTCGCCGACGGCGACCTGTTCTCCTGCGACCTCGAACCCGGATGGGCACCGATGTCGGCGAGCGGCCTGGCCCAGTGGGGGCCGCCCGTCACCCGCGACTTCCTGGGCACCAGCCCCTCCCCCGCCAAGCTCCGCGAGGTCATGACGGCCCTGCGCGACGACAACGAACTCGACCCCGCACGCCTGCTGGGCCTGATGAAAGCGATGAGCTCATGAGCACCAACGTGCTGCGCACCCCCGACGGCTGGTGGGCCGTCCTCCCCCAAGCTCTCGACTCCTCTCGAGCAGGGGGGACCCCCACCGAACGCGCCGTCCGCATCGAGACCAAGGCGGTCACCACCGCCGAACTGCTCGCCGACCGGGCCGCCGTCCGGGAGGCCGCCGCCTCCGGCGAGAGCGGCACACCCGTCGCCGGCCTGGTCGCGCTGCCCCCGGTCACCACCCCTTGCCGGGTGGTCGCCCAGATGGTCAACTACCGCAGCCACGCCAAGGATTCGGGCTTCACGGGCGACATACCGCCCACCTTCTTCCGCAAGGCGTCCGGCTCGGTCAGCGGCCCGCACGACACGATCGTCCGCCCGGCACACGTGAACTTCCTCGACTACGAAGTCGAACTCGGCCTCGTCATGGGCGCGACGCTCCCGGTGGGCACGGTTGTCGAGGAGCAGGACCTTCCTTCGTACGTCGCCGGACTCGTCCTCACCAACGACGTCAGCGCCCGCGACGTCCAGCTGACCAAGACCCAGTTCTACGAGAGCAAGTCCTACCCCACCTTCACGCCGACGGGTCCGTACCTGGCCCTGCTGGAGCCGGAGGACTTCGACCGTCTGATCGACCTGCGACTGCGGCTGTCGGTGAACGGTGTGACGCGTCAGGACCGCACCCTGGCCGACATGATCGTGCGGCCCGCGCAGGCGCTCACCCTGCTCGCCCGCTTCCAGACCCTCGACCCGGGCGACCTGCTGCTGACCGGTACGCCCGGCGGCACGGCCCTGAAGGCCCCGCCCAAGCCGGTCGAGAAGATCGCCGCGCTGCTGCCGCCCGCGCTGAAGTGGAAGGCGTTCTTCAACGGCCAGGCCAAGAACCCCCGGTATCTGCGCGACGGTGACCTCGTCACCGCCTCGATCGCCACCCCGGACGGGCGGATCGACCTGGGCGAGCAGCGGACCGCTGTGGCGGACGCGACGTGAGCACCGCATCCCGGAGACCGGTAGTGATCATCGGCGCGGGACCCGTAGGAGTCACGGCCGCGCTCCTGCTCGCCCGGCACGGAGTGCCCAGCCTGCTCCTCGAACGCCACCGGGACATCTACCCCCTGCCGCGGGCCGTCGTCGTGGACGACGAGGTTCGCCGGATCCTGCAGAGCGTCGGCGTCCACGAGGAGTTCGCCGCCATCGCCAGGCCGGCGCCCGGGTTGCGGCTGCTGGACGCCCGGCGCCGCGTGATCGCCGAGTTCCCACGGTCCCTGCACGGCCACCACGGCTTCCCGCAGACGACCATGTTCGACCAGCCGGAGCTGGAACGGCTGCTGCGCGACGCCCTGGCCCGTCGCCCCGAGTGCGAGCTGCGGGGCGGGGTGGAGGTCGTGTCCGTCAGCCAGGACACCGACGGAACGGCTCCGGTCCGGGTCACCTTCCGCCGCGACGGCAGCGACGAGGACGAGCACGTGTGGGCCGACGCCGTCCTCGGCTGCGACGGCGCGGGCAGCATCACCCGCGACGCCATCGGCGCCGTGTGGGAGGACCTGCATTTCGAGGAGAGCTGGCGGGTCATCGACGTGCGCACCAGCCTCCCGGTGCGCACCTGGGAGGGCGCCGAGCAGATCTGCTGCCCCACCCGCCCGGCCACCTTCATGCGAGTCGGCGAGGACCGCTACCGCTGGGAGTTCCGGCTGGCCGAGGGCGAGTCCTTGGACGGCCCGGAAGGGCTGGAGCAGTTGCGCGAGCTGGTCGCCCCCTGGGTCGACCTGCCGTCCGCTGCCCACGGGGGCGGCGACTTCGAGGTGATCCGGCAGGCGCAGTACACCTTCCGGGCCCGTCTCGCCGGCCGGTGGCGCCGGGGACGCGTCTTCCTGCTGGGCGACGCGGCCCACCTCACCCCGCCCTTCATCGGGCAGGGCCTGTGCGCGGGCCTGCGCGACGCCCGCAACCTCACCTGGAAACTCGCCCGCGTCCTCCGACACGGCGCGGACGACCGGCTGCTGGACACCTACCAGCAGGAGCGCAAGCCGCACGCCCGCCACGTGATCCGTGTCGCGGTCGCCGTCGGCTGGGCCATGACCGGCGGACAGGACCGCGGTGCGGCCGTCCGCCGGGCCGTGGTGGGCGCGGCCTGCCGCATCCCCGGCGTGACCGCGGCGGTGAGCCGCGACCTCAGTCCCGCACTGACCGCCAATCCGCTGGTACGACGCCGCCCCCGGCTGACCGGCCGCTCACTGGCCGGCACCTTCTGCCCGCAACCCTGGGTGATCGTCGACGGCAGGCGAGAGCGCCTCGACGACATCCTCGGGGACTCCTTCGCCGTGCTGACCGCCGTACCGCCCACGGCACGGATGACGGGCGTGGCCACGGCCCTGGGCGCATCCGTGATCCATGTCGGCGACCTGGGCGACGACGGGACGCTGGCCGCCTGGCTGGCACGCGGCCGGGCGGACGCCGTCCTGCTGCGCCCGGACCGGGTCGTGATGGACACCGTCCCCACCGGCACCGGCGACTTCACCGACGCCGCCGCCTGGGCTCCCCTGCTGCACACGGCCCGCCGCCCCGCCGAAGCCCGGCCCGCACCCTGACGAGGAACACCACACCATGACCACCCCGCACTCCACACCCTGTCCGGAGCCCTTCCTGCCGCCCGACCCCCAAGCGGCCGCCGGCAGCCGCATCGCGGACTTCGCCCGCTGGGCCGCCCGGCACCAGGGCGCCGAAGGGATTCCGGACCCGACCGACTACCAGGCCCTGCACCACTGGTCCGTCACGGACCTGGAAGGATTCTGGGCCGCGGTGTGGGAGTACTTCGACATCGACGCCACCACTCCGTACGAGCGGGTGCTGGCCGAGGAGACCATGCCCGGCGCCCGCTGGTTCCCCGGCGCCACCCTCAACTACGCCCACCACGCACTGCGCAACCTGCACCCGGACGCGCCCGCGATCACCGCACTGGACGAGACCGGAGCCGCCTGCGAGATCACGGGCCGGCAGCTGCGCGCCCAGGTCGCCTCCGTCGCGGCCACCCTGCGCGACCTGGGCGTCGGCCAGGGTGACCGGGTGGTCGGCTACCTGCCCAACACCCCCCACGCCGTCATCGCCTTCCTCGCCGCCGCCAGCCTGGGCGCGGTGTGGTCGGTGTGCGGCCAGGACTACGCACCCAAGGCCGCCGCCGACCGCTTCGCCCAGCTCGAACCCACGGTGCTCATCACGGCGGACGGCTACCTCTTCAACGGCACCCGTCACGACCGCCGCGCCGCCTCCCTCGACCTCGCCGCCGCCCTTCCCACGCTCAAGGCCACGGTCCTCGTGGACCACCTTGGCCTTGCGTGGCCCGCGACCCGGGCCGCGAGACTGACGGTTCCCTGGGAGGACGCGGCCGGCCGCACCGAGTACCTCGCCATCACCCCGGTTCCGTTCGACCACCCGCTGTGGATCGTCTTCTCCTCCGGCACGACGGGGCTGCCCAAAGGCATCGTCCACGGCCACGGAGGCGTCCTGCTGGAACACCTCAAGATCCTCGGCCTGCACTGCGACCTGGGCGTCGGGGACCGCCTGCTGTGGTACACCACCACCCACTGGATGATGTGGAACCTGGTCGTCTCCACCCTGCTGACCGGTGCCGCCACCTGCACCTACGACGGCAGCCCCGCGCCGGTGGCGCGCCCGGACGTCCTGTGGGAGCTGGCGGCCCGCCACCAGGTCACCGTCTTCGGCACCAGTCCCCAGTACCTGCTGGCCATGGCCAAGCTCGGCGTCGACCCCGCCGTGCACGACCTGTCGGCGATCCGCGCCATCGGCAGCACCGGCTCCGCCCTGCCGGCCTCCGCCTACCCCTGGGTCCGCGACCACGTCGGCGCAGGCGTCCAGCTCGCCTCCACCAGCGGCGGCACGGACGTCGTCTCCGGCTTCGCCGGCAGCACCCCCACCACCCCGGTGTGGGCGGGTGAACTGTCGGCCCCCAACCTCGGCGTGGCCCTCGCGGCGTACGACGGCGCGGGCCGGCCGGTCGTCGACCAGGTCGGCGAACTGGTCGTCACCCGCCCCATGCCGTCGATGCCGCTGTACTTCTGGAACGACCCCGACGGCAGCCGCTACCGCGACGCCTACTTCAGCGCCTATCCGGGCGTGTGGCGGCACGGGGACTGGATCACCCTCACCTCCCACGGCTCGGTGATCGTGCACGGCCGCTCCGACGCCACGCTCAACCGCAACGGCGTACGGCTGGGCAGCGCCGACATCCACGACATCGTCGAACGCCTCCCCGAGATCGCCGAGGCCCTCGTCATCGGTGCGGAGGAACCCGACGGCGGTTACTGGATGCCACTGTTCGTGGTCCTCGCCGACGGGGTCGGTCTGGACGAGTCCCTGTGCGAGAAGATCCGCGACGCGATCCGCACCGGCGCCTCACCCCGCCACGTCCCCGACGAGATCCTCGCCGTGCCGGCCATCCCGCACACGAAGACCGGCAAGAAGCTCGAGGTCCCGGTCAAGCGCCTCCTCCAGGGCGCACCCGCCGAGCAGGTCCTCAACCCCTCCGCGGTCGACAACCCCGCCCTGATCGCCCACTTCGCCGGCCTGGGCGCCGAACGCCGCCAGGCCCGCCGCCCGCACACCCCCGAAGGCGCCTCGTGATCCTCTCCGCCTCCCTGACCTGCCTCATCGCGTTGATCTTCGCCCTGCTGGGCGCGGCCAAGATCCTGGCCCTGGGTCCGATGCCCGAGCTCGCCGCCCACGCCGGCTTCACCACGGCGGCCTACCGGGTCATCGGCGGGCTGGAGCTGGCGGGCGCGATCGGCGTGGCCCTCGGCCCGGTCGTACCGCTGTGCGGCGGCCTGGCCGGCATCGGACTGCTGATGCTGCTCGCCGGTGCCGTGACCACGCACGTACGCAAGGGCGACCGGCTGACCAAGCTCCTCCCCGCGGTGACATGCGCGGCCCTGGTCGCCTGGTATCTCGTACTCCTCGCCGGCCTCTGACCCGTTCCGGGAGACTGATGGCGGCCCCTCGTCCTGTTAGCGAGCCCACGGCGGGGCTGGCAGACTGACTCTGTGGTTCCGCTGATGGTCGCGGCGGATCAGATCGCGTCCTCATCGCTCACCGGCGCCAGTGTGGTGTCAGTCTGCGCACTGCTCTTCACCGTCGCGTCGTTCTGGTGGCTCAACGCCCGACAGGGACGTCTGCAGGCGTGGGAACCTCATTCCTTCGCGGCCATCGTCCACGGTTCCACGGCACGCCTACGACTGCCGCTCGTCCTGCACAACACCGGTCCCAAACCGATCGTCGTGCAGGACCTCATCCTGACCTTCCCCGATGAGCCCGCCTCTCATCTGCCACTTCTGTGGGTGTCCTCGCCGTCCCGGCTCCAACCGGGGCCGGACGAGGAGGCGAAGCTGCCCGCCGGATTCGTCGTGCCCGGCAGAGAAGCGCAACAGCTCTTCCTCGAGTTCGAGGCACCGTTTTCCGGATTCCTCCCGGAGGCCCGTGACTACAAGGCCCAGATACAGGTGCGGGTCGGCCACCGCAAGGGTTGGCGGCCCCTGCTGACGTTCAGCTTGAGGGCCGCCAACATCATCGATCCAGGTCGCTACACCGTTTACAACAACGCACCGGTGGAGCTGACGAAGGAAGATCAGAGGAGAGCGGATGCCGCGCTCCTCGAACTGCTGGAAGAGCACGGGGACGGCTCCCCTCCGGGCGCCAGGAGGCAGGGAGACCCTCCGAATGACGAAGGTGACGCCGACACGAGCAGCTGACATCGCCGTCCGTCCTCTGACGTGGACAGCGGTGGCACCGGCCTCGCCTGGCCGCCGACCATCCTGCGCCGGCCGGCTTCGACAGGGATCGCCCGGGTGTCCAGGCCATGACGGCGCGCCGCGGCAACGGCGTGCCGGAGGAAACCGGAGTACTGACAGGTCGCAGCTTCCGCGACCATGACGCCGGAGCTGCAGCACGGGGATCGGTGGCCTCGGACGCGGCTGGGTCACGCCTTTTCCGCGTCGCGTCGGTGCATCCTCACTGAGTCCCAGGCAGGCAGGCTGCCCGGTTCTGGTCGAAGTGACTGTCTCTGCCGCCTTGCCGCACCAGTCGACCCATCCGGGCGGCTTCGGCTCGGGGCATGAGAGTCCACCTACCGTCGCTACGGCGCAACGCGGCGGAGTGCCAGGGGGTCGTCCAGGCGTCGGGGGCGTCGAGGAGACGGATGCCGAATTTCCCGGTGCCGACGGGCTGGGGATGGATGGAGAGGCGTACCGCGCGGGGGTGGTGTTCGGCGATCAGGGTGCCCCAGGCGCGGCTGCGCTGGATGACGCCGTAAGCGCGTTGTCGACATGCGCGTTGGAGGGCGGAGCGGGTGCCGGTCCAGTCGGCGGTGTCCTCGACGAGGAAGCGGGTGATGCCCCGGTAGAGGGCCAGGGCCTGTTCGTCGGCGCGGATCTCGGCCCGGAGTGCTTCCAGGGTGGGGGCGTAGCGCTCATGGATGTGGGTGCGTTTCGTGTCGTGCGGAAGGTCGCCGAGGACGTCGCGGAGATCGAAGACGGACAGTCTGTGGAGGCCCATCCGCCCTATCTGTATGCGTAGGTCGTCGGCGTAGGCGTCGATGTGGTCGTCGGGGACGCCGATGAGGTCGCCGAAGACGTGGCCGTCCGAGCAGATGATCAGACGGGCGCCGGGCGGGTAGATCCGCTCGATCTGGGTGCACAGGGTGTTCAGGAAGGTCAGGGAGAGGCGTTCGCCCTGGTCGGGGAGGTGACCGAGGACCTTGGCCGGGTTGGGGGACTTACAAGGGAAGCCGGGCAGCGTGAAGACGATGTGAGCGCCGTCGCGTACGAAGGCGGCGATGCTGCGCAGCTGATGCGGGAACGCTTCCGCGGGAGCGGGGACGGGGGCGGGGGCGGGGGCGGGGGCGGGGGCGGTCGTGCGGTGGTGGGGCAGGAGCAGGTTCAGGATCTCGGTGGCGATGCTCGTGGGGAGGGTGTCCGGCGCGGTCGTCAGGGGCATGTCGTCCTCCTGGGGTACGAGGGCGTACGAGGGCACGTCGACATGGCGCCGTGGCGGGAGGGGAAGCCAGGCGCCTGGGGTCAGTGGGCGTGGGTCAGCCGGGGCCGGGTCGGCTGGTGGGGCCGGACCCGGTCAGCGGTACGTCGGTGTCAGAGGCGGCGTTCGTAGCCGACGGGGAGGTGGTTGGTGCCACGGCCGAGGACGGCGGGGATCCACTCGATGTCCTCGTCTCTGACGGCCGGATGAAGGCCGGGCAGGCGGGCGAGGAGTACGCCAAGGGCGATCTGGAGTTCGGCGCGGGCGAGGGCGGCTCCGGGGCAGAAGTGGATGCCGTGGCCGAAGGCGAGGTGGGAGTTGGGCGAGCGATCGAAGTCCAGGGTGTCCGGGTCGGGGAAGCGGCGGGGGTCCCGGTTGGCCGCGCAGAGGGAGACGATCACGGAGTCGCCGCCGGGTACGCGCGTGCCGTGCAGATCGCTGTCCTTGTCGAAGAAGCGCCAGGTGGTGAGCTCGAAGGCACTGTCGTAGCGGAGGAGTTCCTCGACGGCGCGGGGCAGCAGGTCCGGGTTGTCGCGGAGCCGGGCGAGCTGGTCCGGGTTGCGGAACAGGGCGATCAGGGCTGTGGTGATCTGGTTGGTGACCGGCTCCTGGCCCGCGACGAGGAGCTGGAAGATCATCGAGTCCAGCTCCTCCTGCGACAGTTCGCGGCGGTCGCGGGCCACGACGAGGCGGCTGAGCAGGTCGTCGTCCCAGTGTTCACGCTTGTGGGCCACGACATCGGCGATGTAGCTCTGCAGGCCGTGCAGGCGGGCCTCGTAGAGGGGGCGGCCGGGGTCGGTGGGGCCGACCGGCTGGACGACCTTGCCCCAGTCGCGGTCGAAGCGGGCCGCGAGTTCCTTCGGGAGGCCGATGACTTCGGCGAGGACCTGGAAGGGGAACTGGGCGGCGAAGCCGGTGACGAGGTCCGCGGGGCCGTGCTCCGGCAGTGCGTCGACGAGGGCGTCGGCCAGTTCCTGGAAGCGGGGGCGGAGCTGCTCGATGCGGCGCGGGGTGAAGGCGTCCGTCACGAAGCGGCGCATCCGGGTGTGCTGGGGCGGGTCCTGATGAAGGAGGTGCACCTGGAGCTGGGAGTGCTGCGGCTCGGGCATGATCGAGGCGCGGGCGCGCCAGCGGTCGTTGCCACGGTCGTGGTTCTTGCCGAGGCGGTCGTCGTTCAGCGCGGCGTGGGCGGCGTCGTAGCCGGTGACGAGCCAGGCTTGGACGCCGCTGGGGAAGAGGACCCGGTGGACGGGGCCGGCCTCGCGCATCTGCCCGTACAGGGGGTAGGGGTTGGTCTTGTAGGGGCAGCCCATCAGCGGCACGGGGTCGGACAAGGTGTCGGGATCCGCGGCTGGATGCTGTTCCTGGAGGGTCATGGGGAGGCTCCTCAGAGGGCGAGTTCGGGCCGGTAGTGGTCCAGCCAGAGGGCGAGGTCGACGACGCGTTCGAGGCGCAGGCGGTGGCCCCACTGCAGTCGGTCGGGCGGGGTGTCGAGGCAGGGCTTGATGCGGGTCTCGTCGGCCAGGGCGCGGACCTGTTCGGTGGCGAGCGCGTCGCGGGCCAGATCCTGCAGGCCGCGGTTGTAGTCGGGGTGGTGGGTGGCCGGGTAGTGGTTCTTGGGCCGGTGCAGCACCGAGTCCGGAGCGAGGCCGGCGCCCATCGCGCGCAGCAGGCTCTTCTCCCGTCCGTCGAAGCTCTTCAGCGCCCACGGGGTGGTGAAGGCGTACTCGACGAGCCGGTGGTCGCAGTACGGGACGCGGACCTCCAGGCCCTGCGCCATGCTGAGGCGGTCCTTGCGGTGCAGGAGCTGGCGCAGCCAGCGGGTCAGGGACAGGTGCTGCATCTCGCGTTGGCGGTGTTCGGCGGCACTCTCGCCGTCCAGGTGCGGTACGGCGGCCAGCGCGGTGCGGTACGTGTCGTCGCGGAACTCACCGATACGCAGGTCCAGTTCCGGGTTCAGGGGCATGGCCGCCTCGTCGCCCGTCACCAGCAGCCACGGGAAGGTTTCCGCAGCGAGGGCCTTCGGGTTGTGGAACCAGGGGTAGCCGCCGAAGACCTCGTCGGCCGCCTCGCCGGAGAGGGCGACGGTGGAGTGCTTGCGGATCTCGCCGAACAGCAGGTACAGCGAGGTGTCCATGTCGCCGACACCGATGGGTGAGTCGCGGGCCACGACGACGGCCTTGCGGTGCTCCGGGTCGAGCAGGGCGCGCGGGTCGAGGACGACCGTGCTGTGGTCGGTGCCGATGAAGGCGCCGGCCTCGATGGCGTAGGGCGTGTCGTGGCCGGTGCGCAGGACGTCGCCGGTGAACTGTTCAGCCTGGTCGCTGTAGTCGACGGCGTAGGAGCGGATCCGGGCGTCCGGGCCTTCGCGCAGGCGGAGTTCGTCGGCGAGCAGGGCGGTCAGGACGGTGGAGTCGATGCCACCGGAGAGCAGGCTGCACAGCGGGACGTCCGCTTCGAGCTGGCTCCGGGCCGCGGCACCGACCAGGCTGCGGATCCGCTCGATGGCCGTGTCCTGGTCGCCGGTGTGGTCGGTAGCCTCCAGCTGCCAGTAGCGGCGTTCACGGATGCCGCCCCGGTCCAGCACGAGCACGCCGCCCGGCTCGACCTCCCTGACTCCGGACCACACGGTCGGGCCGGTGTTGAACAGCAGGCTGTACGCCTCCCGCAGCCCGTCCGCGTCCACCCGGGGCCGTATCCCGGGGTGGGCGAACAGGGCCTTGGGCTCGGAGGCGAAGGCGAGGCCGCCGTCGACAGTGGCCCAGAACAGGGGCTTCACCCCGAGCCGGTCGCGGACCAGGAGCAGCCGCTGGGCGCCCTCGTCCCAGACGGCGAAGGCGAACATGCCCTCCAGGTGCTCGGCCACCGCCTCCCCCCACTCGGCGTACGCGCGCAGCACCACCTCGGTGTCGCTGCGCGTGCGGAACGCATGGCCCCGGGCGCGCAGTTCCGTGCGCAGTTGGTGGTGGTTGTAGACCTCGCCGCTGTAGCTGAGCACGATGACCGGCTGCTCGGGACGGTCGGTCATCGGCTGTATGCCGCCGTCGAGGTCGATGACGGCCAGGCGTCGGTGGCCGATGGCGGCCCTCTCGCCGATCCAGACGCCTCCGGCGTCGGGGCCCCGCGGGGTGAGGGTGGCGGTCATGGCCCCGATGACCGGGGCCTGGGTGCGGGCGTCCTGGTGGAAGGACGCCCAGCCGGTGATTCCGCACATGGGAAACGACTCCTCGGTCAGTGGTGGTGGGCGGCGGGAGCCGCGTCGGTGGACATCTCGTGCGCGAGCGCCGGCCTGCGTCCTCGCAGTGCGAGCAGGGGTACGGCGATACCGGCGGCGGCTGCCGCCAGGGCCAGCCCGGCCGTCACGCCGTCATCGCCTCCGGCCAGACCCCAGGCTGCGGTGGCCAGGGCCGGGCCGAGGGTGAAGCCGAGACTGCGGGCCAGCTGTACGGAGGAGCCCACGGTCGCCGTGCGGTCCGCCGGGGCGGCGCCCATGACGAGAGCCTGGGTCGGGCCGCCGTTCAGGCCCATGCCGATACCTGCCAGCGCCAGCCGCCAGGCCACGTCCACCGGCGACCAGTCATCCCCCAGCGGAACGAGGAGGAGCAGACCGGCGGCGGTGAGAGCAGCCCCGATGACCGCCACCGGCCGGGCCCCGGTGGGGGTCCCCCCGCGCGAGCGGAGCCGAGCGTGGGGGATGTCGGCGAGGCGGCCACCGACCGGCCCGGCCGCTGCCATGCCGAGCGGGAAGGCGAGCACGGTCAGACCGGTAGTGGTGGCGCTGACGCCGTCGTCGCGCTGGAGGTGCAGGGCGACGACGTAGTGCATCGCCGCGAACCCGGCCGCCAGCGCCAGCACCGCCGTATGCGCCCGGAACAGCCCCGCCGCCCGCACTGCGCCGACGACCGGTCGGCCGCCCGGTCCCCGCAGCCACCACCACAACGGCGCTACGGCGGCAAGCCCGAGCACCAGCCACACCGGGCTTCCCGACGCCAGGGTCAGCGCAAGCAGCAGGGCGGCCACCCCGGAACCCACCAGCAGTGCGTCCGCCGCCGACCGCCGGTCGGGCAGGCGCAGGCCTCCGTCCCTCGGCATCGCCCTCCACGCCACGATCAGGGCGAGCAGGCAGAAAGGGATCTTGACGAGGAAGACGGCGCGCCAGCCCAGGTGGTCCAGCAGCAGTCCGCCCACCGCCGGACCGGTCACCGCGCCCAGCGGGCCCAGCGTCGCGGGCACGCTCATGGCCCGCCCGCGCAGTTCCGGCCGTACCGAACGCAGGGCGAGAACCGGCATCAGCACGAAGAGCACGGCCCCGAACGCTCCCTGCGCGAGGCGGGCGGCGATCAGCCATGACGCCCAGGGCGCGGCGGCCGCCAGCGCGCTGCACAGACCGAAGCCCGCGGTCGCGACCAGCAGGGCGGAACGCATCCCGACCCCGTCCAGCCACCGGCCGACAGGCAACAGCAGGGCGACCACGGGCAGTTGATAACCAAGGACCGCCCACTGGGCGGCCGTGGCGGAGACGTGCAGACCGTCGGCGATGTCCGCCAGGGCCACGTTGACGATGTTCATGTCGAGCATCGCCACGAACGACAGCAGGCCGGCCACCGCAACGAGCAGCCAGCGGTCCTCACCGCCGACGGATATGTGGCCGGGCTGTTGAGAACCGGGACTGTGGCCTGTCACCGTTGCCGCCCCTCACGGTCGTGGGTGGGCTGCCGGACGGCAGCCTCGTCCCACAAGTCGGGAGGGATCGCACACGAGTTCCCGGGCGCGTCCAAAAATCATGGCGGGCAGGCTGAAACTGCCCGCGCCGGTCAGTCGCGGCGGCCGCCGCGTGCCGGCTTGCCCGAAACGGCCGACTCCACCAGCAGGTACAGCAGCGCGCAGAGGATCAGCCCGGCGGCACAGCCGACAACCGCGCCGAACGCTCCGTCGACGACGGATCCCAGCCAGCCGTATCCGGCTACGACAACGGCCACGGTGGCCGCGAGCAGCGGCCAGGCTCCCCCGTTGATCCGCGCCCAGCCATGCCGGATCGTCCTGGGCTCAGGGTCCCGAGGCCATTCCGCCTGGGAGCCGCCGTGCACGTCGCGCCGGAGCCGCGCCATCCGACCGCCCTCCCCCGCAGTGCTCAACACGCCCGCTGGCCCGGTGCGTGCCGCGGAGGGTTTCTTCCCTTCGGCCGGACATCGAATCGGCGTGCGTACGGGGGAACTCCGGGCTCCGCTCAGCCGACCACTGAGATGACGGCGTCGGCCTGAACGTCCGCGTTCGGCCGTCCGCAGGCCACCCCAAAGCCCTATCCGCATCCAGGAGTTGCGCCATGGACCAGAAGCAGTACAACGTCACGGGAATGAGCTGCGAGCACTGCGCGGCGAGCATCAGGGAAGAGGTCTCCGAGGTACCCGGGGTCAGCAAGGTCGTGGTCGACCTCGCCGCCAACGCCGTCACCGTGCACGGCACGGGCCTTGAGGACGAGCGGCTGCGCGCGGCGATCGTCGAGGCCGGGTACGGCATCGCCGACTCGATCGCCGCCTGATCCCGGCAGACGGCCGAGCGGGCAGGACGCGATGTCGTCCTGCCCGAGCCCGTTCATCAGCCCGTTCATCCCCGGGTGGGCGTCTCCAGCGGCACGGCTGTCGGCGCCTCGTCCGCCGGCGTCCGGTGGTCGAAGGCGATGAGTGGGTCACCGGTCAGGGGATGGTCGACAACCGCCGCCCGCACTCCGAACACCTCCGCCATCAGCGCGGGCGTGAGGACGTCCCGCGGCGGGCCGGAGGCGACGACCGCTCCGTCGTGCAGGACGTGGAGGCGGTCACAGACGGAGGCCGCGGCGTTCAGGTCATGCAGCGACACCAGGGTCGTACGGCGCTGGGCACGCAGGAGGGCGAGCAGCTCGACCTGGTGGCGGATGTCGAGGTGGTTGGTCGGTTCGTCCAGCACCAGGACGTCCGGGTTCTGTGCGAACGCCCGTGCCAGCAGGACGCGTTGGCGCTCACCGCCGGACAGGGCCGTGAAGCGCCGTCCGGCCTGTTCCGCCATGCCGACGTCGGTGAGCGCCTGCGCGACGATGTCCCGGTCGGCGGCGTCCTCCCCGGCGAAGGCCCGCTTGTAGGGCGTACGGCCCATCGCGACGACCTCGCGCACGGTCAGCTCGAAGTCGCTCCCGCGCTCCTGCGGCAGGGCGGCCACATACCGCGCCGACCGGAGCGGAGTCATCTCGCGCAGGTCGGTGCCGGCGAGCAGGACCCGCCCGGCGGTGGGCTTCAGGTGCCGGTAGACGGTGCGCAGGAGCGTGGACTTGCCGCTGCCGTTCGGCCCGACCAAGCCGGTGATCTCGCCCTCGGCCGCGACGAGATGGGCGCCCGCGACGACCGTACGGCCGGCGTAGGCGACGTACAGGTCCTCGATGTCGATCCTCAACTTCCGCTCCCCAGGCGCCGGTCCAGCAGGTACAGCAGGGCCGGAGCCCCGAGCAGAGAGGTGACCACGCCGACCGGCAGCTCCTGGGTGTCCATCGCCGTACGGCACACGATGTCGACCACCACCAGGAGCAGGGCTCCGAACAACGCGGAGACCGGCAGCAGGCGTCGGTGATCGCCGCCCACGACCAGGCGGCAGACATGCGGCACCATCAACGCGACGAACGCGATCGCGCCGGAGACCGCCACCAGGACACCGGTCAGCACGCTGGTCACGGTGAACAGCTCGCGGCGCAGCCGGATGACGTCGATGCCCAGTCCGGCGGCCGTCTCGTCGCCCATCAGCAGGGCGTTCAGGCCCCGGGCGCGTGCCTGGAGCCACAGCAGCGCGGCGGGTACGGCCACGGCGGGTACCGCGAGCAGTTCCCACGTCGCTCCGCCGAGGCTG
Source organism: Streptomyces puniciscabiei (assembly GCF_006715785.1). Taxonomy (NCBI): domain Bacteria; kingdom Bacillati; phylum Actinomycetota; class Actinomycetes; order Kitasatosporales; family Streptomycetaceae; genus Streptomyces; species Streptomyces puniciscabiei. The sequence goes on from NZ_VFNX01000001.1 coordinate 548,356, forward strand.
CCCATGAGCCAGAACAGGACGCTGTGGGTCTGCTGCTCGTCCCCGGCCTGCAACACCAGGTAGCTGGTGAACCCGGAGAGGAACTGGCCGATCGCGACCCCGGCCAGCACGAGCCGCAGAGGCGCGAACCCGCCACCGCGCCGGGCCACCGCCCACACCAGCGCGAAGGTCGCCAGCGCGCCGGCAAAAGCGGCCCCGGACAGGCCCAGTCCCAGTGCCCCGCCGGCGCCGAGGCCGAGGACGATCGCCGCGACCGCGCCGAGGGAGGCGCCGTTGGAGATGCCCAGCAGGTAGGGGTCGGCCAGCGGGTTGCGCACCAGCGCCTGGACGGCCGTACCGACGAGCCCGAGGCCGGCGCCGACGAGGGCGGCGAGCAAGGCACGAGGAAATCGGAGCTGCCAGACGATGAGGTCGTCCGTGCCGGGGCGCGGAGCCTCGCCGGACAGCCGCCGCCAGACCACGCTCCACACCTCGCCGGGCGGGATCGACGTCGAGCCCCAGGCCACGGCGGCCGTCAGCGCGGCCAGCAGCGCCACGGCCAGAACCGCGGTGAGCGGACCGGCGGGCAGGCTGCCGCGCTCCTCCGCGGCCGCGGCTTTCCGGCGCACCAGTGTGAAGGCCACGATCAGGCGACCTTGCCGGGGTAGAGGGTCTTGGCGATGGCCTCGACCGTGTCGGCGTTCCCGACTCCCGCGATGGTGGTCTGCTCGGAGCCGATGCGCAGGAAGTGGCCCTCCTCGACCGCCTTCAGGCCCTTGGTGGCGGGGTTCGACCTCAGCCACTGCTCGGCCTCGTCGAACGCCTTCTTGTTCGCCGCCTCGCTGCCGCGGTTGCGGACGCCGAGCTGGATCCAGTCGGGGTTCTTCGCGATCACGTCCTCCCAGCCGACCTGCTTGTAGTCGCCGTCGCAGTCGGCGAAGACGTTGCGGGCTCCGGCCAGGGTGATCACGGCGTTGGCGATCTGGCGGTTGCAGGTGACGCTGGGCTGCTTGGTACCGGCGTCGTAGTCGAAGAAGAAGTACGTGGGCCGGTTGCTCTCCGCCGTACCGCCGACCGCCTTCTGGACCGCGCCCGCCTTCTCCTTCATCCCGGCGACGAGTTTCTGCGCCTGCGCACTGGTGCCGGTGACGGCGCCAAGGGAGGTGACATCGGCCTCGACAGCGGACAGATCGGTCACCGGGCTCTTGCTCCGGGCAGCACAGGCGGTGGACTTCAGGTAGATGTGCTTGATCCCGGCCGCCTTGAACTCCTCCGCCGTCGGCGCGTCCCCCATGCCTCCGCCGCCCATGCTTCCCGTGGAGGCGAAGGTGTCGATGTAGAGGTCGGCTCCGGAGCCGAGCAGCTTCTCCTTGGGGATCACTGTCCGGCTGAGCACCTTGACCTTCTGCGCCTGTGCGTCGAGGGTGCCGGGCAGCGTGCCCTTGCCGGGCGGGAAGCCGGTGCCGATCACCTGGTCGCCGGCGCCGAGGCGGAGCAGCAGCTCCAGGCTGGAGGCGTTGCTGGTGACGATTCTCTTCGGGGCGCCGGAGAAGGTGGTCCTGGCGCCCATGCAGTCGGTGACGGACACCGGGTAGCCACCGGAAGCCGCCTTCCCGGCCTGCCCCGCGTTACCGTCCGCCGTGTCCTTCCCCCCGCCGCCGCAGCCCGCCACCAGCAGGCCGCCCAGTACGACGGCCGCGGTACCGCCCCACACACGAGAACGCATCGAACAACTCCCGGATCCACTCGGTACACGGGCGAGCCTTCGCCACCCGCTCCAGTAGTCGGAGCGAAGGTGCCTCGAGTTCCCGGCCAGTTGGCGAGCCGGCTCGGATGAACCGCTCCCGGTACTCCGGCGGCGAGGGTGCCGGTGCCGTTCTTCCAGCCGGCACCGGCACCCTCCCGGAGCGTCAGGCCGCCAGCGCGGCGGGCCGGTCCTCCCCCACTGCCTTAACGGCGTGGGAGGTGCCCCCATCGTCCAACAGGTCCATCAGCGTTGCGCGGGCTCGGGCCACGCGGGAGCGGACCGTGCCGATCGGGCAGTCGCTCACCTCGGCGGCCTCCGCGTACGGCAGGCCGAGCAGCTGCGTGAGGGTGAACGCTTCCCGACGGTCATCGGGCAGCGACGCCAGCAGATCGAGCAGGGCGATGCCGTCGTCGAAGCCGGGCAGGTCGCACGGCTGGGCCAGCTCGATCGCCAACTGCCAGTCCGGTACGTCGGTCAGGCGGGGGCGGGCGGCGGCGTACCGGTAGCTGTCGATCACCGCTCGGCGGGCGATGGACAGCAGCCACGCCCGCGCCGAGGAACGCCCCTCGAACCGGTGCAGGCTGCTGAGGGCGCGCAGGAAGGTGTCCTGCGCGAGATCGTCCGCCGCCTGGGGATCGCCGCAGAGGTGGGCGACATAGCGCTGGACGTCCCGGTGCAGGGCGCGCACGAACTGCTCGACCGCGTGCGCGTCACCGCCTCGGGCGGCCAGCGCCCATGCGGTGATCGATTCGTCGGGCGCCGCCGGTTCGTAGTTCTTGGCGCGCGACGTGGGCAGGGCAGAGGTAATCACCTGGTGTCCTTCTCGGGTCAACCGTGATCCGGACCAGGGCACGCCGAAGCGCGCGGTCCGGTGAAAGTGGGAGGGACGGCCCTACGGCGTCGCTGTGGCGCTACAGCGCCTGTGCGGTCGTACGGCCGTGGCCCGAGGCGCGCACGGGCAGCCGGGCGGCCTCGGGAAGACAGCTGTCTTCAGGCGACAGCCGTTCCCACGGGCGGACCCCGAGAAGTGATCGCATGGACGAGGAGGAGACGCGGCGCCCGGTCCGAGCGTCGGCGCCGCAGGTGGACGCGCGGGCGGTTCGGGGTGGCGGGCAGGGCGAGCAGCAACTGCAGCGGCGCCGCCAGCCATCCGGCCGCCGCCCGCAGGATCCGGAAGGCGGCCTTCTCGCCGTACGCCAGCCACAGGCCGCACAGCACCGCGGCGAGCAGGTGAGCGGCGAGCATGCCGGACGACGACGAACCGCCGTCCATGGAGTGCCCCATGTGATCCATGGGGCTGATGCCCGTGTGGTCCATATGCAGGGCGCCCATGTCCATGGAGCCCATGCCGCTCATGCCCATGGAGGCCGAGCCGTCGGACGTGCCGGACGTCGACTGGGCGTAGGAGAACGCCTCGTGGAGCACCGTCTGGGCGGCGACCACGACCGTCACGATCAACGGCAGCCCGCGCTCACGCCCCGCCAGGCCCCAGCCCACGGCACCGGTCACGGCCCCGCCGGCGGCCAGCGCCCACGCCGGCACGTCGCTGCCGGACATCAGGACGTGGCCCAGGGCAGCGAGCAGCACGCACACGGCCGCGAACACCGCGGCCCGTGTCGCGCGAGCACACCACCCTGCCGTCATGGTGCCTCATCCTCGCATCCGGGCTTCGGTCGTCATGCGTGGGTACGGACCTCCACGGGGGACCGTACTCAATCCGCAGGGTGTGATCCAGCCCACGACAACTGGCTGGAACTCGACGACAATCTGCCCCGACCTCTAGGAGAGGACTCCTCCGCCCTCAGGGCGGGCGATCACGGACCGCTGTCGCTCGGGCGGATCACGACCGCGATCGTCTCGACCGGCGCGCTGCGCTCGAAGTGCAGCGTGAACGGTACAAGGTCACCCGCCCGCCAGTCGGCCCCGGCCCGCAGCGTCACGTCCACACCGCGCGGCGACATGGACAGCACACCGCCCGCAGGGACGCCGGCCGAGGTCACGTCCGTCTTGTACGCGGCCCGGCCGCCCAGCATGCGGTGCCCGCTGAGGGTGATCCGGCCGTGCGCGGCAGTGGACGTCACGTTCACCAGGCGGTCGTCCGCGCCACCGACGTTGGCGATGTCGAAGAGCGCCGCGGTGTCCGTGCTGTTCCCGTACGGCAGGAGGACCCGCCCGTTCGAGACGGTGATCCGGGCCGGGCTGCCCGCCTTCCCGGCCCCGGCCCAGGTCGTCAGCCCTCCCAGGGCGAGGCTGCACGCGGCCACGGGCGCGAGCGCGGCGAGGAGGGTGTCGGTCAGCCGACGGCGAGTGGGTCGCCAGAGGTTCTGCTCGGTCATCGGGTACGCCTCCGGGCGGGAGCGGGCGACGGCTGCCAGGCGCGCAGCCGCAGGCTGTTGCCCACGACCAGCAGCGAACTCACCGACATCGCCGCCGCTGCGAGCATCGGATTGAGCAGGCCGACCATGGCGAGCGGCACGGTCACGACGTTGTAGCCGAAGGCCCAGACGAGGTTGGCCCGGATCGTGCCCAGCGTGCGCCGGGCGAGCCGGACCGCGTCCGCCAACGCCTCGATGTCCCCGCGTACCAACGTCACGTCGGCGGCCCCGATGGCCACGTCCGTGCCGCTGCCCATGGCGATGCCCAGGTCGGCGCCGGCCAGGGCGGCGGCGTCGTTCACTCCGTCGCCGACGACCGCGACGCGGTAGCCCCGCTCCCGCAGGTCCCGTACGAGGTCGGCCTTGGCCTCGGGGGTGCAGCGGGCGTGCACCTCGTCGATGCCCAGGGCCGCGGCCACGGCCTGCGCGGGTGCCTCGCGGTCACCGGTGGCGAGCACCGGCCGCACGCCGAGGCGCCGCAGCCGGTCCACCGCCCGGTAACTTCCGGGCCGTACGACGTCCCCGACATCGATCAGGGCCTCGGCCACGCCGTCCACCCGGACCAGGACGGGCGTGTGGGCGGCGGCCTCGGCCACCGACAGCGCGTCTGCCAGGGCGGTGGGCAACTCGCCGTCACAGGCGAGGACTTCCACCAGCCGGGCCTCGACCAGGCCGCGCACGCCCCGTCCCGGCACGGCGGCGAACTCGCTCACGTCCGGCAGCGGCCCCTCGGGGAGTTCCCGCCGGGCGTAGGAGGCGATCGCCCGGCCCAGGGGATGTTCCGAGCCGTGCTCGACGGCCCCGGCCAGCCGCAGCAGCGCCTCCCTGCCCAGTCCTTCGCGTACGACCGTGACGCGGGCGACGGTCATGTGGCCGGAGGTGAGCGTGCCGGTCTTGTCCAGGACGACCGTGTCGATGTGCTGGAGCCCCTCCAGCGCCTGGGGTCCGCCGACCAGGACGCCCAGTTGGGCACCGCGGCCGGTCGCGGCCATCAGCGCGGTCGGCGTGGCCAGGCCGACCGCGCACGGGCAGGCCACGACGAGCACGGCCACGCACGCGGTGACGGCGGCCTGCGGGTCGGCCCCGGCACCGAGCCAGAAACCGAGACAGGTGACGGCCAGCGCGAGCACGACGGGGACGAACACCCCGGCCACCGTGTCGGCCAGCCGCTGCGCCCGTGCCTTGCCGGCCTGGGCCTCGGTCACCAGCCGGGTGATCCGGGCGAGCTGGGTGTCCGCGCCGACGGCCGTGGCCTGCACCAGCAGCAGCCCGCCGGCGTTGACAGCGCCGCCGACCACCGCCGAACCCGGCCCGACCTCGACGGGCTCGCTCTCCCCGGTGACCAGGGACAGATCCACGGCCGAACTGCCCTCCACCACCTGCCCGTCGGTGGCCACCCGCTCCCCCGGCCGCACGACGAAGACCTGCCCCGGCCTCAACCACTCGATGGGAACGCGCCGTTCGTCGTCGCCTTCGCGGATCGTCACCTCTTTGGCGGCGAGTTGGGCCAGTGACCTGAGCGCCGCCCCGGTCCCGCGCCGGGCCCGCGCCTCCAGGAACCGCCCCGCCAGGACGAACAGCGGTACACCGACGGCGGCTTCGAGATAGAGGTGCGCCGCGCCGTCCGAAGCCGAGGGCACCAGAGTGAACGGCATCCGCATGCCGGGCTCCCCGGCACCGCCGAGGAAGAGCGCGTAGGCGGACCAGGAGAAGGACGCCACCACACCCAGCGACACCAGGGTGTCCATGGTCGCCGCCGCATGCCGAAGCCCACGCGCCGCCCGCACATGGAAGGGCAACGCACTCCAGACGGCGACCGGCGCGGCCAGCGCGAGGCACAGCCACTGCCAGTTGCGGAACTGCAGCGCGGGCACCATCGACAGCACGAGCACGGGCACGGCGAGCAGAGCGGTGACCAGCAGCCGACTCCGCTCCTGGCGAGCGTCTTCGGGCTCGCCCGCGTCCTTGCCTTCCCCCGCCCCGGGCTGCTTGGGCGGCTCGGGCAGGGCAGCCGTGTAGCCGGCCTCCTCGACGGCGGCGACGAGTTCCCAGGGGCTGATCCGCGACGGGTGGCTCACCCGCGCTCGTCCGGTGGCCAGATTGACGGTCGCCGTGACCCCGTCCAGCCTGCCGAGCTTCTTCTCGACGCGCCTCACACAGGCCGCGCAGGTCATACCGCCGACGGTCAGGTCGGTCGTCACCAGGTCGACGGTCACCGGTTCCCCGCCCATCAGTGGCCGCCTCCGTGCATGTCCCCCATGTCGTCCGTGCCGCCGCCCCCGCCGGAATCGCCGCCCCCCCGGCTCGTGCCGGTGCCGTGCATGCCGGGCGCGACGGGCCCTGCGGCGACGCCGACGGCGTACGACACCGCGAACATCAGCGCCAGCAGGAGAAGGAATCCGCAGAGGGCGGGCGGAGGCACCAGCTTCCGCAACACCGCGCCCGCGCCGGAGAAGATGTGCCGGGACTTGTCCATCAACCGCGTCTCCAGATCACGTCGTACGGCGTCGGTCGGATCGCGCCGTACCGCATCAGGAGTCGGGGCCGCCCGGGGTCGAGTTCCGGAGCAAAGTTGTGGTCCGCGTCACGCGAGGGGCAACTGTGCCGGGGGGGCGCGCCGACGGAACACTGCCCTGCCGACGGCTGTCGTCGGCAGGGCAGCTGCGCTACTCCGCCCGGGAGCCGGCGGAACGGCCGCGCACGACGGCAAAGCCCGCCGCGGCCAGGCCCAGCACCCCGGCGACCAGCCCGGCGATGCCGAGACCGCGGGCGGTCGAGTCGCCGGCCGAGGCGGTCGACTTGGCGCTGTCGGAGCCCTTCGAACCCGCCGGCGAGACGGTCGAAGTGCCACCGCCGTCCTCCGTGCCCTTGGCGGTGAGCTTGAGCACGGGCGCCGGGTTCTCCGGCTCCTGGCCGCCCTGCGCCTCCTCGATCCAGCGGACGATCTTGCCGTCGGAGTACGTCTGCAGGGTCTTGAAGGTCAGCCGGCCGGTGTCGTCGGGCAGCTGGCCGAAGGCTACGTTGAATTCCTCGTACTGGCCCGGCGCGATCTTGCCGCCGCTGAAGGTGATCTCGGAGACGGCGTCGGTGATGGTGCCGTCGTCGGTCTTGACGGGCGTCTTGAGCTTGGTGTTGGTGACCTGGGCGGTCCAGCCGTCCTGCGGGTGCACCAGCACGCCGAGGACAGGGTGGTCGGTGGGCAGGAAGACCTGGACCTTGGTGGTGGAGGCGTTGTCCTCCTCGTTGGGGACACGGAAGGTCAGCACGCCGTCGGTGGCGCCCTTGGCGTAGCTGTCGGGGTGGACGGTGACGTGCGCGGAGGCGACGCCCGCGGCAGCGAGGAGTCCGGCGGCGGTCAGGGCCGTGACGGCGCCGGCGCGGCGCAGGGTGGTGCGGGTCCTGGACATGAGGTGAGGGATCTCCGTACGGAAGAAGGGATGTCGGGTTCAGATCGCGTACGACAGCGCGTACGACATCCCGGGCGGCGGCCCCCGCCGGTGAACGGCGTACCTCAGCCGCACCTGCCGCAACCCCCACGGCCCACCGACAGCCCGACGCACCGGCCCTGGCCCGGCCGGCGCACGCCACGCCCCGCCGGCCACCCGCCACCAGGCGGCAAGCCCCGGCACGAACGCGACCGCCCACCGCAGCAGTGACCACAGTGCCACCTCACCGCGCCGCAGCCACCAGGTCAGCAGCAGGGCCGCCCCGGCATGCGCGGCGGTGGCGTGCGGTGTCAGTGCATGGGCCGCTTGGACCATCCGCATACCGTGCATGACCATCACGGCGTGAGGGGGCTCGGCGGCGTGGAAGACAAGGTGCAACCCGCCCTGGGCGGCCAGAGTCCCCGTGCCGATGGCGGCCGGCGACCGCTCACGGCCGCCCAGGAGGCAGCCCGCCGCGAAGACCGGCACGAACGAGGCGACCTGTACCCACACCGGTGGCGCCATGCCCGTGGCCATGGCATGCCCTCCGGCAGCGAGCAGCACGCACAGCACGGCGAACACCGCCGCGCGCACGCTCCGCACCGCCAGGGACACACTCACGGCACCTGATGCTGCCACGCGTCCAAAGGATCTCTCCCCCGGCCCAGGCACACGCATCACCGCCCACGACTCGTACCTGGTCGATCCGCCTCCTCCTTACGAGTCGGACGCGAGTGCTGTTCAGTTCCCAGCCATCTTGGCGAAATCGAAGCACCGGTAGCGCCCCGGGGAGCACGGGCGCACGCCCGCCGCCTCCGCGCCCCCTGCGCACGAGGGGGTTGCGCGTCCGCCGCATCCGCGACGGGTATCTCCGGGGCAGTCCCCCCGCGGCCACCCACCGGTCCGGCCGGTCCGGCCGGTCCGTCCGGACGCCGGAGTGCCGCAACCCCATCCCACGGAGGTGGATCAGCATGACCGACACCAGCGGGCTGGAACCCGTCGCCACGTTCTGCGGCAACTGCAACTGCGGCTGTCCCCAGCTGTTCGTCGACCCGGCCGCCCCCACCGACCGCCGCATCGTCCTGACCGACGACTTCGGCCAGCAGGTCCGGATGAGCGCCGACCAGTTCTCCTCGATCGTCGCCGACGCCAAGGCAGGCAAGCTGGACGGCATCGCCTGACCGACAGCCGCAGGGCAACGCGAAGGCGGCCCGCACGGGCGACTCCCTGTTCCAGTCGCTGCACGGCGCCGGGCCGCCGACCCTCGCGACCTGCCGGGTGTTTCACATCACACCACGCCACGGAACGCGGGCGTGCTCGTCGCGCCGTTCCTGCTCGTCGCGGCGGTCACTGTACGCGGTGCGCAGGGGCCCTTGCCCGTGCCGGCTCGTGAACCAGGACAGCGGCAGCGTGCGGTCATGCCATTGGCACCGAGGCCCCGCCTGGAACGGGTCCAGCACCCAATGTCCTCCGGCCCTCGCCTTCATGTGACAGAGCAGTGCCGCTAGCTTTCGTGACGTGGCACGCGACGAGGCAAGGCAGGTGGAGGTGGTCCACCGTCCCGGGGACCCGCCGGAACCGCCTCTGCATGTACAGATGGGCGACGAGGTCCACATCACCTTGCGCGGGTCACCCGCATACGGGTGGACGCCGGTCGAGGTGGTCGCAGGTCCCTTGACGGTGACCGCGTCAGAAACGACGGACGGAACCGTAAGGGCCACGGTCGATGCGGTCGGTGCGGGCGAGGCGGAGCTGCGGTCGACCTCCTCGTTTCGCGGGGATCGGTTCGGGCCGCAGACGCGGCTCTGGCGGCTGCTGGTGCACGTCGAACCGGCGTAGGCGTACGACGGTTACGGGACCACGGTGAGGGTCAGTTGCCAGGCCCTTGAGGGCGGACCGTGTGGGTCGGGCGTGTAGGTGTCGGCCGAGCTGAGCGTCGCGGTCCCCGCAGAGGCGGCGCGCGCGGTGGCGGACCGAGTGCCGTCGGATGCGGTGTGGTCGTCGAGCAACGTGACGGTGTTCGGGCTGGAGCTCCTGACCGGTGCCCAGCCGTAGTTGGCCGGCGACTTGAGGGTCAGGTGGATCGTCGTGCCGAGCTTCAGGCAGGCGCTACGCAAGGGGTTGTCGGCCGGCGGGTACAAGACCGTGACGGTGCCGCTGAGGCACGGCCGGGTGGAGCTGGAGGCCGACGAGCCTGCAGAGGCCGAGGTCCCGTGGGACGACCGGGTCGAGGTGGGGGCCGAGGGCCTGTTCTCGGCGGTCGCGGTGGCCCCGGTGCCGGACGCGCAGGCGGTGGCTGAAACAATGAGGGCGAGCACGGCGAGTGAACAGGAGCCGGTGCGGCGGTGTCTCACGATGCCCCCAGGGTGGAGTCGGGACAGTCCGACGGTGGGACGCGGCTGAGGCTGGATCCGTTCCGTGATCCGGCGGGGACTCGCGCTCCCAACTACGGGCGATACAGGGAAATCCCTGGTGCCGATACAGAGGAAGCCCTGTGTTTTTACTGTGAGTTGACTGAAGTCTGTAAATTCTCGGTTGCTTCGCGCCACGCAGGCTGCATCTCTCTTGTTGCGTGACATGTCCGGTGCAACCATCCCGGATTGCGAACACGCGCTCCATCGGCGTGAACGTCCTTCTTCTCCCCGCATGCCGGGCGATCTCCGGCTGGCCGAAAGGATGTTCCGTGTCCCGATCCAGACGCAGACGCGGACGCATAGCCGCGCTCACCGCGGTCCTCACCGCAGTCCCCGCCCTCTGGCTCGCCGCCCCCGCGGCCCAGGCCGACCCCGCACCCCACACCCCGGCGGCCCACCACTCGGCCGACACCGGCCCCGCCGTCCGGCACGACACCTCCCCCACCCTGCGCTCCATGGCCGCCCACGCCCACCACGGACACCACGGCAGGAAGCAGCAGGACGACGACCCCGGTGAGGCGCGCCTCCCGCACCCGCCCGCGTCCCACATCCCGGATCCGGTCGTGCAGTCCAGCCCCGGCGGGCCGTCCGCCCCTTCGACGGGCACGAACTTCGAGGGCATCGGCGCCGGCAACTACTCGATCACCGGTGTCCCGCCGGACCCGAACGCCGCCGTCGGCTCCAGCCAGATCGTCGAGACCGTGAACACCGCCTACGCGGTCTACTCCAAGAGCGGTGCCACCGTCCTCGCCCCGACCGACACCAGCACCCTGTGGTCCGGCTTCGGCGGATCCTGTCAGTCCACCAACGACGGTGACGCGGTGGTCCGCTGGGACACCCTGGCCAGTCGCTGGGTGGTGACGCAGTTCGCGAACGTGTCCTCGTCCTCGGGCCCGTACTACGAGTGCGTGGCCGTCTCCAGCAGTTCGGACGCGACGGGCAGCTACTACCGCTACTCGTTCCAGTACGCGAACTTCCCGGACTACCCGAAGCTGTCGGTGTGGCCGGACGCGTACTACGTCACGTACAACATGTTCACCGCCTCCGGCACCTTCCTGAACGCCGAGGCGTGCGCCATGAACCGGTCGGCCATGCTCACCGGCGCGAGCGCCGCCCAGCAGTGCTTCACCACCTCGTCCTCCTACGGCGGCCTCCTCGGCGCGGACCTGGACGGCTCGACCGCGCCGCCGTCCGGGGAACCGGAGCTGATGGTGGGCCTGGGCACGACGAGTACGACGCTGGCGTACTGGAAGTTCCACGTCGACTGGGCGACGACCTCCAACTCGACGTTCAGCGGCCCGTCGACGCTGACCGTGGCGTCGTACACCACCGCCTGTGGCAGTTCGGGCACCTGCATTCCGCAGACCGGGACCAGTCAGCAGCTCGACTCGCTGTCCGACCGGCTGATGTTCCGGCTGGCCTACCGCAACTTCGGCGATCACGAGTCGCTCGTCGTCAATCACGCGGTGACGGCGGGAAGTTCCGTGGGTGTGCGCTGGTACGAGCTGCGCATGTCCGGCGGCAACCCGACCGTGTACCAGCAGGGCACCTACGCCCCCGACTCCACCTACCGGTGGATGGGCTCGATCGCCGAGGACAAGACCGGCAACATCGCCCTCGGCTACTCCCAGTCCTCCTCCTCGGTGCACCCGTCGATCCGCTACACCGGACGCCTGGCCGGCGACACCCTCGGCACGATGACGCAGGGCGAGGTCACGGCGATCACCGGTGGCGGCTCGCAGACCAGCTACAGCCGCTGGGGCGACTACACCTCGATGTCCGTGGACCCGACGGACGACTGCACGTTCTGGTACACGAACGAGTACATCCCCGCCAACGGCAACTTCAACTGGCACACCAGATTGGCCTCGTTCACCCTGCCCAACTGCGGCTCCACCACGAGCAACGACTTCTCGATCGGCGTCAGCCCGGCCTCGTCCACTGTCGCCGCCGGCTCGTCGGCGAACACCACCGTCTCGACCGCCGTCACCTCCGGTTCGGCGCAGTCGGTGAGCCTGTCGGCATCCGGGCTGCCGAGCGGGGCGACGGCCGGCTTCAACCCGACCTCGGTGACCGCGGGCGGTTCGTCGACGCTGACGGTGGCCACGTCTTCGTCGACGCCGGCGGGCACGTACAACATCACGGTCACCGGCACGGGCGCCTCCGCCACCCACACCGCGACCTACACGCTGACCGTCACCTCTGGCAGCGGAGGCGGCGGGATCACCAACGGAGGCTTCGAGACGGGCAGCCTGACCGGCTGGACCTCCGCCGGGACCACGTCGGTGGTCGGCTCGGGCGCGCACAGTGGCACGTACGCCGCGCGGGTCGGCAGCACGTCGCCGACCAACGGCAACTCCTCGATCGCCCAGACGTTCACGGCCCCGTCCGGGACCAGCACCCTCGGCTTCTACTACAACGTGACCTGCCCGGACACCCTCACCTACGACTGGGCCACGGCCACGCTCAAGGACAACACCACCGGCACCACGACAACCGTGCTGGCCAAGACCTGTGTGTCGTCCTCCGGCTGGCTCCAGAAGACCGCCGCGGTCACGGCCGGGCACAGCTACACGCTCACGCTCATCAGCCATGACGACAACTACACGGGTGACGCCACCTACACCCGCTACGACGACGTGACCCTGTCCTGACCGGCGTCGGGTCAGAGATCGGTTCCTGAAACGTCGTGCCCGGGGCGGACCAGCGGACCTGCGCCGATGGTCCGCCCCTCCTCGAACGCCCTCGCTCGAGGGCGTACACCCCCATCGACGACAAGGGGTCTCCTCATGTCGCGCACTGCTGTCCGTAGATCCTTGGCGACCGCCACCACCGCCCTGCTCTCCTTAGGCGGCCTCCTTCTCGCCTCGCACCCGGCACTGGCCGACGTCTCCAACGGCGGCTTCGAGTCCGGCAGTCTGACCGGCTGGACATCCGCCGGGACCACATCCGTGGTCGGCTCCGGTGCCCACACGGGTACGTACGCCGCCCGGGTCGGCGGCACCTCACCCACCAACGGCGACTCCTCGATCGCCCAGACCTTCACCGCGCCGACCGGTGCCACCCAGCTGTCGTTCTGGTACAGCGTGACCTGCCCCGACACCGTCACGTACGACTGGGCCACCGCCACCGTGACCGACACCACGACCGGCACCACAACCACCGCGCTGGCCAAGACGTGCACCAACGGCCAGGGCTGGAAGCAGGTCACGTCGTCCGTGACCGCCGGCCACAGCTACACCCTCAAGCTCGTCAGCCACGACGACAACTACGCTGGCGACGCCACCTACACCCTCTACGACGACGTCGCCTTCACCACCGCCACCCCGCCGCCCGGTCTGACCCAGGTCAGCACGGACCCGTTCACCAACACCTCGAGTCAGCACGCCACCGAGCTGGAGCCCGACACCTTCGCCTACGGCAACACGATCGTCGCCTCCTCCCAGGTCGGGCGGTTCACCGACGGCGGCTCCTCCGACATCGGCTGGAACACCTCCACCGACGGCGGCACCACCTGGCAGCACGGCATGCTGCCCGGCATCACCACCTACCAGGGCGGCACCTGGGCCCGCGTCTCCGACCCGGCCGTCGCCTACGACGCCAAGCACGGCACCTGGATGGTGGCCGGACTGGTCATCGACTCGAACGTCAACGGCGCCGGCGTCAGCGTCAGCCGCTCCACGAACGGCACGAGCTGGCAGAACCCGGTGATCGCGGTCGGCAACGACGGCCAGGGCTACGACAAGGAGTGGATCGTCTGCGACAACTCCGCCACCAGCCCGTACTACGGCACCTGCTACGTCGAGGTGGACGTCACGTCCTCGGGCAACGCGGTGGTGATGAGCCGCTCCACCGACGGCGGCACGACCTGGTCGGCTCCGGTGGCCCCGTCCGGAGGACCGAGCGGCCTGGGTGGCCAGCCTCTCGTACAGCCGAACGGCACAGTCGTGGTCCCCTACTCCGCCAACGGGTCCTCGATCCGCGCCTTCAACTCGACCAATGGCGGCTCCACTTGGTCCGCCAGCACACTCGTCGCCAACGTCTCCAGCCACGGCGTGGCCGGCAACCTGCGTGACGGTGAGGGCCTGCCCTCCGCCGAGATCGACGGATCCGGCAAGATCTATGTCGCCTGGCAGGACTGCCGCTTCCGCTCCGGCTGCCCGGCCAACGACATCGTCTACGCCACCTCGACCAACGGCACCAGCTGGTCGGCCGTGACCCGGGTCCCCATCGACGCCACCACCAGCGGCGTGGACCACTTCATCCCCGGTATCGGCATCGACCCCGCCACCTCCGGTACCACCGCGAAGATCGGCCTCTACTACTACTTCTACCCGAACGCCAACTGCACCACGTCCACGTGCCAGCTGGAGGTCGGCTACATCTCCTCCGCCAACGGCGGCAGCACCTGGAGCGCCCCGGCCACGGTCGCCGGTCCCATGTCCCTGTCCCAGATCGCCGGGTCCACACAGGGCAGCATGGTCGGCGACTACATCTCCACCTCCGTCGTCAGCGGCAAGGCGGTCTCCGTCTTCGCCGTCGGCAAGGCCCCGGCCAACGGGCAAGCCTTCGACGAGGCTCTCTACACCGCCGGCCCGCTCACCGTCAGCGGCGGCAGCGCACGCGCCACGGCCCACGGCGCGGCGACCGTCCCCTCACCGCACGTCACCAGGCCGCTGCCGATCCGGCACTGACCTGAGAGAGTGCACGGTGCGCTCCGGCGGAGACGCCGGGGCGCACCTGGTATATGGGGACAGGGCCGATTGGGGCAGGAACCGGGCGCCGGACCAGGGCATCACAGTGGCGTGCGGCGGCTTGAGGAGGCAGGTGTGACGCTGGAGCAGCAAAGACGCAGGCCGGGACTCGGCCCCGCCCTCCACGTCGCCCTCGGCGACAGCACCTCCCGGGACACCGTCGTCGCCCCCGAGAGGCACGGCCGCGCCCCCTGCTACGGACTCCGCGTCGCCTGGCTGCCTGGCGGGCTCCGCCACGATCACCCACCACGCCGGGGACACCTCCGCCCAGAGCGTGTGCGTGCGCTCAGGTACGACGGTGACCGTCGTCGGTCACCGACGGCAAGGGTGTCACCCGGGTCACGGTGCGTGCCGCGCGCATCGGATCGGTGACCGTGACGTGGGGTCCCGAGAGCGCGCCGCTCTTCACGCTTCGGCTGAGTGTGGCGGCGTATCCGGTGCAGTGAACGTGAACGCCGGACGGCCGGTGGCCCCCGGTTCGGGGGGCACCGGCCGTCGTCGTGCTACGCAGCGTACGGGTGGTGATCAGTCCTTACGGCCCTTGAGGCGCCGTACGTCGAAGGACCAGATGCCGCGTCCGTGCGTGGCGGCGTACAGCTTGCCGTCCGGACCGAGGCGCAGCTGCATCACGGCCGTGGTGGGCAGGTTGTGGCCCAGGACCAGCCACTTGGTGGCGCCGGACGGCCGGTAGAAGGTGGACAGGTCGGTGCCGAGGGCGAGGCCGCCGTTCGGCAGGAGCTTGACCGCGTCGGCGGGTACGTCGGGCAGGTTGGCGGAGATGTCCGTCCAGCTCGCGCCGCCGTCCTTGGACTCGAAGACGTGGCCGACGCCCGCGCCCGGGCCCTCGGTGAAGCGGCGGGAGAAGCCGTTGATCGCCACGTAGACGTGCTGGGCGTTGGCCGGGTCGATCTCGAAGCCGGAGACGTAGCGGTTCGGGATGGTGCCGTCGACGGGGAGGTTGAGCTGGTGCCAGCCGGTGCCGTCGGCGTTGCCGACCGCGATGCCCCGGGTGAAGCCCTGGTTGTTGCAGGGGCCGCACCAGCCGACGTACACCGTGCCGCCGGAGGACGCGACGGCCGTGGCCACGTGGCCCTCGCCGAGGTCGTAGGCGTCTCTCCACTCCTTGCCGGAGCGGATCGCGAAGCCCTTGGTGTTCACCCACACGTGCCGGCCGCCCGCGATCCAGGTGCCCGTGTCCTTGGCGTCGGCGGCGATGGGCGCGATGAAGCGGGCGCCCGCACCGCCCTGGTCCTTGTCCGGCGGGGCGACCTCGTACTCGGTGGCCTTGGTCGGGTCGGTCGACCAGGAACCGTCGTTCACGCCGCAGTTCTGGGTGACCCACATGTCGAGGTAGACGTACTCGGCGGCGATGTTGCAGCCGTTGGCGGGGTCGGCGATGGTGTCGCCGCCGTCGCCGCCGAAGTTGGAGCCCATGACCTTGTCGTGGCCGCGCAGGATCGACTGCCCGTTGTCCTGCAGGCCGCCGGTGACGGAGACGCCGCCGTTGGTGAGGTCCTTGCCGACGCCCACGGAGTAGTACTGAAGGGTGTCGAGGGTGCCGTCGCTCAGGGACTGCCAGTCCTTTGCGTGACCGCCGGAGTCGACGGCGCCGCCCAGCGGGCGGCGGTAGATGCCGCCGTCGTTGCCCACGTACGCCCAGGTCTTGCCCTTGTAGCTGCCGATCGCGACCGCGTGCTGGTCGGAGTGGGTGGTGGGCGAGCAGTCGCCGGTCTGCTTGGCCGGGTCGATGCTCCAGCAGGGGAAGGGGAAGTTCCAGTACGGGCCCGGGGTCGTCCAGCTGTCGCCGCCGTTCTTGGTCTCGAAGACCTCTTCCAGGCCGAGGTAGACGTGGTCGGCGTTGGCCGGGTCGACCTGGAGGAACTGGTTGTACCAGGACTGGATGCCGGGCATGTACCCCGCGCTCTGCAGGGCGGATCCGGACGCCTTCAGCTTGGTGTAGTCCGCGATCAGCGTCCACGGCCCGAACGGCGAGCCGTTCTTGGACACGTACACACCCTTGAGCCCGCTGTCCGGGTTGGCGGCCATCTGCGCCGGGGACTGGTCGATGGCGTACAGCCGCGAGCCGTCGGCCGCCGCGGCGAACGTCACGTTGCCGACGTCGGCACTGCTGGTGGGCAGGTCACCGAGGCCGCTGACCGGCTTCCAGCTGCCGTCGTCCTGCTTGGCGTACAGGCCGTTGTAGGTGTCGCCGCCGCGCCAGCCGACCGCGAGGAGAACCTTGTTCGGGTCCTTGGGATCGACGGCGATGTCGTTGGCGATGTTCTTGTACGGCGCGCTCGGGTCGTCCGCCTTCGAACCGCCCGGCAGGTAGTCCGGGTTGGGGGCGAACTCGTGCTTCCACGGACCGGACAGAGTGGTCGTGGAGTGCGACCAGACGCCGGTGCTGGTGGCCGCCCACACCTTGGTGCCGGCGAAGCGCAGCGCGTGGATGACGGTCGACTCCAGTTCGGCACCGCCGACGCGGTCTCCGGGCTCGAACTGGCCGTGGCGCGGGTCCTTCAGGACGTACACACCCGTGCCCACGAAGGACGTCGCCCCGGTGTTGGACTCGCCGGTGGCGTACCAGAGCCGGTTCTGCCCGTCCAGCGAGAGGGTGCCGGTGGACAGGGACGGCAGTTTGTCGGAGATCGGCTTCCAGTGCCCGCCACCGGTCGTCGAGCGGAAGACACCGCCGTTGGCGCCACCCGCGTACACATAGCCCTGGTCGTCGGCCGCGATGCCGGTGATCCGACCGGTTACATAGCCCGCGCCACCACTGGAGTTGGAGTTCACATCGCGGTAGCGGGGGTCGTCGGAGTTGTACGCCTTCTTGGTGACGTGGTCCCAGTCGCCCCTCGTGTGCCTCATCGACCGCAGCTGCTGCCAGGCCGCCCCGTAGGCGCCGGGCGCGACCACGCCGGGCGCGGTGCGGGCCTCGGTGAACTGGGCCGTCGCCTCGGCGGAGTTCTCCGCCTCGTCGGCGCCGTCGTCATCGCCGCCCTCCGCGGCGAACGCGGACATGCCGTGGCCCGCGTGCACCGCCTTGATGTGCTGCCGGCCCATGGCGGCCTGATGGCGCGCCTGCCAGGGCCGGGGTCTTGCGTCGTTCGACGCCGCGAACGACTGGGTGCTTACCAGTCCGAACGCGGCCGCTACGACGGTGCAGGTCATGAACCGTCGCTGGTGCTTCGGGGGCAACATGCCGCTCCTCCCTGCGCCGGGCATATGGGGGTGTCCCGGGCACAGAGGATCTTGGCGTGACCACAACAGTCACACAAAGGGCTCACAGGAAAAATGGTGGGTTGTTTACCTTGCGCCTCATCTGAATCCGAACGTGCGCAGTGCAGCGCCTCTTTGGGGGTGCGTGTTCCCGATCAACGGACGAGCCGGTGCGGCCGGACTCCCAGGGTTCCCGTCGCGCGCGGCGCGACCGCGGTCGGGGTTTCGGCAAGGGGTCCGTAGTGCCTCCCGGTGGGAAGCACGCCGCTGTAGGCGTCCGTGGAGTCCTTGGGCGCGTTGGCATTGGTCTCGATGAACAGTGGCCGTACTCCGAAGCGGCCGTCTGTGGCGAGGCCCTCGTAGTCGCCGAGGAAGTGGCCTCCGGCGTAAGGGGCCTGGAGCCAGTCGAAGACCCGGGAGACACGGCGCTCAGTGGCACGGTTTTCCGCACCGCGGGGGAAGGTGAGCAGCCAGGCGGCGGTGGGCAGTGTGGTGGTGTTCCCGGCGGCGAGGTAGCGCAGGTCGTAGTAGGTGATCGCGACCGTGCCATGCGCGTCCACACTGATCGAGGGCGTGAAGGCGGGTGCGGAGGCGACAGAGTTGACCCGTGCGGGGGCCGACCAGGTCCGCCCGCCGTCGGTGGAGTGGATCAGCTCCACGGAGTCGTAGCCGCCACCGCTGAAGTCCGATCCCTCGTAGGCGACGTACAGCTCACCGGTGTGCGGGTCGATGGCGACGTTCGGCAGGTCGCCGCCCGCCCGCAGGGTCTTGGTCGCGTCGGTGGGGGCGTTGGGGTCGACTTCGGGTGCGGCCGTGTCCTTGGCGATGGTGACCGGCTTGCTCCACGTGCGGCCCTGGTCGGTCGACTTGACGACGGCGAAGTGCAGGTCGGTGGGTGTGAAGGTGCCGGTCGTGTAGTCGATGTCGTACGTCTGCCAGTCGAAGACGTCGTACAGGGTGTCGGTGCGCGGGTCGACGACGATGACGTTGCCGATGGTCTGCGAGTGGGGGACGACGGAGGTGTCCACGAACGGGCGTGCCTTGGTCCAGTGCCGGCCGCCGTCGCGGGTGATGGAGATGTAGGCGGGCCCGTCGTACACCTTGGCGGAGTCGTCCTCGTCGATGCGGTCCCAGACCTGGTAGGCGACACCGGGGTGGACCGGGTCGGCGGTGACCGCGTTCTTGTCGTCGCTGAACCGAGCCTGCGTGTCGTCGATCAGGGGCGTCGTGTGCTTCCAGGTGCGGCCGCCGTCGTACGACGTCGACGCGGCGACTCCGTTGCGTGCGTCGGTGGCGTCGAACACCAGCCCGCTGGCGTAGACCGTGCCGTCCGGACCGGTGCTCATCCAGCCGTCCGAGGCCCGCTGGTAGTCGAGCCCGCCCGGCGCGCAGTGCGAGAACGGCAGCGGGGTCTCGGTGAAGTGCCGTCCGTCGTGGGTGCAGGTGGCGGTCAGCCCTCTGGCACCGCCGTTGGACCAGCGGTCCTGCTGGAAGATGCCGACCGCGTTGCGCGGGTCGCGCGGGGAGACGGTGACGTACGGCTCGTCCTCCGCGGACGGGTAGTTCGTGCCGGTCCCGTCACCGCTGATGTCACAGGCGGCGTAGGGGTCGCTCGACGAGACCAGGTGAACGGGCTGACTGCCGCCGGAGGCCGCGGCACTGCCGGCGGCGGCGACGAGCAGATATGCAGCGGCGGCGGCCACGAGAGACGCTCTTGTACGTGTGCGCATGGCGATTCCCCCAACTCCGCGAATGACGGTTCGTCATGGGCTGTGCCGGCGAAGGTACGCCCCGGGGTCGCCGGGACATGAGTCGCCTCGCGAGCCTAACCCTGCACTGCTGGAATGGAGTTGGAGGGAGCGGTCAAGGACACGTCAATCTGCACGCCGGCCACCATGCAGGCGGAGCCGGTGCCCCGCGAACCGGCCCACCGCGTCATTCCGGAAAAATGCGAAACTCGAATTCGGGACGGTCCCACGGCACGGCGGGCGGGTTCGCGAACGCGGTCCCGGTCCGCACCGCACCAACGCGGTGGTAGAAGTCCTCGGCGGGAAGATGCGACACGACCTTGAGACGGTCGAGCCCGGCGGCACGGGCTTCGGACTTCATGTGCGCGACGAGTAGCCGTCCAATACCCCGTCCTTGCACTTCGTCGGCGACGAACAGCAGGTCGAGCTCCGGCGGAGCGAGGACGAGCGAGTAGAACCCGAGGACCCGGCCTCCATGCTCGTCGGCGCCGACGGCCACAAAGGCGCGGTGGGCCTCGATGTAATCAGGACCGACCCGGTAGCCCGCCACTGCGGCTGCGTACTTACCCTCGTAGGCGCGTGAGCCACGCACGAGCCGCGTGAGCCGTTTGGCATCCCTCGCCACGGCCCTCCGTATCGTGATCGGCTGGCTGATCGAGGAAGTGCGTGAACTCATCCAAAGAGTATTTCGCACCGGAGAGTGCCTTCGTGCGGCGGGTCGGCTGCCCGGGCAGGCGCTACCGCACCGCTCCCGGGAACCGCTCGCCCAGGCCCCGATCGACCACGTCACTGGCAGCGTCCTTGCTCCGTGTGCTCGAAAGCGGAGAGCCGCCGTGAGCGGGGTGCGGATGGACTGGGCTCAGTCCTCGTCCTGGGCGCGTCGGTAGAGCTTGGCGATGTCGTCGTCGAAGTACGCGGCGTAGGAGACATCGTCCTGGTCGCCGCCGCCCTCGTGGCCGCCCAGGACGCCGATGACCGTGCCGGTGTGGCTCTTGGGGTCGTAGTCGGTGAGCCAGGGGCTGCCGCTGGTCCCGTCCGCGAGGTCGGTGCACTGGATGCGCAGCTGGGTGTCACTGAACTTCGTGGTGCGGTTCCGGCACGAGACGGGGGTGTCGCGGCTGGTGGGGTAGCCGGTGATCTTGACCTTGTTGTCGAAGCCGCGGTTTACGCCGAGGGTGTTGCCGCCCAGGACGTCCTGGATGTCCTTTCCGTCCTTCTGGTCGAGGACGAGGAAGGCGACGTCGAGGTCCTCATCCTGCGACGTGGCCCAGCGGTCGTCGACAACCACCTTTCTGACCTTCCACAGGCCGGTGGGCTCGTCGCCGTTGCGGTAGCCGGGGGCGAAGACCAGGTCGTTCAGCGGCTGTCCGGAGTCGGCGTCGAAGGCGCAGTGGGCGGCGGTGATCAGCATGTTCCGGCCCGGACTCTGCACCACGCTCGCTGTGCAGAAGTGGGCGCCCTGGTCATCCTTCTCGAAGACCGCGCCGATCCGGGCATTCTCCTCGGTCCTGCGGGGAATGTACGCGTTGCCGTCCTTGACCGGGACCGTCTCGGAGAGGGCCTGGTCCTGGTCCTGCGGGGCCTGGCCCGGTTCGCCGGACTTGCCGAAACCGCTGCGCCCGCTGCTTCTGGCCGCATGGGTCACCGAAGTGGCGTCGCCCACCACTGCCGCTGCCGCGACGAAGACCAGCATGAGGGGCAAGACGGATTTCCTGGCCAGCCAGCGCACAAGGTCATTATCGACGCCGGCCGGGAATTCGGGAGGTGCTTCACGGGGAGGCTCCCGTCACAATCCACCGTCCCCAAGGCACCGGCCTGTCAGCCCACACCCGCAAAGACGTGGACACCATCACTTCCGAGCTCCGTAGCCGCCCACACAGGACCGTCGGCATCGTGGCCAGGGTGAGGAGGGGGAGTTGCCGCGGCCGGCCGCGGCGGCCGAGCGCCCAGCGAGCACCCGCCGGCCCGCGCCGTCGTGGACGCCGCACACGTCCGGGGTCTCGCCCTGCCTGCCGCGGAGGACTTCGCCTCCACTCCGGGCGTCGGAGTCACGGCCACGGTGGACGGCCGCAAGGTCGCCGTCGGCTCCCCAGCCCGGCTGCTGTCCGGCACCGAGGGCGCGCACACCGCCGTCGCCGCCGAGCTGGAGGACGGCGGGCGTACCGCGGTGCTGGTGGTGGTCGACGGCACGCCGGCCGGGGTCCTGGGCATCTCCGACCAGCTGCGGCCGGACGCCGCCGACACCGTCGCATCGCTCGTCTCGCTCGCCGGAACGCCGCCGACGCCGGCCACCGGGGACAATCCGCGCGCCGCGGCCCGCCTGGCCGCCGACCGACGTCCGCGCCGGCCTGCTCCCGCAGGACAAGGTCGCCCGCGGTCCGGGAACCGGAGCAGGCCGGCCGCAAGGTCCTGCATGGGCGACGGCGTCAACGCCGCGCCCGCCCTGGCCTCCGCCCACACCGGCATCGCCATGGGCCGGACCGGCTCCGACCTGGCCCTGGAGACCGCCGACGCGGTGATCGCCCGCGACGACCTGGCCACCGTACCCGCCGTGGTGACCCTCTCCCGCCGGGCCCGCCGCCTGGTCGTGCAGAACCTGGTCATCGCCGCCGTCTTCATCTCCGGCCTGGTCGTCTGACACCTCACCTCCCCCTCCCCCGCGGCGTCCTCGGCCACGAGGGCTCGACCGTCATCGTCAGCGAGGCGTCGCACAGCAACACATGACCGACCACTCATATGGACATGGATTTCATTTCCATCTACGGTGGAGGTGCCGACCCGGCACGAGCCACAGGGGGTGATGCGCCATGGGCGGCCGGACGACCCGACAACGCAAGGCGGTCACGCGCGTACTCGCGGCCTGCCAGGACTTCGTGTCGGCCCAGGAGTTGTACGCCCTTCTGGTGGCCGGCGACCACGCGATCGGCCTGACCACCGTCTACCGCGCCCTGCGTGAGCTGGAGGTGGACGGCGGTGTGGACGTCGTACGCGACGAGACCGGCGGGCGGCTCTACCGGCTGCGTCCGGCCGACGGGCACCGCCACTACCTGATGTGCCGCGACTGCGGCCGCAGCCGGCCGGTGGACTCCGAGGTCGTCGAGGAGTGGGCGGGCCGGATCGCCGCCGCGACCGGCTTCACCGCGGTGGAGCACACCGTCGAACTCACCGGCGTCTGCGCCGACTGTCTGGCCCGCACCGACGGAGGCCGGCCGTCCGGGAACGAAGGAGAAGAACCGCCATGCCGCTGGGATCGCGCCCCGGGCCCCCGGGGCCCAGTCCACAGGTGCGCGAGCTGAAGGAGACCGTGCGCACTCTCCTCGATCTCGACGACGACACCGCCGTCCTGATCCGCCAGCTCGCCTGCTCCGAACCGGGCTGCCCGCCGCTGGAAACGGTCGTCGTGGTGCTGCCGATGGAGGGCGACGCCCGACGCTGGACCTTGCACCGCCCCGCCGACCAGATCACCGAGGACGACCTGCGGGCCGCCCTGCTCGCCGCTGAACAGCACGACTAGGAGACCGACTTGACCACCTCCGTAACCGAAGGGCCGCGCGACGTGGGGGCACCCCCGGACGAAGTCTGGGGAAGGGTCCCCGTCACCGTCCTGACCGGCTTCCTCGGCTCCGGCAAGACCACCCTCCTCAACCGCATCCTCACCGAGAACCACGGCATGAGGATCGCGGTCATCGAGAACGAGTTCGGCGAGGTCGGCATCGACGACGCCCTCGTCCTCGACGCCGAGGAAGAGATCTTCGAGATGAACAACGGCTGCATCTGCTGCACCGTGCGCGGAGACCTGATCCGCATCCTGGGCGCGCTGATGCGGCGCCGCGAGAAGTTCGACCACATCCTGATCGAGACCACCGGCCTCGCCGATCCCGCGCCCGTCGCGCAGACCTTCTTCATGGACGACGAGATCGCCTCCCAGTTGCGGCTGGACGCGATCGTCACCCTCGTCGACGCCGCCCACGTGCTCCAGCACCTGGACGAGGTCAAGCCGGAGGGCGTGGAGAACGAGGCCGTCGAGCAGATCGCCTTCGCCGACCGCGTCGTCCTCAACAAGACCGACCTGGCCGGGGAGGAGACCATCGGACAGGTCGTACGCCGCATCCGGGCCATCAACGGCGGAGTGCGGATCATCCCCGCACAGCACGCGCGCATCAATCTCCACGAAGTGCTGGACGTGGGCGCGTTCGACCTCGAGCGGGTGCTCGCCGACGACCCCGCCTTCCTCACCGAGACCGAGCACCAGCACGACACCACCGTCACCTCGGTCGGCATCGAGCTGAGCGGGGAGCTGGACGAGGACCGGCTCAACGCCTGGCTCGGTCAGTTGCTGCGCACCAAGGGCGTCGACCTGTTCCGCTCCAAGGGCATCCTCGCCATCGCCGGAGCGCCCAAGCAGTACGTCTTCCAAGGCGTGCACATGCTGCTGGACGGCACCTTCGGACGCGACTGGCACGAGGGCGAACCCCGCACGAACAAGCTGGTGTTCATCGGCCGCAACCTCGACCGCGAGGCCCTCGAACGCGGTTTCGCGGACTGCCTGGCCACGGCGGGGGCAGTCGCGTGAGTACGACGGTGCAGTCCCCGCTCGCCTGGGAGGCCGGCGTCGACGACGCACCCGTCGCTCTCAGCGCGCGGGGCGATCTGGTCGCCGTCGCCGGGGCCGAGGGGACGGTGAAGGTTCTCGACGCGGCGATGGGCGCCGAGATCGGGGCGTTCGAGGTTCCCGGGGGCGCACTCGCGGTCGTGCTCTCCCCGGATGCCGGGCACGTGGTGGCGACCGGCCCCCTGGGGTACGCACTCTGGCGCCGCTCGGACGGCCGTACGACGGTGCGGGAGTCCGGCGCCTGGTCGGCGGCCGCCGCCTGGGCCGACGGCACCCGGGTCGCGGTCGCCTCCGGCCGCCGCGCACTCGTACTCGGCGCGGACGGCGGCGAGTTGTGGCGCACGGAGCCCGCCGCGTCCACCGTCACCGACCTCGCCTGGATGCGGCAGGGGCGGCGCCTGGCCGTGGCCGCGTACGGGGCCGTGCGCTGCCACGAGCGGCACACCGAGAAACCGGTCGCCACCTACCCCTACGTGGGTTCCCACCTCGCACTCGCCGTCGCGCCCACCGGGAGGTGGATCTGCAGCGGCAACCAGGACGCCTCCATCCACATCTGGCGCGCCCGCGACGGCGGCGAGCTGACCATGTCCGGCTACCCGGAGAAGGTCTCCCGGCTCGCCTTCGACGACACCGGCTTCTGGCTGGCCGCCGACGGCGCACCCGACGTGACCGTGTGGGACTTCTCCGGCAAGGGCCTGGAGGGCACCGCACCGCGCTCGCTGCGCTGCCACGAGACGGTGACCGCGCTGGCCTGGCGGCCGGGCGCGGCCGGGCATCTGGCCAGCGGCGGCGCCGACGGCACCGTAGCCCTGTGGCACGCCACGGCCGGGCGGCCCCAGGCGCGCCTGCGGCCCGTGCGCGAACTGGACGGCACGGGCGCGGCGGTCGCCGCACTGGCCTGGACAGGTCCCTACCTGCTGGCCGTCGCGTGGCGGGACGGCCGGATCCGGACGTACGGCGTGCCGTCCCGGACCGCGCTGTGAACCGCTCCGTGATCCGGGCGGCCGCTCCCCGCCCCTGCACGCTCGTCGTGTGCCGGGGCTGCTGCTGCGGCAACCCGCGCAAGCTCCCCCAGTCTCGGCTTCGCTCGACCGGGGGGACCCCCATCGGCACCGACCACGCCTGGCAACTGGACCGACTGCGCGCCGGCGCGGCGGAACACGGCTTCCAGGTCCGTACGACGGACTGCCTCGGCCCCTGCGACCAGGCCAACGTCATCGTCGTCCAGCCCTCCACCGCCGGACGCCGGGCCGGAGGCCGCGCCGTCTGGGTCGGCTCCGTCATGGACGACGACAGCACCGACGACCTGCTGCGCTGGGCAGCCCAGGGCGGACCCGGCATCGCCGAACCGCCCGCCACCCTGGCCCTGCAGTTCATCCGCCCACCGCGCGAGGCCCGCGCCCGTGCACGCCGATGACCTCGACGCCGGCGGCCGCGACGTCCTCGCGGCCGCCCGGCTCGACGAAGCCACCGCCGCCTCCGTCGCCACGACACTCCAGGCCCTCGCCACACCGTCCCGCCTGCTGATCCTCACCACCCTGCGGCAACGCCCGTACCCCGTCGGCGAACTCGCCGCCGCCATCGGCATGGAACAGTCCGCCGTCTCCCACCAACTGCGCCTGCTGCGCGCCCTCGGCCTGGTCACCGGCCGCCGCGACGGCCGTCGCATCGTCTACAGCCTCTACGACGACCACGTCGCCCAACTCCTCGACCAGGCCGTCCACCACATCGAGCACCTGCGCCTCGGCGTACGCGACCTCGGCTGACGCACAGCATCCATGAGGGGTGCGTCAGTTGAGGTGTGCCACCTGCTGCGGCGCCGGGGCCGTGCGCAGCCGGTCGGGCAGCGTGCCGTCGTCGGGCATTCCGGCCCGTAGCCAGGCCCCCACCACCTCGGCGTCGGCTTCCGTCACCAGCGGACCGAGGAGTACGGCGACACCACTCGGCCTGCGGTCGGCCCCGCACGGCTGCACGGCCGCGTGCAGCCCGCGGCGCCTGCGGCAGTGCAGCACCCTCGCGAGACAACCGGTGGAGACCATCACGCCGTGCGGGCACTCCCGGACCGCACGGCGCAGGGCGTCCATCACCCGCCCGCTCGCGGCGGCACGGCATGAGCCGCAGACCACGAGGGTGAAAGGGCGGCTCTGACGGCCGCCTGCGGTATCGCTCATCTCTGAGTCTCCTCCGTGTGGGTGAAAGTGATCCCCCGATTGCCGTCGCGGCGCCCAACAGGCCATGGCCGTCGGCAAGTTGAAGCCCTGGCGATTTGACAGCACCCGGCCACACCTCCAGCCTATGCTTATGACATCCATTTTCAATAGAGGGGGCGACTAGCCATGCGCGTTGCCTTCGTCGGCAAGGGCGGCAGCGGCAAGACGACCCTGTCGGCCCTCTTCTCCCGTCACCTGGCGCACTCGGGCGCGCCGGTCGTCGCGATCGACGGCGACATCAACCAGCACCTGGCGTACGCCCTCGGCCTCGACGAGGACGAGGTCTTCGCCGCGCCGCCGCTCAGCGTGCGCACCGGTGAGATCAAGGAGTACCTGCGGGGCACGAATCCGCATATCCCTTCCGTCGAAGCCATGGTGAAGACGACCCCGCCCGGACGCGGGTCCCGGCTGCTGCGGCTGCTCGGCGACGACGAGGTGCACAGCCATCACGTCCAGGAGGTCGGCGGCGTACCGCTCATGGTCACCGGCGCCTTCGCGGAGAGCGACCTGGGAGTGGCCTGCTATCACTCCAAGCTCGGCGCGGTCGAGCTGTACCTCAACCACCTCGTGGACGGCCCCGGCGAGTACGTCGTCGTCGACATGACCGCCGGCGCCGACGCCTTCGCCTCCGGCCTGTTCACCCGCTTCGACATGACGTTCCTGGTCGTCGAACCGACCCGCAAGAGCCTCTCCGTGTACCGCCAGTACCGCGAGCACGCCGCCGAGTTCGGCGTCCCGGTCGCCGTCGTCGGCAACAAGGTCACCGGCGAGGACGACCTGCTCTTCCTCAAGGAGCGCGTCGGCGACGATCTGCTCGCGCACTTCGCGCAGTCCTCCTATGTACGTGCCCAGGAACAGGGCCACGGGCACGGCGAGTTGGAGCCGCACAACACCCGCACCCTGGACTTGCTGCGCGCGGCCGTGGACGCCCGCCCCAAGGACTGGGCGGCCTTCCAGAGGCACGCCGTGGAGTTCCACCTGCGCAACGCCGCCGCCTGGGCCAACGAGGCCACCGGCCAGGACCTCGCCGCCCAGGTCGACCCTGACTTCCAGCACGGCCCCGCGGCCCTGACCGTCTTCGCCTGACCCCATCCCCTCCGCCAAGAGAACCACAGAACAGGACAGCCCTTCATGTCACTCGACGTCTCCCCGCAGCTGCTCGCCGAAGCCGAGAACGGCGAGGTGCGGGAGCAGGACTTCGTGGAAACGGTGCGCACCTCCCTGCCGTACGCCTACGACCTCATCGCCCGCCTCGCCGAGGAACTGCGGTCCGGTACGTCGGAGTTCGCCGACAACCAGACCCCGCCGCCCTCCGAGAAGGAGCGCGGCCAGCTGCTGCGCGCCCTGTCCAGTGACGCGATCCGGGGCAGCCTGGAACGCCATTTCGGCATCGCCCTCGCCTTCCAGAACTGCCACCGTGTCGCGGCGTTCCGACCCGAGGCACGCGGCGGCGAGACCCACGCCCGCTTCACCTCGCTCCGGGCGCAGATCCTCAACCAGTCGCCGGAGTTCCGCGACTGCTGAACCACTGCCGGTCACAACGCCGACTGCCCGAACCGGCGTTCGGCAATCAGGCCGGCCACTTCGCCCCCTCGGCGGCCGTCGCCCACCAGGACACCCGGTCCTCGTGAGCGACGGCCGCCCGCGCTTGCCCCCGCGGCATCCAACCGCGCCCCCACCTGCGCATCCCCCGAGCAGTCGTACACCCGGTCAAAAGATGGCAACGGTTTTCATCTGGGATTGATCTGAAAATCATTTCCATCTAGCGTCGCAGGTGTCGCCACACGGTCGGCGCGTGTCCGCCGCGCGCCCGGCATCGCCCGAAGGAGCTCCCGCATGTCCACCGCCCCCGCCTCCCGTTCCGCCCGGCCGACCGCGAGGATCGCACTGGTCACCGCGACGGCCGCCCTGACCGCCGTGACGGCGACGGCCTGCTCGACCTCCTCCTCGCACACCACCGACACCGCCGCGACCGGCAGCGAAAGTGGGTCGGGCAGGACCATCCAGGTGGTGGCGGCCGAGAACTTCTGGGGCAGCATCGCCTCCCAGCTGGGCGGCAGCCACGTGAAGGTGACCAGCATCATCAACAACCCGGATGCCGACCCGCACGACTACGAGCCCACGGCTGCCGACGCCCGTACCGTGGCCGGCGCCCAGTACACGATCGTCAACGGCATCGGCTACGACGCCTGGGCGGACAAGCTGCTGGCCGCCAACCCCGGCAGCGGACGCACCCAGCTAAAGGTCGGCGACCTGGTCGGCATCAAGCCGGGCGGCAACCCGCACCGCTGGTACTCCCCGGACAACGTCCACCAGGTCATCGAGAAGATCACCGCGGACTACAAGAAGATCGACCCGGCCGCCGCGGCTTACTTCGACCAGCAGAAGACGACCTTCGAGACGAAGACGCTCGGCGATTACAACAAGCTCATCGCCGACATCAAGGCGAAGTACGCGGGCACGCCGATCGGTGCTTCCGAGTCCATCGTCACGCCGCTCGCCGAGGGCCTGGGGCTGAGGATGCTCACCCCGGAGACGTTCCTGGACGCGATGAGCGAGGGCTCCGACCCCACGGCCAAGGACAAGGCCGCCATCGACCAGCAGATCAAGAACAAGAAGATCAAGGTCTACGTCTACAACTCCCAGAACTCCACGCCGGACGTGCAGGCGCAGGTCAAGGAGGCCAAGGCCCAGGGCATCCCGGTCGCCACCGTCACCGAGACCCTCACCCCCGCCGGGGCCACCTTCCAGCAGTGGCAGACCACCCAGCTGCAGGGCATCGAGCAGGCCCTGGCCAAGGCCACCGGGAAGTGAACTGAAGCCATGAACCCGATAGCGAAGGCCCGCGAAGCCGTCACACACACCAGCAGTCACACCGTCCCCGGCCGCCGAAGCGGGGGGCACGACACGGCCGCAGGAGCGGGAAGCGATCCGGTGGTCGCCCTGCGCGGGGCCGCGGTGCGGGTCGGCGGCCGGACGCTGTGGTCGGGGGTGGACCTTCGCATCGGGGCCGGCGAGTTCACCGCCGTACTCGGCCCCAACGGCGTCGGCAAGTCCACCATGATCAAGGTTCTGCTGGGTGCCCTGCCCGCGGCGGCCGGAGACGTACGGGTGCTCGGCGCCCGGCCCGGGCAGGCCAACGACCGCATCGGCTATCTGCCGCAGCGGCGCAGCTTCGACGCCGATCTGCGCATCCGCGGTGTCGATGTGGTGCGCATGGGCCTGGATGGTGACCGGTGGGGGGTGCCGCTGCCGTTCCCGAGCGCGCGTCGGCGGTCCGCCCGTGCGCGGGTGGACGAGGTGATCGAGCTGGTCGGGGCGTCGGCGTACGCACACCGGCCCATCGGGCAGTGTTCCGGCGGCGAGCAGCAGCGCCTACTGATCGCCCAGGCACTGGTCCGCAGGCCCGAACTGCTCCTGCTCGACGAGCCGTTGGACAGCCTCGACCTGCCCAACCAGAGCGCCGTCGCCGCGCTGATCGGGCGCATCTGTCACCAGGAGGGCGTGTCCGTGGTCATGGTCGCCCATGACGTGAACCCGATACTCCACCACCTGGACCGGGTGGTGTACCTGGCCGAGGGCGGCGCCGCCGCAGGCACACCGACCGAGGTCATCACCTCCGAGACGCTGACCCGGCTGTACGGCACACCGGTCGAGGTGCTGCAGACCTCGGACGGGCGGCTGGTCGTCGTGGGCCAGCCGGAGGCACCGGCCGTGCACACCGACCGGCACGACACCCCGGGGAGCGGTCATGCTGCTCGCTGAGACAGGGGCACCAACCTGGTCGTGGAACCTCCTGACCGACTACCAGGACATGTGGTCCTACCCCTTCATGGTCAACGCGTTCCGCGCCGGCGCGGTCGTGGCCGTGGTCTCCGCGCTCGTGGGATGGTTCGTGGTGCTGCGGCGGCAGACGTTCGCCGCGCACACCGTCTCGATGGTCGCCTTCCCCGGCGCCGCCGGAGCGCTCCTGCTCGGGTTCAGCGCGGTCTACGGCTACTTCACTCTGTGTGTGGCCGCCGCACTGGTCATCGCGGCCCTGCGGGGCGGCGGAGAGCACGAGGAGTCGGCGCTGACCGGGACGGTGCAGGCGTTCCTGCTCGCGTCCGGCTTCCTGTTCACCGCCCTGTACAGAGGGCTGCTGGAGGGGCCGCAGACCATTCTCTTCGGCACCTTCCTGGGAATCACCTCCTCCCAGGTGACCGTGCTGGCGGTGGTCGGTGCGGTGGTGCTCGCGGTGCTGGCGCTGATCGGGCGGCCGCTGCTGTTCGCGTCCGTGGACCCGCAGGTCGCCGGCGGGCGCGGGGTGCCGGTCCGCGCCCTGTCGGTGGCCTTTCTCGTCCTGCTCGGTGCGGCCACCGCCGAGGCGAGCCAGATCACCGGGACCCTCCTGGTCTTCGCCCTCATGGTGATTCCGGCCGCCACCGCGCAAGTCCTCACCACCCGCCCGGCGTTGAGTCTCGCCCTGGCCGTCCTGCTGGCCTTCGCCGCGACCTGGCTGGGGCTGACCGCCGCCTACTACTGGCCCTACCCTCTGGGCTTCTTCGTGACGACCATCGCCTTCGCCGGTTACCTGCTCGCGCTGGGCCGGCGCTCGCTGCGCGAGGTACTCGCTCGCACCCGACCCGGGGCCGCACCCAGGGCCAAGGAGGTGGTCGCATGACCGTCCTGCTCGCCGCCTCCCCGTTGTCCCACCCGTTCTTCCTGCACGCCTTCCTCGCCGGTACCGCCATCGCCGCGGCCTGCGGGCTGGTCGGCTACTTCCTGGTGCTGCGGGCGCAGGTCTTCACCGGCGACGCGCTCAGCCACGTCGCCTTCACCGGCGCGATGGCCGCCCTCGCCTTCGGCGCCGACCTTCGCCTCGGGCTGTTCGCCGCCACCATCGCCATGGCGCTGCTCTTCGGCACCCTCGGCCGCAAGGCGCGACCCGACGACGTGGTCATCGGGAGCGTCTTCTCCTGGATCCTGGGCCTGGGCGCGTTCTTCATCACGCTCTACACGACCTCGCGCAGCACCACGAACGGCACCGCCGGCATCAGCGTCCTGTTCGGCTCCATCTTCGGCATCTCCGCCGGCAGCGCGGTCGTCGCCGCCCTGGTGGCAGCCGGGGTCGGCCTGCTGGTGGTCCTCACCGCCCGGCCGCTGCTGTTCGCCACGCTCGACGAGGCCGTGGCCGCCGCCCGCGGCGTACCGGTCCGCCTGCTCGGCTACGGCTTCCTCGCCCTGGCCGGCATCAGCGCCGCCGAGGCCACCCAAGCGGTCGGCTCCCTGCTCCTGCTCGGCCTGCTCGCAGCCCCCGCCGGCGCCGCGATCCGCCTCACCGACCGCCCCTACCGCGCGCTCGCCCTCTCCGCAGGGCTGGCGGTGCTGGAGATGTGGGCGGGGCTTTTCGCCTCCTACGCGGTGCCGAAGATGCCGCCGAGCTTCGCCATCATGGCCGCCGCCACGGCCGTGTACACCGCCACCTTCCTGATACGACGCCCTGTCCCCGGTCCTCGTACGCGAACCACCGTCCCCACCCGCACCTGAGCGAAGGCACCCGATGGCACCCGACCGCCGGCGCACCCCCACACCCTCGCACGACGTCACGCTGATCGGCCGCCTCACCCAGCAACGCACCGTCGTGGTCGAGGCGCTCATCCGCACCGACGGCTTCGTCGGCGCCCAAGCCCTCCACAACCAGCTCGCCGCCGCCGGCTCACCGGTCGGCCTCTCCACGGTCTACCGCACGCTGGCCGGCCTGGCCGGCGTCGGCCGGGCCGACATGGTGCGCGACACCAGCGGTGAACGCCTCTTCCGCTACCGCCCGGGACCGGAACACCGCCACTACCTCATCTGCACCGAATGCGGCCTGAGCCGACCCGTCGACTCCGGCCCGGTGGAGGAATGGGCCGACACCGTCGCGCAGACCTCCGGGTTCGCGAACGTCCGGCACACGGTGGAGTTGTCCGGGGTGTGCCCGGACTGCGGCCGACGGCCGGCGGCGGACGAGCGCCGGTGAACTCCGGCGGCACTGCCTGTCCGGAGGGGTCACCGTCGAGGGCAGCAGTCGCACCCCGGAGCACAGCCGCAGGCATCCGCCTCCCGCCGACCGTCGTCCTGCCCGGCGGCCGACGGCCTTGCGCAGCACCCCTGCCCACGCCACGCGTCGCGCCCCTCCTTCACCGCGACCGCGGCGATGACCAGGGCCGCGAGCGGATCCGTCCACGACCGGCCGAACACGGCATTGACGACCAGGCCCACCAGCAGCACCGCCGACACATAGGTGCGCAGCAGTGTCTGCTTGGAGGCGGCCACGGCAGATGCGGAGCCGAGTTCCCGACCGGCGCGACGCTGGGCCGCCGACAGGACCGGCATGTCCACGAGCGAGAGGGCAGCCGGCACGATCCCGGGCAGGGAGCGCGTGGCCTCGCCTGAGCCGATCGACGGTGACGTAGGCGGCGAGCGCGAAGAGCGACAGCGCGGTGATCCGCAACGCGGTCTTCTCGCGGGCCTCACGCACCGCGTGCTCGCGGGCGGCAAGCGCGCCGCGCCTGGCCGGGTCGGGGCCGAGGGAGATGGATGTCTCTGCGCTCACGGTCAGGACAGCCCTTGTCGTCGGCGTCGACGCACGTCCGGTCGCCCGCGACGGCGACCACGGCGGTGCGCATGAACCATGGGCCACTTCGTAATGGTGTTCATTTTCATGTAGCCTGTACTCGCCATCCCAACCAGGAGGATTCCCATGGCCGTTCCCAAGCGGAAGATGTCCCGCAGCAACACCCGCCACCGCCGCGCCCAGTGGAAGGCGACCACGCCGGCGCTCGTACCGGTCATCGTCGACGGAGTGTCATACCTGGTACCGCAGCGGCTGGTGAAGGCGTACGAGCGCGGGCTGCTGCGCCCCGAGGGCTGAGCGATGATGCCGTCCGGCCCCTCCGGCCGCCTGCCCGTCACCGTCCTGTCCGGATTCCTCGGCGCCGGCAAGACCACCCTCCTCAACCACGTCCTCGGCAACCGCGAGGGACTGCGCGTCGCGGTCATCGTCAACGACATGAGCGAGGTCAACATCGACGCCGCCCTGGTGCGCGGCGGCGAGGCCGCCCTGTCAGGCACCGAGGAACGCCTGGTCGAGATGACCAACGGCTGTATCTGCTGCACCCTGCGCGACGACCTGCTGGTGGAGGTCGACCGGCTGGCCCGAGAGGGCCGCTTCGACTATCTGCTCATCGAGTCGTCCGGCATCTCCGAACCCATGCCGGTCGCCGCGACGTTCGCCTTCGCCCGCGACGACGGCGCCACCCTCGGCGACCTCGCCCGCCTTGACACCATGGTCACGGTCGTGGACGCCGCGAACTTCCTGCCCGAGCTGGCAAGCGGCGACGAACTCGTCGAGCGCGGCCTGGACCAGTACGAGGACGACGAACGCACCGTCAGCGACCTGCTGATGGACCAGATCGAGTTCGCCGACGTCATCGTCCTGAACAAGCTCGACCTCGTGGACAAGGAGTCGGCCGACCGGCTGCGAGCGACACTCAACCGCCTCAACCCCGCCGCACGTCTCGTCCCGGCCGTCCACGGCCGCGTGAAGGTGGGCGACGTGCTGGGCACCCGGCTGTTCGACCTGGAACGCGCCCAACAGGCCCCCGGCTGGGTCATGGAGCTCAACGGCGACCACGTACCCGAGACGGAGGAGTACGGCATCTCCTCCACCGTCTTCCGCTCCGAACTGCCCTTCCATCCGGGTCGGTTGTGGACGTTCGTGACCGAGGAACTCGACAGCGGCGCGTACGGACAGATCCTGCGCTCCAAGGGCTTCTTCACCCTCGCCAGCCGCCCGCACGTGACGGGCCTGTGGTCACAGGCCGGATCCGTCGCACGCTTCGAGCCGTCCGCCGCACGCGACACCGAGAGCCCCGAGTGCCAGGAACTGGTCTTCATCGGCACGCACCTGCACGCGGGTGCGCTGCACGCGGCACTGACCGACTGCCTCATGGCCGACGAGGAGAGCCTGCCGCCCACGGACCCGTTCCCCGCCTGGGACACCTACGGCATCGACGGCACCTGCGAGCATGAGCATCCCGAACTCGTGGCGGGCCCCTGAGGACCCCGGGCCGGGCGGCGAACACAGCCACGGCACCGCCCGGCCCGGTATGTGCATTCCGCTCCGGGCACGGACAACCATCCGGTTGTGGTCACGCGGGTCTCGGACACGCAGTGGCACGCTGTGGAGGACGACCTGACGGTCGGCCGCGGCGCCGCTTCGCGTCGGCCCGACGGGCGGCTCTCGTCAGCATCGACGCGTGGCACGGCGCGGTCTTCGACCGCATCGCCGACGCGATGCCGGCGGACCTGCCGACACCGCTGTACACCGTCGTCGACGAGACCGACCACGACTCAGGGTCCGCCTGGGAGCAGGCCGGCTTCGCCGCCGCACGCCGCGAATTGGGCTATCTCGTGCCCACCGACCCGCAGGTCACCGGGCTCGGCTCGGTACGGCCCCCGTCCGGCGTGACGATCGTGCCCGCCGGCGAGGCGGAGGAGGGCCCGCTGCGACCGCGTGCTCGTGGAACTCAGCCCCTACGACCTCACCCGCGGCCGGATCCGCTACCGGTACAGGGCGTGACGGAAGGTGCGGCGCCCATCGCCCTATCGGGAGCCGTAGGGCAGGAGCGCCATCTCGCGTGCGTTCTTGATGGCCTGTGCTATCTGCCGCTGCTGCTGACGCGTCACGTGGGTCACCCGACGGCTGCGGATCTTTCCGCGGTCGGAGATGAACTTCCGCAGCAAGTCGGTGTCCTTGTAGTCGATGTAGGTGATTCCGGCGGCGTCCAGCGGGTTGGTGCGCTGACGCTTGGCTGTCTGGCGCCGGATGCTCGTGCGTCGGGTCATGGTGAGGTCGGTCCTCTCTTTCAGGTCACGGGGTCGAGCAAGTCGTCGAAGACGTGCGGGAGTTGCTTCCAGCGGTCCCTGCCGGCCGCGTACTCGTCGTCGGTGAGCAGGCAGGAGTCGAGCAGGGCCGACAGGCCGTCGCGGTCCAGGCCGGGCGAGGTGAAGGTGAGGTACTGGCAGCGGTCGCCGTGTTCCGGGTGCCAGTCCACGGAGGCGGCGAGGCGGCGCTCGGCGGGCACCATCTCCCAGGCGGCGTCGGGCAGAGCTGCCAGCCAGGGCCCGGCCGACTCCACGCACAGCGCGCCGCCGGCGGCGTCCCAGGACAGCAGTGTGTCGGGGCGGTCCGCCAGCCAGAACCGCCCCCGGCTGCGCGCGGCGGCGCAGGTCAGGTCCTCAAGCGCCGCGTACAGGCGCTGCGGATGGAAGGGCCGTTCGCGCCGCCAGACGAAGGTGCTCACGCCGTGCTCGTCGCACGACTGCGGCAGCAGCGCGCACGCGGGATGCACACGGGCGGCGGCCGCCGCCACGTCGAAGCCTGCCAACAGCGCCGCCCCCAGGGCACCGTCGCTCTCCACCCGTACGCTTCGTGCGCCTGGTGTGAGCTGGGCGAGCAGCGCGTGGTCGGTGTCGTCGGCGACCTCGTCGCAGGAATCGCCGTCGCCGAGGGCGATCACCGTGGGGTACTCCAACTGCCGGGCGAAGGTGTCGGCGACCGTGCGCTGGTCGGTCGGCGCGGCGGCGAGGCCGACGTCGGCCAGGTCGTCGCCGTTGGCCAGGTACGGCAGCACGAGTGCCGGATCGACCGCGGTGGCGACCCCGGTCAGGGCCAGCGGTGCGCCCGCGGCGGCGATGACTCCGGCCATGGCCTGGGGCTCGACGGAGTCCCACAGTTCCACGACGGCCAGCCGGTACGTTCCCTCCGCTGCGAGCCGCAGCAGTTCGGGGACGAGATCCTCGCGCAGTGCGCAGCACGCGCAGTCGTTCACCAGGGGCGCGTCGCCGCTGCCCAGCAGGCCGTCGGCGTCGCGCACCGTCCGGTGCACCGCGCTGTCCACGGCGGACGTCAGATCGTGGTGCAGCGCGACCGAGCCGGGGACCGTACGCAGGATCTGCTCTACGGCGGCCCGGCGGGCGTCGGAGTGCAACCCGCCGACGATCGCCACCGGCAGCCGCACCTCCTCCCCGCTCACCGCTCGCTCCGTCCGCGTCCGTAGCGCCGCTCGAAGCGCTCGACCCGCCCCGCGGTGTCCAGGACCCGCTGGGTGCCGGTGTAGAAGGGGTGGCTCGCCGAGGAGATCTCGACGTCGATGACCGGGTAGGTGTTGCCGTCCTCCCATTCGATGGTCTTGTCGCTCGTGGCCGTGGACCTGGTGAGGAAGGCGTAGTCGGCGGCCCGGTCACGGAAGACGACCGGGCGGTACTGGGGGTGGATTCCGGGCTTCACGGCTCTCAGCGCTCCTCACGGAAGTCGACGTGGCGGCCTGCGACCGGGTCGTACTTGCGCAGGGTGAGCCGGTCGGGGTTGTTACGGCGGTTCTTGCGGGTCACGTAGGTGTAGCCGGTGCCGGCGGTGGACCTCAGCTTGATGATCGGACGCAGTTCGTTGCGGGCCATGGACAGCACCATACAAGAGATTGGTTTTCATTTTCATCTGGCGCTAGTGTTGCTGCATCCACCCCAAGGAGGAACAGCCATGTCCGCCCACTGCCAACTCACCGGCCGACAGCCCGGCTTCGGCCATCACATCTCCCGCTCGCACCGGCGCAGCAAGCGCCGTTTCGACCCCAACGTCCAGAGCAAGCGCTACTGGCTGCCGAGTGAAGGCCGGCACGTCCGGCTCGCGCTCTCGGCCAAGGGCATCAAGACGGTCGACACGATCGGCATCGAGGCCGCGGTGGCCCGCATCCGCGCCCGGGGAGGGAAGGTCTGATGGCGAAGAAGAGCAAGATCGCGAAGAATGAACAGCGGCGCCTCGTCGTGGCGCGCTACGCCGCGCGCCGCGCCGCGCTGAAGGCGATCATCGCTTTCCCTGCAAGCTCCGATGAGGACCGCGCCGCCGCCCAGCGGGAACTACGCCGACAGCCCCGCGACGCCAGCGCCACACGCCTGCGCAACCGCGACTGCGTGGACGGCCGCCCCCGCGGCTACCTGCGCGCCTTCGGTCTTTCCCGTATCCGGGTTCGCGAGATGGCCCACGCGGGCGAGCTCCCTGGCGTGACCAACAGCAGCTGGTGACCCGGCACGCCAGGGGCTCACAACGGGCGCGCCGGCGACGCAGCCCGGATCTGTGCCGGCTCCGAACGCGCCTTCCGCCGCTCTGAACGGGGGCGGGCGGCGGCACCGGCTCGTGGCGTTCTGCAACGAGCCGGTGGGTACGGCGCATCCCGCACGCGGACGGCTTCCGCGTGCGGGATCGAATGCTCAGTTCATACCGGTCAGCTGGTCGTCAGGGCGGTGTCGTCCACGACGAAGCTGGTCTGCAGCGAGGAGTCCTCCACGCCGTTGAACTTCAGGGTGACCGTCTGGCCCGCCAGCGAGGACAGGTCGAAGGTCTTCTGCGCGTACCCGGAGTTGTGGTTGAGGTTCGAGTACGTCGCCAGGGTGGTCGAACCGGCGGTCACCGTCAGCTTGTCGTACTGGGTGCTGGTGGTGGTCTCGGCGGTGTCGATGTGCAGGTAGAAGGTGAGCGTGGCCTTGCAGCCGGCCGGGATCGTCACCGACTGGGACAGCGTGTCGGTGTGGCTGGAGCCGTAGCCGTCCAGCCAGGCGTAGTACGAGCCACCGTGCGCCGCCTCACCGGAGTCGTTGGTGATGACCCCGCTCGTGGCGCTCCAGCCGGTGCTGCCCGACTCGAAGCCCGGGTTGGCCAGCAGCTGCGAGGAGGAGCACCCGCCACCACCGGAACCGACGGTCCACGTGAAGGACGTCGAGCCGGAGGCGCCGGTGGAGTCCTTCGCGGTGACCGTGACCTGGTAGGTGCCGGCGGTGGACGCCGTACCGGAGATCAGGCCGGTGGAGCTGTTGATGGACAGCCCGGTCGGCAGGCCGCTCGCGCTGTAGGTGAGGGAGGCGCCGCCGCTGTCGGTGGCCTTGATCTGCAGGCTGACCGAGCTTCCGGTGGTGGTGGACTGGCTGCCGGGGTTGGTGACGGTCACGGTGTTGCCACCGGTGGAGCCGGAGGTGAAGGCGGCGGTGCCGTTCGGGGTACCCCAGCCGGTCGGGCCGTCGTAGCCGGTGCCCGCGGTGCAGAAGTACGACGGGGAGCAGCTGCCGTTGTTGCCGCTGGTCACGTCGTACAGGTTGCCCGTGTGGCTGTACGGGTACTTCGCCGGGTAGTCGCTCGCGCCCGGGGTGCCCGCGAGGGCGTAGACGCTCGCGATGATCGGCGAGCTGGCGCTGGTGCCGCCGTAGACCGCCCAGCCGGAGCCGCCGTAGGTGTCGTAGACCGCCACGCCGGTGGCCGGGTCGGCGACCGCGGAGACGTCGGCCTCCATGCGCTTGGAGCAGCCGGTGTCGGTCTGCCAGCTCGGCTTCGGGTCGTACGCCGAACAGCCGGAGCCGGTGCCCTCCGTGGAGTTGGTGTGCCACACCGACTCGCTCCAGCCGCGGGAGTTGGAGGCGGTGGTGAGCGCGGTGCCGCCGACGGCCGTCACGTACTGGGAGGTGGCCGGGTACTCGGCGCCGTAGGCGGAGTCACCCGAGGAGACGGTGATCGCGACGCCCGGGTGCTTGAAGTACGAGGTGTCGTCGCTGGTCTGCGAGGAGGACTCGGAGCCGCCCCAGCTGTTGGAGATGAACTTGGCGCCGAGCGAGACGGCCTCGTTCTCGGCGGCGCCGAGGTCGGCCATGCTCGCGGAGTTGGCCTCGACCAGGATGATGCTGCAGTTCGGGCAGACCGCGCTGACCATGTCGATGTCGAGCATCTCTTCACCGGCCCAGCCGGTGTCGTTGGTCGGCAGCTGGGTGGTGGAGCCGGTCTGGCTGACCTGCTTGAAGCAGCCGTTGGCCTTGGTGCAGGACGACAGGCCGTACGTGGAGCGGTAGGTGCCCAGGTCCGACTCGGCGTTGGGGTCGTTGTAGGCGTCCACGATGCCGACCGTCATGCCCGAACCGGCCGCCGTGGGCAGGTTGTAGGCGCTGTGCAGGTTGGCCGGGGAAAGGCCGGAAGGCGCGGCAGCGGCAACCGCCGAGGCGAGCCGCTGCTTGATGTCGGTACGGCGCTGGGCGAAACAGGACGCATGACCCGGCTCGGCGGTGGCGCACAGGTGCTGGGTCGGCACCTTCTGGCCGGCCTTGCCGGTCGAGTGGTAGGTCTGCCGCTCGGGGGCGGTCAGTGCCTTGTTGTTCTGCGTGACCTTGGAGGTCTGCGGGTGGGTCGCGGCAGGCTGGGCGCCGGCCGTCGGTGCGGCGGTGAATCCGGCGACGGTGAGGGCGAGGGCGGGGAAGGCGACGGCGACGAGTCTTCGCAGACTCCGTCTCCGCCCGGTCGGGTGTGACTCACGCATGGGGTACTGCCTCCGGTTGACGTGGGGTATCGCACTGGATGGGCAGGCCCGTGATTGCGCGTAGCGGCGGCGGACCGCGCAGTCATGAGCATGACACTCACAGGCGCCCTGCCACGCCGGGTGAGCGTGACATGACAGGGTGCGGTGGGAACGTAGACCGGAACGGGTCCTACCGGGCAGTACCGGGTCGAATTCTTTGCTTCTCCATAGAATGCGGTTGGCCCCCGCATGGGGGCCGGCGCGTGCTGATCAGCCTGAACGGCACGCACCCCGGGGGCGGCGCGGAAAATTCGGCCGGTGAAGAGGTGTGCGGGCGGACCGCGCAGGCCCTCACCTGGTCAGCAGTGCGACCTCGCGGTCTGCGGGAGCAATCCGGGAGGGGTTGAGTCGGCCGCGTGGCCTTCGCCATCGGCAACCACAGCGCACCACCGGCCGTCGCCACGACCGCGCTCCCCCGGTCTCCACCCTCGAATCCACGACAGGTCCCGGCACCACGACGCACTCCACGCGTTGAACCGCCGGGATCCGGAAACGGTCGAGCAGAATCTGCCGGATTCATGAATACGCAGGTCGGCGATCCAGCGCCATAGCTGGACCCACGGTGACCGCACCACAGTTCATCAGGGCCGGCAGGACGGCCGGACGCTGAGCAGCTCGGTCCGCAGCACGGGCATGCCGTCGACAGGCGCAGGGTCCTGCGGAGTTGGCTCGATACCGCCGGCAGCGATCTTGTCGAGCGTCTTCAGGCCGGCGGCACCGACCGTGCCGAACACCGTGTAGTTCGGTCGCAGCGCGGAGTCGCCGTAGACGACGAAGAACTGCGAACCGTTCGTGTTCGGCCCGGCGTTGGCCATCGCCAGCAAACCGCGCCCGTAAAGGCGACGGACGCCGGTCGGATCGCTCGGTGCCGGCGGCAGGTCCACCGGCAGCTCGTCCTTGTACTCGTACCCCGGCCCACCCTCGCCAGTACCGGTCGGGTCGCCGCACTGCAGGACCTTCAGCGTCGGGTACGCCGTCAGCCGATGGCACACCGTACGGTCGTAGAACCGGTGCCGCGCCAGGTGCAGGAAGCTCTGGACCGTGCACGGCGCCTTCGCCCGGTCCAGACGCAGCGGGAGCGGGCCCTGGCTGGTCGGGACAGCCATATCGACCGTGCCGTGACTGGGGGTGTGCCGCGGGTCGGGCGGCAGGGGAACCGGCCGCGCCGCCGGCTCGTCCGGTGTCTGGGTGTACTGGCAAGGACCGTGCGTGGTTCGCGGCGGGGCATCGGAGGCGGAGGCGGTGGTGCTGCCCCCGGACACGACCAACGCTGCTGCCGCCAATGCGGTCATGAGAGCTCGGTTCATCCTGCACACCCTCCAAAAGATCGTCAGATTTCGGAGCGGTCGCAGTCTAGGGCGCGGCCCGGCGGGCGAGTACCCGTCCGCAAGCCACATCCGCCTCCCAGCCTTCGGCCCGCGGCCACAGGCCACTTCGCTCGGGTGCGGCACAGCGTCGGCCGGCCGGTCAGGGCGTCCACCCGGTGCACGACGGATGCTCTTGCGCGACCATGAACAGCCCGCGGACGAAGAGCCCGTGCGCCCCTCGGCGGGGGCAGGCATCGCCTCAGACCTCTCCAGGGGCGTTCGACGTTGCAGGGGCGACGGCTATGCCTGTTGGTCGCCCGAACCCGAGGGCAACGGTGCCGACGTCGGAGCTGCAGCACACCCGCCCGGAAGCCCCCGCCGGCCGCGCCTGCAGGGGCTTGCCGTCGAACGCCCCTCTCACAGGCGCTCTCACGCGTCTGTCACCAACTACGCCAACTCCGCCGGACCGCGATGTCGCACCCGGCTGGGTCGGAGCCCGACGCACGACGTCCCACGTTATGAGCGCTCCGCGAAGATCCTTTACGACCGTTCCGGCGCCCGTGCCGGCCCGGCGGACCGCTACCGGGTGCCCTCCTCGTGCGACAGCTCGAGGTCGAGGCCGGTGACGCCGCTGCCGTCCAGGCGCACCGAGGCGGCGACCGGGGCGTAGCCGCTGGCGATGACGGTGTACTCGCCGCCGTCGAGGTCGGTGAACCCGTAGGCGCCGTCGGAGCCGGTGATCGTGGTGCCGATCACGTTCCCGGCCGAGTCCAGCAGGGTGACCTTGGCGTCGTCGAGCGGGCGGCCGGTGGCGGTGCTGACGACGCCGCCCAGCCGGGCGCCGGGTTCGAGGCGGATCTCGTACGGCTCGACCGCCGCGGCGGTGACGTCGACCGGGAGGGCGGCCGGGCGGTGTCCGGGCGCGTTCACCACCAGCGTGTAGCTGCCGGGGACCAGATCGGCGAGCTCGAAGGCGCCGTCGGCGGCCGAGGTCGCGGAGGACACGACCTCGCCGCGTACATCGGTGGCGACCAGCAGGGCTCCCGGCAGCGGCTGTCCCTCGGCGGCGTCCCGGACCGTCCCGGTCAGGGCGACGGTGCCGCTGAGCGCGAGATCGCAGTCGACCGGCTCGTCACCGACGAGCACCGTGACGGCCTGGGGCTGCCGGGCACCGGCGGCGCCGATCAGCACATAGGTGCCGGGGCCGGTGACGGACACCGCGTAGGCCCCGTCCGCGCCGCTCACGGCCCGGCCGAGCTGCCGTCCGTTCACG
Organism: Streptomyces puniciscabiei; assembly: GCF_006715785.1. NCBI lineage: Bacteria > Bacillati > Actinomycetota > Actinomycetes > Kitasatosporales > Streptomycetaceae > Streptomyces > Streptomyces puniciscabiei. The sequence continues at coordinate 590,834 of NZ_VFNX01000001.1, forward strand.
TCGATCAAGGTGATCACGGCCTGCGGCACCGCCGCGCCCGCGCCGTCCAGCACCCGGCCCCGGACGCCGTACGACGGGGCGCCGGGCACGGGTGCGAAACGATCGGCCGGCGCGGCGCCCGACCGCGTCCCCGCGGCGGACGCTTCGGCGGCGGGCTCGGCGGCGGTGGCCTGCGTGGCGGCAGGGTCGGCGGCGGGCCCGGCCGCTGTGGCCGCGGCGGGCTCGGTGGCCGCGGCCGGCTCCGGGGCGGCGCCGGCGTTCTCCTCGGCGGCCCGTGCCTCCAGGCCGGAGACCTTGCGCAGCGGCACCTCCTTGGTCCACACCGCGACCAGGAAGCCCAGGGCCATCACGGCCGCCGCGATGAGGAACACGAGCTGCATCGAGTCGGTGAAACCGACCTTGAACGGCTGGGCCAGGCGCGGGTCGAGGTGCTGGATGAAGGAGGAGTCGTCGAGCACGCCCGAGCCGCTTCCGCCGCCCGCCGCCGGGTGCTTGAACATCTCGAGCACCGGCGCGTTCGCGGGGTTGTGGCGTACGGCGGGGTCGTGCAGCGCGGCCTGGAACGCGGGCGTCGCGTACGCGGCCCGGAAGGCCGAGCTGATCTTGTCGCCGACGGTGCTGAACAGCACGGACAGGAAGACCGCGGTGCCGGCGGTGCCGCCCATCTGCCGGAAGAAGGTGGCCGACGCGGTCGCCACGCCCATGTCCTTGGGCTCCACGGCGTTCTGCACGGCGAGGGTCAGGATCTGCATGCATCCGCTGAGGCCGATGCCGAACAGCGCCATGTAGGCCATGGTCTCCGGCAGCGGGCTGTCCCACTGCACCCGGTAGTGGAACAGCAGCGTGGCGGCGATCAGCAGCAGGGTGCCGATGACGGGGAAGATCTTGTACTTGCCGGTCTTCTGGATGATGCGTCCGACCACGATGGTGCCGGCGATCATGCCGACCATCAGCGGCAGCATCATCAGGCCCGACTTGGTGGGGCTGACCCCCTTCACGATCTGCAGGTACAGCGGAACCATCATCATTCCGCCGAACATGCCCATGCCGATGAGCACGGACAGCAGGCTCATCTTGCTGAACACCGCGCTGCGGAACAGCCGCATCGGGATCAGGGCCTCCTCGCCCATGGCCCGCTCGACCAGGACCCACACCACCAGGCCGACCGCGCCGACCGCGTAGCAGACACAGGCCTTCGTGGAGGTCCAGCCCCAGGTCTGGCCCTGCTCGGCCACGAGCAGCAGCGGCACCACACCGATCGCGATGGTGAGCGCGCCCCACCAGTCGATGCGGTGCTCACGCCGGGTGTGCGGGAGGTTCAGCACCTTGGCGACGACGAACAGCGCGATGATGCCGACCGGCACGTTGACCAGGAACACCCAGCGCCAGCCGGCGATGGCCAGGATGCTGCTGCGTCCGGCGAGGAAGCCGCCGATCAGCGGGCCGAGCACGCTGGAGGAGCCGAACATGGCGAGCATGTAGCCCTGGTACCGGGCTCGCTCGCGGGGCGGCACGATGTCACCGATGATCGCCAGCGCCAGGGACATCAGACCGCCGGCGCCGATGCCCTGGAAGGCCCGGAAGGCGGACAGCTCCGTCATCGAGGTGGCGAACGAGCAGGCCGCCGAGCCCGCGATGAAGATCGTGATGGCCGCCAGGAAGAAGGGTTTGCGGCCGTAGAGGTCGGACAGCTTGCCGTACAGCGGCGTGCTGATGGTGGAGGTGATCAGGTAGGCGGTGGTGACCCAAGCCTGCGAGCTGAGTCCGTGCAGGTCGTCGGCGATCGTGCGGATCGAGGTGCTGACGATGGTCTGGTCGAGCGCGGCGAGGAACATCCCCAGCATGAGGCCGCTGAGGATCGTCATGATCTGCCGGTGCGTCAGCCGGCCGGCCGGCGCCGACTCCGGTATCGCTGCGGTTTCCCCACGGGCCGGGGATGCGGACGTGGTCATGCGTGCGGATCTCCTTGCCTCGCCTCGCCGGCCGGGTCCATCCCGGCTCCGAGGCCTGTGTACGTGCGGTCGACCAGGTAGCCGTCCAGCTGCTTCGGCCGACGAGGGTGACGGCGGTCACTCACGTTCCGTTGCTTGCGGCTACCAACTGAGTGTAGATCCCGGCCGGGGCAGGCCGTGTCACGCGGGTCCACGGCCACGGGCACGGGCCCTCAGGGCAGGGCCGGCCACCCGATCACGCCCGCCACGCGGAAGAGGGCGAAAGCGATGCCGCACGCCTTGAGCAGCCGGCCCAGCATCCGGGCGACCCCCGGCGACCACAGCACCGCGCCGATACGGCCGCCCAGCCGGAGCATCACGGTGGAGAACGCGCCGCACAGAGCGGTCAGGCCGGCGGTGAGTGCCACCGCACCGGCGCAGATCCCGGCCGGCCGCCCGGCCGTCGGAGCAACCCCGACCGGATGACAGTGGCCGCCCGCGTCCCGCTGGACCGGCAGCACGGTCCCGGCCTCGCAGGAGCCGCCGACGGAGGCGAACCCGTCCACCAGGCGGTGATCGTCGGCACGGAAGACGCCGTAGCAGTCGGCGTGCCGCCGTTTGCCGGTGCCGGTGGTGTCGCAGATCCGTGTCGCCAGGAGCCCCGGGGTGCCGGACAAGCGCGGGGAGTACTTCAGGCCGTCGGCGAGACCCACGGCTCCACCGATCCCGAGGGCGCTGAACAGCACCCTGACGACTCACGTCCCCCCGCCCGCCGGATGCCGGCCGGCCGGTCAAGATCTCATCGCCCACCAGGCGCCGGCGCAGCACGCGGGGCCCACCGCACCGGACCCACACACGGTTCATGCGGCCCTCCGCGCACCCGCCTCCGGCGCCCGGCGCGAGACCCGGATTCCCCCTCACAAGGCGCGCCGAACCCCTGACAGGGGGGTCGCTCGTGTGATGCCACCCATAGGGCGCAGATCACATCCTAAAGTGGGCCGTAGCGACTTCACCGTCCTGACCTGCACAGAATTCTCTATAGCGGCCCATTTCGGACATTCCTCCGTAGTCGGGTAGTACGTCACATCATTGCGCCGCGCCCGGCCCGCCGCTAACTATTGCTGTCGTCGCCGAGAGCCACAGGCCGACCGAGCGGAACTCCGCCGGATCTGCCCGCTCCCGATGCAGCACGGGGCACCGCCCCACGCCACCGCGACCGACAGCGGCCGGCACCGACGACGTCCTTCCTTGGAGAGTTCCTTCCGTATGACCATGACCACTCGCACCCGCATCGCCCGTCTGCGCACCCTCGCCCTCACCGGCATCACCACCACCGGCGCGGCGGCCGTCGCCCTCACTCTGATGCCCGCGAACGCACAGGCCGCCGAAGCGACGCAGGTTCACACCTCCTCGGTGGTCACGGCGTCCTCGAACGACAGCTCCGCCGCCCGGGGCAAGGCCGGCGCCACGGGCAACCTCGACGCCTGGATCAAGCAGTCCCTGGCCATCATGAAGGCCAAGGGCATCCCGGGCAGCTACGAGGGCCTCAAGCGCAACATCCTGCGCGAGTCCGGCGGCAACCCCAACGCCCAGAACAACTGGGACGTCAACGCCAAGCAGGGCACCCCCTCCAAGGGCCTGCTCCAGGTCATCGACCCCACCTTCAACGCGTACCACGTCTCCGGTACCGCCAAGAGCGTGACCGACCCGGTGGCCAACATCACCGCGGCCGCCAACTACGCCGCGCACCGCTACGGCTCCATCGACAAGGTCAACTCCGCCTACTGATCAGGCACATCCCAGCACCGTGAGGCCGGTGCCGGCAGCGACGACCGCTGCCGGCACCGGCCTTCGCGCGCCGCGGGCAATCAAGGCGTCGGGTGCCGTCCCGTCAGGCGTCGTCCGGGGCGCCGAGACCGGTCAGGGCACCCACCGGGTCCAGGTCGGGTGTGCCGCGGGGCCACCAGTCGTCCTGGCCCGGTTCGGACTCGTAGGGGTACCACAGGCCGTCGCGGCCGAGGCGGAGTTGGACGTGGCCGCGCGGATGGGTGAGGCGGTTGCGCCAGGGGCGGAACGCCGGCAGGTCGGCGGCGAGCAGCAGCGGGCGGGCCCGGTCGAAGCGGCCGGCCGGCGGGTCCCACGGCTCCTCCAGGACGGCCAGCCCCGCGGCGCCGCCCTGGCGCCAGGCCGCGACGGCCCGCGCGAGCTCGGCCGGGGTGCGGCCCGCGGCCGTGGCGAGAGTGGCGTACAGGGTGCGGGTGGTGGCCGTGAGACCGGAGCCGGGGCGGGCGGCGGCCAGGCGTACCGCGTCCTGCCACAGCGTCAGTTCGCCCACCGGGTCACGTCCGGTGCCGAGCAGCGCGTGGGCGCGGGCGGCGGCGTCGGTCGCGAGCTGGTCCAGGGCGAAGGGGTCCGGGCCGCCGGGCGCCGCCGGGTAGACCGGGGGCTGCTCGGGGTGCGGGGGCGCCGGCAACGGCGGGGGCAGCGGGGGGAGTTCCCGCGGGGCGAGGGCTTCTGCGGCGCGGACGCCCGGCAGGGACTCGGGCTGCCGCTCCTGGGCCGCGCGGGCCGCACGGGCGGCGCTGCGCCGGGACAGCGCGTCGAGCAGGCTGCGCTCGCCCCGGCCACGCAGCAGGAGCAGCACGAACGGGTCGGCGTCGAGCAGCCGTGCCGTCTGGTAGCAGAGTGCGGCCGCGTGCTTGCAGGGGTGCCCGGAGTCGGGGCAGCTGCAGCGCGGCACGAGGTCTCCGGGACCGGGCAGGAGCGGTACGCCGCAGTCGGCGAGGGACTGGGGCAGTTCCTTGTCGAGCAGCGCGGCGATGTGCCCGGGCCGGTCGGCGGCCGCGTCCAGGAAGCGCTCCCAGTCCGCGTCCTCCAGCGTGCGGACCCGCACCTGCACCCGGTACGGGCGGGGCCGGCTCCCGCGGACGTACGCCAGGACGAGGCCCGGGGTCACGGTGATCGCGTCGACGTGCCCCTGGTCGGCGTAACCACGGCCCCGCGCCAGCCTCTTCGGGTCCAGCGCGTCCTGCTCCAGCGCGGCCACCCATGCGTTGCCCCACCAGGTCTCCGCGAAGGGCACGTCCTCGGCACCGGCCTCGCGGGGCGAGAACGGCGGAAAGGTGCGGCGGAGTTCGGTGTCGCGGTGGGGGGTGGCCATGGTGGCGGGCACGTGGGCGGACGCCGACTCGCGCCAGGTGGAGCCCGGCTCGGCGGGAAGGTGGTCGGTACCGGCAGAGGTGTGGTCCGGTTCGGCGTGAACGGCGGGCTGTGGTGTGCGCGGGGGCGGGGGCGCCGGGGTGGTGACGGGGCGCGGTCCGGTGCTGTCGGTGCCGTCGCCGGTGCCGATGGTGTCCGGGCCCGGTGTCTCCTCCTCCGGGGTGTCGGACCCCGCCGGCATCCGGAAGGCGTTGGCCAGGTAGTGCCGCATGTCCTGGGCGGCCTTGATGCGAGCGGCCCGGGATTCCGGTCCGGGAACGGTCGCGGGGCGCGGCGCCGTCACACCGGAGCCACCGGTCGGGCGCGGCCCGCGCCGGGCACGGGGCGCCTTCGACCACTCGCCGCGCGCGGCGGCCTCGTCCGTCTCGGCCTCGGCGCGCAGCGCCTCCCGGCGGGCGGACCGCAGCGCTTCCCTGGCCAGGTCGGCGGGGCGCCCGGCAGGACGTTCCGCACGGGCGGACCCGGGCAGGTCACGGTCTGCCGCAACGGCGGGCCCTGAGGGGTCACCGGCACCGGCCGCCCCAGGTACCCCACTGTCACCTCCGCCCACGGCCCCCCGCACATCACGATCACCGGCAACGGCAGACCCAGGGACCTCTCGGGCGCCCGCATCCGCAGACTCAGGCACCGCATGGCCACCCGCACCAGCGGAGGCCGACCGGAGGGCGGCCCGCGCCACGTCCGCGGGCCTCGGCTGCACGGTGCCGGCACGGTCGGACGCCACCTGGTCCTCCGCGGTGTCCGCTCGGCCGGTCTCCGCCCGCTCGAACCCGGTACGCCCTGCTTCCACGGGTTCGGAGCCGGCCGGTGCGGTCTCCGCCCGCCGTCGTGCCTCCCGCAGGGCCCGGCGGGCGGCGTCGCCGGGGCGCTGTTCGCCGCCCGTCACGACGGCCTCCGCAGCGAGACGAGGTCGGACAGCTCACGGTCGGTCAGCTCGGTGAGGGCCGCCTCGCCGGAGCCCAGGATGGCGTCGGCCAGGGCACGCTTGGCGGTGAGCATCTCGGCGATGCGGTCCTCGACCGTGCCCTCGGTGACCAGGCGGTGGACCTGGACCGGCTGGGTCTGGCCAATGCGGTAGGCGCGGTCGGTGGCCTGTTCCTCGACCGCCGGGTTCCACCAGCGGTCGAAGTGGACGACATGGCCCGCGCGGGTGAGGTTCAGGCCGGTGCCCGCCGCCTTGAGGGAGAGGACCAGGACCGGGGTCTCGCCGTTCTGGAAGCGGTCCACCATGCGCTCGCGCTCCGGGACCGGCGTGCCGCCGTGCAGCAGGTCCACGGGGATCGCGCGGGCGGACAGGTGCGCGGTGAGGAGGCGGGCCATGCCGACGTACTGGGTGAAGACGAGCGCCGAGCCGTCCTCGGCGAGGACGGTGTCCAACAGCTCGTCCAGCAGGGCGAGTTTGCCGGAGCGGGCCGCAAGCCGGTCGGCGCGCGCCTCCTCCTTCAGATACAGCGCCGGGTGGTCGCAGATCTGCTTCAGGGCGCCCAGGAGTTTCAGTACCAGGCCCCGGCGGGCGATGCCCTCGGCGGTCTCGATGGCCAGCATCGACTCGCGCACCACCGCCTCGTACAGCGCGGCCTGCTCGCGGGTGAGCGGCACCGGGTGGTCCGTCTCGGTCTTGGGGGGCAGTTCGGGGACGATGCCGGGGTCGGACTTCTTGCGGCGGAGGAGGAAGGGACGGACCAGGCGGGCGAGGCGCTCGACGGCCTCCTGGTCCTCGCCGTTCTCCACCGCGCGGGCGTGCCGCGCGCGGAAGGACTTCAGGGGGCCGAGGAGTCCGGGCGTGGTCCAGTCGAGCAGGGCCCACAGTTCGGAGAGGTTGTTCTCCACGGGGGTGCCGGTCAGCGCCACCCGTGCGGGGGCCGGGATGCTGCGCAGCGCCCTGGCGGTGGCCGAGTAGGGGTTCTTCACATGCTGGGCCTCGTCGGCGACGACCATGCCCCAGGGGTGGTCGGCGAGATGGGCGGCCGCCGACCTCATCGTGCCGTACGTGGTGAGGACGAAGCCGCCCTCCAGGCCCTCCAGGGTGCGGCCCAGGCCGTGGAAGCGGCGGACGGGGACGCCGGGCGCGAACCGGGTGATCTCCCGCTGCCAGTTCCCGAGCAGGGAGGCCGGGCAGACCACGAGGGTCGGTTCGCTGCGGGCGCGCTTCAGGTGCAGGGCGATGAGGGTGACGGTCTTGCCGAGGCCCATGTCGTCGGCGAGGCAGCCGCCGAGGCCGAGGGAGGTCATGAGGTCCAGCCAGGCCAGGCCCCGGAGTTGGTAGTCGCGCAGGGTGGCGGCCAGCCCGGCGGGCGGGTCGGCGGGGCGCAGGCCCGCCGTGAGGCGGTCGCGGAGGGTGGCCAGCGCGCCGACCGGTACGGCCTCGACGGTCTCGCCGTCCACGTCGGCGGTGCCGGTGAGCGCGACGGACAGCGCGTCGACCGGGTCGAGCAGACCCAGTTCGCGCTTGCGGGCCTTGCGGACGAGGGCCGGGTCGACCAGCACCCAGCGGTCCCGCAGCCGTACGACCGGGCGATGGGCCTCGGCGAGGGAGTCCATCTCGGCCTCGCTGAGCGGATCCCCGCCGAGCGCCAACTGCCAGCGGAACCGGAGCAGTTCGTCGCTCTCGAAGAAGCCGGTGCCGTCGGTCGCCGAGCCGGGCGCCGGGCGGACCACCGCGGTGGCCGTGAGGTCGCGGGCGAGGTCCCGGGGCCAGTGCACGGCGACCCCGGCGGCGGCCAGCCGTGTGGCGGCGACGCCGAGGAGCTCGCCCAGCTCCTCCTCGGACAGGGCGAGCACGTCGGGCACGTCCTGTTCGGCGAGCCGGTCCAGGGGCGGCCACACGCGGGCCGCGCGACGCACGGCGAGGGCGGTGTCCACGCGCGAGCGCGGCCCGAACGCCGAGTCGGCCTCCCCCGCCCACAGGGCCGCCGCGTCGGCCACCAGGGTGGGGTCGGCGAGGCTGTGCACCTGGACGACGGCCGCCCCGGCGGCGCGGGCGCCGGCACTCTCGCCGGCGTCGAAGACGTCGTACGCGGACAGGTCCAGGCGGAGCGAGATCCGCACGCCCGCGTCCATGCCGGCGGCGACCTCGGCGGCCCATGCATGGGCCTGTGGCAGCGCCACGGGCTCCCGGGCGGCGAAGGGCCGGCCGGAGGCGTGCGGGGCGGCCGGGGTGCGGGGCAGGGCGTCGGCGACCGCGTCCAGGAAGGAGCGGATCAGGGCCTCCGGCTCGGGCAGGCGCAGCGGACCGGGGTCCGGGAGCGGCACGGCGTGGCCCTCCGGGGGCAGGGCCGCGGCGACCGCGCGCAGGTGGGCGATGTCGGCGGGCTCCAGCGGCCCCGCCCGCCAGGCGTCATGACCGCTCGGGGTCAGGCCCGGCAGCAGGCGGCCGCGGGCGACCAGCCGCAGGGCGTGCAGCGCGGCGGCGCCCCAGCAGGCCGTCGCGGGATGGGCGGCCGGGTCGCGGCGGGCCCGGACCAGCAGCGGCAGGGCCTGGGCGAGCGGCAGGGTGAGCGCGGGCACCTGTCGGCGGCGCACCCCCGCACCATGGCGTCGTACGACCGTGAGCTCGGCGGTGTCGCCCTCGACGGCGCCTCCCTCGGGGTCCCAGAAGGCGATGCGGCCGTCGCGCGGGAGAGGCGCCGGGAGGTACACGGACGCGAGGCGCACCGGGACCCGGTCCCCGGCCCGCCCGGGGCCTTCCTCGCGCTCGGCCACCGCGGCCGTGCCTGCGCTCATACGTCCTGCCACCTCCCCCCTACGTCGGATCAGACGTCTTCGACTCTACGGGCGGGGTCTGACAGTCGGCCCCCGGACCGGCCGGGCCCGCGGTTACGGAACCGTGCGGGAGACGACGTAGACCGTCGGGTTCTTCGGGTCGGACATGTTCACGACCACGTCCTGGGTCGGCGCCGGGTTCTTCTGCTCGTGGGTCAGTCCCCACCAGGGGCCGGTGCCGGTGAAGTGCCAGCCGCTGACCTTCTGGTCGCGGGCGCCGATGGCGATGTCGTCCTTCTTCAGTTCGTCCGGGCG